>CAKZJW010000080.1 GCA_937120495.1 uncultured Oligoflexia bacterium
CCTGCTATTTTAGAAGTTGGCGGTAATAGAGCTTATGGTGTTGGAGTTAATATTCGTCTTGGTAGAAAAAAGAAGAAAAAGAAAAAAGATCTATTCTAGAATAAAACCAATTTTTCCAGTGGTTGTGGCAAAGTAGATTTTCCCATCAACCTCTTCAAGTGTTCTAAAGCGCTCTTTTAGATTTGTGCTTAGTTTTATTTTGTTATTGAACTTGTTTGCATTCATATCATATCGAAGAATTTGTTCAGTACCTAGACAAGCAAGATAAAGTCTATTTTTATAAATAAGAATTTCTGAAAACGAAATAGAGGGAACCCAGTATTTTAAAGGCTGAATAAGTGAAGACTCTTTTGTTTTTCCTATTTTTCCACCACCATACTCTTCACCATATGTAATAATTGGCCAGCCATAATTTGCACCCGCTTTTATTAGATTGATTTCATCTCCACCTTGGGGACCAAATTCACCATTATAAATTTGATTATTAGCAGTTGCTATACCTTGAGAGTTGCGGTGTCCTTTAGACCAAATTGCGCTAGAGTAAGCCTTTTTGGAATAGTAGGGGTTTGTTTTAGGAATAGACCCATCTAAGTTTAATCTTAAGATTGAGCCATGATCTGTTTTAAGGCTTTGAGCTTTATTTCTTTGCCCTCTGTCACCAACGCTCATAAATATGAAACCATCTTTGATTAAAATTCTTGAGCCGTAATGATGAACTGTTTTTTCAAATGCCTTTGCAGTGTATAGTACTTTGAAATTTGTAGCTTTTTGATTCTTATAGTCTACTTTTGCAAGTCTTGTCGTATTGCCTTTTTTTGATTTGAAAGCATAAGTAAAAAACAATTGATCCTTATAAAAATAGATATCTAATAGTCCGCCTTGGCCTTTAGTATTCACAGAGGGAAAAGAAATCCCTAGATTTTTAGTTTTCTTTGCTTTTAGATCAAGAGTGTGGACTGAACCTTTTTTTGTAGTGAACGCAATTGTATTCGAGTCAATTTTTGTAATTCCCCAAATAGGTTTTTTAAAGTCATAAGTAATAGAGACTTTAGATAAGACACTGAATGAAAGTAGTAATAAAAGTATTTTTAACATCTAGAAATGTTTTAGCTTAATTACCTGTGTTTTATCAATAGATTTTTTGAGTGTTATCTTTGCTTTGTTGAAGCTTGGTGGGCCGGTTAGAATTAATGGGTTGTTTGAAAAACCAAATCCTTCTTTAGGTATACCAAGAAAGTTTGTGTTCAATTTCTCATCATTATTTTTGTCATGATAAAGAGCGACAGCATAGTTACCAGCGTCTAAATTCTTAAATGAAACTATTTTCTGAGAAGCATTTACGGTTTTTGTTAGATAAGCCGTGTTATAGTCATCAGGGAATCCACTTGAAGTGTCCCAAAGAGCAACTTGAATTGTTCCTTTCGAACTTTTTACGTTAGTAACTTTAATAGTTAGTGTGGAGGCAATCGAGGCAGTACTTGATAAAAGTATGGCACCTAAAGTTATTAATAAACTTTTCATTAATTCTCCTTTTCTTTTTGAAAGCAGAACATAGCACTAGTTTCGGTTGATGTGTCGCGGTAGGCCATTAAATGAAGTATTTACATAGGTTCAGTATCTGAGCTATTATAATAATCAATAACTTAGAAGGTAAATATGTCACTACAACAAAAACTAGAACAACGAGCTAACAATCAATGTGAATTATGTGAGTCTACAGAATCTTTAAGCTATATTTCACTTAAAGATGAAAATGTTGAGGAATGTGTCTGTGTTTGTAGTAAGTGTGCAGATGAAATAAACTCAGTGGAGTATAAAGATATAAATCACTGGCGTTGCTTAAACGGATCAATGTGGAGTGAACACTCTGCCGTAAAAGTTTTAAGTTATAGAATTCTGCATGCATTAAAGTCTGAGTCATGGGCCAATGAACTATTAGAGCAAATCTATCTTGAAGAGGATGAGCTTGCCTGGGCCAAAGAGGGAATCAAAGAAGAGTCTGATGTTGTAATTAAAGATTCAAATGGAACGATTCTTTCTCAAGGGGACTCAGTAACACTTATAAAAGATTTAGTTGTTAAAGGTGCAAACTTCACAGCAAAAAGAGGGACCATGGTAAAGAATATTTCTTTAACAGATGATCCCAAATATATTGAAGGTAGAGTTAATGGTAGTCATATTGTTATCATTGCCGCTTTTGTAAAGAAGCAATAATTATTAATAGCAATGAACCTTTGTAAGTCTTGAGTAAAAAACTTTTTTCTTGCTACAAGAGAATACTCCATACTTTACGCACACTTCTCGTGATTCACCTGGTGGTATTTCTACATCACGTGTACTGCCAAAAACATTCTTTTTCTCTTTTACAATACTCTTTGCAAAGCTAAAGCTTCCGAGGCTCCAGTCTTGTGGGCAGTAGTATTCATCTGCTATTTCTTGATTTGTATTAAAGACCTCTAGTGGATTTTCTTCAATTTCAGATCTTTCGCTTGCGGCGTAGTTTATACTTCTAAAGCTACAAAAGTCTTCGCCTTCAATTGAAGTAACTTCTCCATCTTTTTGTTTGATTCTTGTAAAACGACAATCTTGTTGCGTGTGAAAATTTTCGTAAAGAAATTTGAGATGATCAGCAATCCCTTCATCAAGCATGTTTATTACGATACTTAGTTCCATTTGAGCACCGTAGTTACTATATGATGCAGTAATTGTTTGTTCACCAGGTGTAACTTCATTGTAGACAGCTGCAAAATTACAACTCTCTCCTGTATCCAAAATATCAAAGCAATTAATTCGAGTTACATTTATAGAACTCGGTGCACCCTCGAAGCTAAAGGCCAAGTGATTGAGAGGTGATTCTCCTGTATTTTCAATAGTAATCATAATTACTTCATCATGCTTAAAATCCATCTTACTTACTGATAAAGTGAACTTTTCATTTTGTGCAACTGTTGTATCCTCTTCTGCTGTTAGTCCTGGAGAGACACTAACTACTTTATCATCATGGTCATCCGTAACCTTCTTTCCACAGCTAAATAAGAAGCATGTGCATAGCAATAATCCTAATTTTTTCATAACGAACTCCCTTGTTCATTGTTGCTATTTATAACGCAACATTCATGCCAATCTAAATGTTTGTAATTATTAGTAACAATTAGGCTTAGTGCCAAATTGCAGACAAGATGCCGACACCATTTATGAGGTTTTAATACTTTAAGAAGGGTGTCTTTTGGTATATTGTTATGCCCATAAATTATTGAAACTATGTAAATTGAAACAAAGGAAAGTTCATGACTTCTAAGATTATCTACACGAAAACAGATGAGGCACCAGCACTGGCAACACAATCTTTTCTACCAATAGTGAAAAGCTTTACAGCACAGGCAAATATAGAGATTGAATTAAAAGACATATCTCTTGCTGCAAGAATCATTTCAAACTTTCCTGATAGCCTGGAAGAATCTCAAAAAATGACAGATGCTCTTTCTGAGCTTGGAGAGCTAGCTAAGAAGGCCGAAGCAAATATTATTAAACTTCCAAATATCTCTGCTTCAGTACCTCAGTTAAAAGCTTGTATTAAAGAGCTTCAGGATCATGGTTTTAAAATTCCAAATTTTCCAGATGAAACAAAAACTCAAGAACAAAAAGATTTAAGAGCAAGATTTACTAAGGTTCTAGGTTCTGCTGTAAACCCAGTTCTTCGAGAAGGAAACTCTGATAGAAGAGTAGCTGGACCAGTAAAAGAATTTGCTCATAATAACCCTCATTCAATGGGAGAGTGGTCAAAGGATTCTAAGTCTCATGTCGCTTCAATGACTGAAGGGGATTTTTACTCTACTGAAAAATCATATATCTCTCCAAAAGCGCAGAATGTGAAAATCACACTTCATACTGATAGTGGTGAAACAGTTTTAAAAGAGAGTCTCTCTCTTCTTGAAGGTGAAATTATTGATGCAAGTACATTAAGTGTTGCTAAGCTTCGTGATTTTCTAGAAACTGAAATTGCTCATGCAAAAAGTGAAGATGTTTTATTCTCTCTTCATATGAAAGCCACAATGATGAAAGTATCAGACCCTGTGATCTTTGGTCACGCTGTGAGTGTTTTTTATCAAGACGTTTTTGAAAAGCATGCTGAAGCTTTTGAAAAAGTGGGAGTGAATGTAAATAACGGTATCGGTGATCTTTATAATAAAATGGATAAGTTTGATGCTGATACAAAGGCTCAAATTGAAGCTGACCTTAAAGAGGTTTATGCAAACTCACCAAGACTTGCAATGGTTGACTCTGATAAAGGGATAACAAATCTTCATGTTCCAAGTGATGTTATTATCGATGCTTCAATGCCGGCGATGATTAGAACAAGTGGAAAAATGTGGGGACCAGATGGTAAAGCCTACGATACAAAAGCTGTAATCCCAGATAGATGTTATGCTGGTATCTACCAAGCAACGATTGATTTTTGTCGTGAAAATGGAGCGTTTGATCCAACGACTATGGGAAGTGTTGCAAATGTTGGTCTTATGGCCAAAAAAGCACAAGAGTATGGTTCGCATGATAAAACATTTATTCTCCCTGAGGCTGGAGTTGTAAAAGTAACGGCAGCAGATGGTAGCGTAATTTTTGAACACGAAGTTGCTCAAAATGATATTTGGAGAATGTGCCAAACAAAAGATATTGCAATAAAAGACTGGGTAAAGCTTGGGGTAACTCGTGCTAGATTAACTTCTACTCCTGCAATCTTTTGGCTTGATAAAGCTCGTGCTCACGACTCTAACTTAATAACGAAAGTAAATGAATACTTAAAAGATCACGATACTGATGGTCTTGATATACAGATTATGACTCCAGTTGAAGCAACTAACTTTTCTTGTAAAAGAGTTAAGGAAGGAAAAGATACAATTTCAGTAACTGGAAATGTTCTTCGTGATTATTTAACAGATCTTTATCCAATTTTAGAACTTGGAACAAGTGCGAAAATGCTTTCTATTGTTCCACTTCTTGCTGGCGGAGGATTATTTGAAACTGGTGCTGGTGGTTCAGCTCCTAAGCATGTTCAACAATTTGAAAAAGAAAATCATCTTCGTTGGGATTCTCTTGGAGAGTTCTTAGCTCTTGGTGAATCTATTGAGGATATTGCAATTAAGACTAATAACTTAAAAGCAAAAACTCTTGCTAAGGCTCTAGAGGCTGCAAATTCTAAGTTCTTAAAAAATAATAAGTCACCATCAAGAAAAGTAAATGAGCTTGATAATAGAGGCTCTCACTTCTATCTAGCAACTTATTGGGCTGAGGCTTTAGCTGCTCAAGACGATGATGCTGATTTAAAAGCAAAGTTTGCAAAGGTATCAACGGATCTAATCTCAAGTGAAGAAAAGATTTTATCAGAGCTTAATGGAGCTCAAGGTGTAGCTGTTGATATGGGCGGATATTTTCACCCAAGTGATGAAAAACTAGCAAAAGCGATGAGACCTTCTGAAACATTAAACAAAATTATTAATAGTTTATTATAATGATCGAATCACTAGTTGAAATTGTCGAGGTCGCTATTGAAAGAAAGCTGTGCTTTCATGAAAAACACTTGCGCCATCTTTTGAATAATAACTTCTCTATAGTTCAAGATTCAATTGAAGAGAAGGGCATGGAGATGGCCGACGTTCAATTTACAATTATGAAATTTTTAAAAGAATTTCCTAAAACTTTAAACGGTATAAAACATTCTGAACTTTATGCAAAAGGAGCAGATCTTCTTTGCTTAATTCTTAATACGCTGAATGTTGAAATTACAAAAGAAGAGTGTTTTATCTTTTTTCATATCAGAGAAATAGGTAAGTTCAGAACAAAAGAAGATATCGTTTTTAAAGAATTAAAGTCCCACTGGGGAATGCATAAAGATTATAAGCTTGAAGAAGATGATTTTTTAGAGGCCGTGAGAGAATTAAAAAATCACGGTTTAATTGGACATCGAAGAGGAACAATCACACTTAATGAGGCTACTGTATTTAGATACAAGTACGCATAGGAGAATGTTTATGAAAAAGATTTATTCAGTTATTTTATTGGTATTAGTTTCACTAAGCGCATTTGCTTCAGAGGAAGTTTTAGTTCTTACAGACAGTGTTTATAATAAAGTATATGACAGAATAAATACTCTCGATCAAAGGACTCTTACTCAATTAAGAGCTAAGCTCAATAATATCGACTCGCTTCTTGATGGAGCCTTAGGCCCAGAACAAATTGAATGTATAAAGCATTCTTCTAGTTATTTAAGTTACGCTCTTACAAATATGGATGGAGATATACTAAGTACAAAGGTATCTCAAACAGATTGTCATAAGCTTTTAAGATCACGTAAAGGTGACCTTCTTTGCACAAAGATGTCAGCTTCTTATTTAGGCTATCAAGTTCTTCAGGCATCTACTGGAAGAACTGTAGGTGCAATGAATGCGATGAAAGACTGTGTAGAGACGATTGCAACACAAAAACGAGGTTTTATGTGTGCAAAAGTATCGAACTCTTATATGGGCTATCAGCTTATTCGTCTTCGTGGGCTTACTTCTCTTAGTACGACGATGACTCTTTCGGAGTGTAAATCTCAGTTGTAATTTAACTGTCTACTTTTTATACACCAATATAAAAGTTTCAAGATAGGGACTGAATTTTTAGCATCTAGTTTATACTTGTTAGATGAATAAATTAATCTTCCTCTCTCTTAGTTTACTTGTTTCCTCTAATGTATTTGCTGCAAATATATTGCGTTTTAATATATATAAGAGCCCCATTGGTATTAAATGGAATAATCCTAAGAAACTATCTCGAATGACAGCAATTAATACGCTTCTTGCTGGTAAACACGAGTTTGGCCACACACTAGGTCACCTATCAATAAGTACAAAGTGTGATTCTGGCATTGAGTTTCACACTGGAATGGAGCGAACGGACCTAACCGAGAGTAAGGACCTTGTATTTAATAAGGGTTCAGGACTTGGAACTCTTGTTCATAACTTTAAGGGAAATCTTGAAGATGAAAAGAAGGTTAAAGCTTCTGTTGCTTATTCTTTGGATAAAAGAAGAGGTCGCGATATAAATTTTATTGAATTTATTATCTCTGATAAAGCATGTGCAAGAGCTTATGAATACTTTAATGCCTTCAAAGAGTCTAAGACTTGGCTTAACTATGGAATGACTAATAACCCTAGAGCTTGTGAAGGTTCTGGATGTACAGCTTTTGGTAAATCATTTTTAGAAATTATTGGATTTAATGACGATGAGCTTTTGAGCCAGTGGAGAGGCGAGGTAAATCTACCAAGAGAAATCCTTGGAGCTCACTCGACAAAACTGTATAAAGATTCCCACGATGAAGCTAACGAATTATTAGATACTGGATACTATGTAAAAATCGCAAAACTTGCGAATCCACTATCTAAAAGAATTAAATGGCATTCATCTAATGAGAAAGCAAAAGCTGTTACAATCATGTATTACAGTCCAGATGATATGCATAAGTGGATTAAAAAAGAATACAAAAAGAAAAACAGTAAGTATCAAACACGAAAATTTAGAAAAAAGGGTCGTGCAAAAGTTGTAACAATTGATATTAGAGACCTTGCTACACCTACAGAGCCATTCTTTACAGAGGACTGCTCACAGGTTGAAAATGTAAACGTAGAGAAATTTACAAAAGACTAGAGTGTTTTTCAAAATGCTCTAGAGACTTTCTTATTGGCCCAGAAGTTTCATCATAATTAATAATAAAGTCTTCAAGCTGACTAGAGAAATCATAAGAGCTCTCTTTTGGTAATATTGAAGGAAGATTATCAATCGCTGTTAAAGAGACAGGATTAGCTCCTTCTGTAACAGTTATAATGGGATCATCAACAACTGTAGCTTCTTTATAAAGAGGAACCATATTGCAGTCACTATCAGGATCACAACTAACATCACTAATTACTTTTAAATTATGATTATTATTTTCAATTGTTTCTCTATCAATAAAAGGAGCCATGGGCTTCATTGCTAGAACGCAGTTTACAAAGAGATCAAAATTTAGAATTTCCTTAAATGGGCCACCGATCGCTGTATCTTTTTGATCCCAACCAACTGTACTCCATCCAATTGAGTTTAAAAATTCAGAAGCTCCACTTCCACTTCTACCACTGCGACCGATTATGATTGCTTCGCCAAGGCCTTGTGTATGAGATTTTACAAAACCAATTAGGTCCTCTTTATCTGGAAACTGTCGAAGAGATCGAAGTTCCTCTATTGCTAGTTCTTTATTTGTAGTTTTTGAAAACAATGCACCAAGAGCAGCACCAACGTATCCGGCCCAAAAACCAAATGCATTTGTACGTCTTCCATTTTTATCCGTCATAAACTCGAGATCAATAATTTTACCTTCTCCAGCTTTAAACTTTGTAAGAAGCTCTCTCCATCCGTCCTGTTCTTTATAGCAATGAGCAAAATAAATATGTGTATGTTTATAACTTTTAGGTGATTCATCTAGGGCTTTAAGACCAACAATGATTGCATCGTTTTGAGCTTCTGTTTGCCAAGAATTTGCCTGAACTATTTCACAGCCAACTTCGCGGTAGAGATTTGTTGGTATAATTGATTCTTTCCAGTCTTCTACTATGATCTTATGGCCTGCTTGAATTATCTTTTTACAACTATCCGGAGTTAGAGCACGTCTATATTCATTTTTTTTTGTTTCTGCTCTTAACCAAAATGTTTGACCGGTAATCTGGCTCATAGATAATCCTTTTCTATTAATTTTTTCTCTAAATAGGGCGCAATATTCCACTGCTTTTTAAAACCTTGATATAACTCATATGCTTTTTTGTTATTTTGTTCAGAGCGATCGACTTTTTGACAGCGAAGTAGAATATTCTTTGCTGTGTGCTCTAGAGTTATGAACTCCATGCTTTGTACTTTGTAGCCACAAGCCTCAAGAAGTTGTGTTCTCATCGTATCTGTTACAAGTGCTGTCATTCTATCTTTAAAGATTCCATGTTTTAGTAAAACATTTGAATGCTCATTGTTGAGCTGTTTATTGAGCTCATGCTGACAACAAGGAACGAACATCATCTTTTTTGAATTGTGATCTAGTGAAAATAAAATAGCGTCATCAGTTGCTGTATCACATGCATGTAAAGTCACAACAAGGTCAATGTCTTTGTCGAGATTAAAATCATGGATAAAACCATGAACAAATTTTAAGTTTTTATATGACAGTTTTTCTGTGATTTGATTACAGTGATCAATAACTTCTTGTTTTAGATCAACTCCAGTAATGTCGACGTTCACTTTTTTTATTTCTGTAAAATAATAATAAATGGCAAAAGTTAGATAGGATTTTCCACAACCAAAATCAACAATATGAAATTGGTTATCTTCAGAATCTTCTTTTGTTTCGTTCTTATATAAGTCATCAAGCATCTCGAGAAAGCGGTTGATTTGTCGAAATTTTTTATAGTAGTTTGATTTTACTCTACCACTTGGATCCATTACGCCGATAGCAATAAGAAAATCACATTTTTGACCATCAGGTATGAGATAGTTTTTTTCTCTATTATGTTTTTGAGTCGGATTTAACTTTTTAGTTATAATCTTTGATTTTTTCTTTTTGTTTAAAAGAATCTGAATTTCATCGTTTTCAGTTTTTAAGAGAACTTGCTTAAATTCTTCAAGAAAACTTTTGATGTCTAGATCTTCTTTTTTTACTGTTTTTATATCATTATGTTTTTGGTGTCTAAGCTCTAACTTAAAAGAGTTTTCTTCTTTTAACTTTTGAATATTAATATTTTTAATATCACCTTTAGTTCTTGGGGAGCTAAAACTTAAGCTCGTAGATTCGCTGATATATTGATTGATAAGGTCTAGTGCGTCTTGCATTATCCGCTAAATTCTTCAGAGAAGTCCATATTGTGATAAACTTTTGAGACATCTCCATCATCTTCACATAATTCAACTATAGTTGCGACAACTTCATAGACTTCTTTAGATGAAGCAGCTTTTGTATTTAGGGGTAATCTTTCGAGAGAAGACTCTTCAATTTCAATTTTAAGTTCTTCAAGCTTTTTATATATATCTCCAAAGGCCTCTACTTCACCTTGGATAATAATTTCACCATCTTCTTTTTCAACTTCCTCGGCACCAGCATCGATAAGTTCCATCATTAACTCATCAACATCTTGTCCCTCGTCTTTAATTGTAAACATGGCCTTTCTTTCGAAGACGAATTGAAGACATCCTTCTTTACCAAGGGAGCCACCTTTTTTATTAAAGTAAGAACGGACGTTGGCAATTGTTCTCGTTACATTATCAGTTGCCGCTTCAACGAAAATGGCAATACCTTCTGGCCCATAACCTTCGTAGTTTACATCTTTCCAATCCGCTTGATCATTTCCCATACCTTTTTTTATTGCACGGTCAATATTATCTTTTGGAACGTTTGCTTTTTTACATCTATCAACTGCTACTTTTAGTGCGAAATTTGATTCAATATCTTCACCACCATTTTTAGCAGCGATAGTTACTTCTTTAAGAGTTTTCGTATAAATTAAACTTCTAGCTCTATCAGCAGCACCTTTTTTACCAGCAATCTTAGCGGACTTACGACCCATTATATCTTCCTTTTTGAATTTTTATTTGGCTTTAATTATCTTGAATATACCTAGTATTGTAAAGATTTTTACTATAAATTATGCCAATGAAATACTTAATCTTATTACTATTAATTGCTTGTTCTACAACCTCCAAAAAATATCCATCACATTGGTGGAAACCTGTTTCTAAAAAACAAATTAGGTGGTGGGAAATAGCACCCGACTTTGTTAGTCCAGATTCTGGAAAAGTTATTTTAAGTAAAAGAAATGAACTTGGACTTCTATCAAACTTTGCTGATACGCCATTTGTTTATGATGGAATAAAATATAAAACTGTTGAAGGCCTTTGGCAGTCAATGAAGTTTCCAGAGAGTGCAAATGACAAACGTTACGGAAGAACGAAGCTAAAGTATACAAGAGTGCAAGTTTCACAGATGAGAGGTTTTGCTGCTAAGAAAGCCGGAGATTACGCCACTGAGCTGATGAAGAAATATAAAATCAAGTGGGTTAGCTTCAAGGGAAAGAAGATGGTCTACAGAACACAGAAAAAAGGTGCTCATTATAATTTGATTCGAAGTGTCATGAAGGCTAAACTTGCTCAAAACCCTAAAGTTAAAAAAGTTTTAAGCTCTACAGGAGACTTAACTTTATTGGCTGATCATACGACAAATCCACTAGATCCTCCTGCATGGAAATATTATAAAATCTGGATGGAATTGCGCGACTAGTTATAACCGCGTTACCATGTAAATTTTTTATAGCTCTTTGTCTATATAGGTTTTCTAACTTAATACTTATTTAAAATAAATAGAGTTAAGGGAAAATTTCAATAGGGGAGAAATGATGAATCAACTAACAGTTTTGTTAGCGGCGTTGATGCTTTGTGCGTCTGCATTTGCTGAGTATAAGACAAAAAAATGGGATGGCTATAATAATCCATTTAAAATGGATAAGAACTTTGAAGATCGAATTCAAAATCTTCCTCTAGAAGGTGATATTTCTAAGAGTGGTTTCGGTTGGCCAGCGTACTTTTGGGCGAACAAAAAAGGTGGAATTGCACAGAGGTGGAACTCTAAGAACCCTGAGCACTTTAAATATGAATCACCAAGTCTTTATAGTTTAAAGACAATGTCTCAAGATAAAATTAATGAATTATCTCCAGCTGAAAAATTTGATATTTTAAATGGAAGATATAATTACCCAACTGTTGAAAAAGTTTGGGACCAAACAAGTAAGCGTGCTTCTGATTGGCATGGTATCTGTCATGGGGCTTCTCCTGCAGGACTTAACCATAAGGAACCAAAAGCAAAAACACTTACAAACGCAGATGGAATTAAAATCACATTTCACTCTAGTGATATAAAAGCACTTGTAGCTTATTACTATGCAAAGTTATCAGATCTTAGATCAACTCAAATTGGTAGAAGGTGTAACTCTGGAAGAATAAGCCCTTTTAGAGCGAGAAAAGCTTGTAAAGATGTTCACCCGGCTTCTCTTCACATTATTGTGGCAAACAAGTTAGGTCTTACTAAGAGTGGATTTATTGCAGATATTGATTCTCTTAAACAAGTTTGGAACCATGTTGCTGTAAAGTATACATCAAAGATTGTTTCTAAATCTTTTCCTAGTGAAAAGTCTCTTTCTGGAACTCACAGAGTTTATAAGGTAGTTACAAAAGTTTCATATACTGGTGGAGTTGATCCATCTGTGTCTGCTATTTTGGGAACAGAAAATGAGAAGTGGGACGTTAGAAAGTATGAGTATGTACTAGATGTTAACGCAAACGGAAAAATTCTGGGTGGAGCTTGGATCTCTAAAGAAAGACCTGACTTCTTGTGGAGAAAGGGAAAAGAAACATTTGACCATAGTTATTATGGGTCAATAAAAAATCTTCTTTAATAAAAATTAAAATAAAAAATAAATCGCCTCACAATATGTGGGGCTTTTTTAATACTTTATACTGCAGCCGTAAGCTTTCGTTTTACCAATTGAAACTTTTTGTCCTTTTGATAACTGACTTAGTGCTTGGTTGACATAATTCTTGGCGCGTTTGATATCGCTTTTGTCTGCGCTTGGAATGCTATCAATTGCTCCCATGTATTTTATAATTCCTTTTTTATTTATAATAAAAATTTCAGGAGTACGTTTTGCTTCGTAAAGTCTTCCAACGCTTCCATCTTTGTCGAGCAAGATAAAGTGGGCAAGACTCTTTTCCTCTTTATGCTTTTTTTCAGCTTCTTCTAGAGTTGTAAGGTAACCCTGTTTTCCTTTCGCTGATGATACTATGCTAAGCCAAATCGTATTTGAGTCTTTTATTGCAAGCTTCTGCGTTTGTTGCATATTGTTTGAGTCGTAGTGCTTTCTGACAAAGGGGCAACCATAATTATACCATTCAAGTATTATCGTTTTTCCTCGAAGCTCTTTTGTGTTGATCTTCTTACCAGTATGAGAAATAAGCTCAAAATCTGGAGCTTTTGTATTAATACTGATTGCATATAGGTGAGTTGTAGTTAAAAGAATAAGTAGTGAGATTAAATTTTTCATACATAAACTGTATAAATTTAAGCTGGATAAGAAAATAAGAAATTTTAGATGGGGCGGTTGGGAGATTAACTAAATTTTTAATTAATCAAAGAATTTTTTGGGTAGGATTGGAGAATTCTCCCATCCAGCTTACTTAATATAAAGCAAGGTCCGTGCCAAGTTTGATATAGGATAAATAGCTGTAATCATAGGGGCACTAGGGAGGTCAATCTGATCTGGTTCACTTTGGCCTATTCAAAATGACCCATGCAAAGCGCAATCACTCCGTTATAACTATGTTTGTGAATTAATTACACGCTTATGGGAGCGGAGAGTTAAATTGAAAATCGACGTATTTTGTTTTTACTTCTTTGCCCCTACCGTTTGTTGTCAGAGAAAATCGAGGTGTATCTAATCCCCTAGATCTGCAAAACTCAGTATAGTAACTTTGTTTTTTGGGGTGGTTTACATTTACGAGGTTTATTAGTTGTATCTCTGTGTTCAATAACCTAACGATTGCAGAAGCCACGTCTTCTCTGGAGATGAGATTAACTGGGTGGTTATAGTTTTTTATATTATCTTTTCCACTTAAGTGAAAGCCTGGATGAGAATCTTTGTCATAGAGGCCGGCTGGTCTAATTATAAGGGATTCCTTCTGAGTTAGTAGGATGTTTTCTATACGGACTAACTTGTTAGCACTCTGTGATTTAGGATTTGGTTTTGTTAATTCATCAACAATACCTTCGAAGTCACCATAAACACTTGTCGAGCTTATAAAAATTATTTTTGCATGCTTAATCGATTTTACATTTTTTATAAATGAATCAAAGTTAATCTTAGATGGAGGAATATTTATAATATAAGTGCTGGCCAGAGGCAGAGTCGTAAAAGAGTCAGAGTTTATATCAAACTTCTTATAACCATCATGACCTGTAGTATTTGTACTGTAATATTCGTGTCTTTGCTCGAGTTCATTCGCAATTAATTTACCTAGTTTTCCGGCCCCTATAATCGCAATCATTTACAAAGAGTCTTTAACCATTTGACTTGCAAGCTTTCCATCAAATTGACCTTTGATTTTTGGCTGAAGCTCTTTCATAATCATTCCCATATTTGGGTTATCTAGCTTCGCTTTGATTTCATCAATAATTGTTTGAACTTGAGCTTTATCTAGCTGTGCAGGAAGAAACTCTTGGAGAACTTTATATTCAGCAAAAATTTCATTTTGAGCATCACTTTTATCTGGGTACATTGAAGCAGAATCTTTAACTTTCTTTGCATAAGCAATAATAATATCAAGCTCAGGCTTTGGGCTTCCAGAAGTATCATTTTCAATGAATAGTTTCTTTACATATCTTAGAGCATTTAAGCGAGTCTTGTCTCTTGCTTTCATTGCAGCTTTTATTCCATCATTGATTTGTTCTTTTAGGTCACTCATTTTTTGTCCTCTTGTTTTGTTATTTTTGTAAATACTAAAATCATGTTATTAGCCGGCATTTCAATCTTATTTGTAAACATAAGATTGTTCTTTTCAAGATTTGTTTTTATATCTTCAAAATTTCTAATACCTCTTTGGGGATCATTCTCTTTGAGCATCAGATCAAACTTTTCATTTGATTCAGAAGTAAATTCACCATCAAATTTAAAAGGGCCATAAATAAAAAATTGTCCGCCTTCATTCATTATTTTATTTACTGATTTTAGAGTTGTTTTAACATTCTTCCAGCTCATTATATGTAGTGTATTGGCAGTATAAACGATATCAAATCTCTTTCTGGGCCAAGGAGTTTTACCGACTTCAAATTCAATTGGAGAAAGAAGATTGTTTAAATTAGCCCTATCGATGTATGCCTGAATAGTACTGTGGTTTGATTTTACATCAGAGGTTTGCCAGTCGAGGTGTGAAAAGCAGCTACCAAGGTATGCTGCGTGCTGACCAGTTCCACTTCCAATTTCAAAAATGTTACGATCTTGTTTAGTAATAAAGTCTTTTAAAACCTGAGCAATTGGCTTTTGATTGCGCTCGGCAGATTCTGAAAATGGAAGAGTTGTATTCATGAAAAAAGATTAGCTTCAAATTTGTATATTGTCGAAATCTTACTTAAAATATTTGTATGCAATTGTATAAACACGGTAATCATAGAAATTTAAAGTATCTGGCTTGGCTTAGAAAGCAAAACTGTGTTGTTTCTAATATATCTGCTGATGTGGCACATCATATCCGTCTTGGTACAAATGGTGGACAGGGATTAAAACCCTCTGATTACTTCTGTGTGCCATTAACAGATGAACTTCATACGACTGGAAATTTAGCTGTTCATAGAATTGGAGAAGAAAGTTTTTTACGTGATAATGAAATTGATAAAGAAGAGATTTTCTTGTTCTATTTATCAAGCTATGCACTTGAAACATTTGATTTCAAAATAAATAGTAAGGCATCTACACTTGAGAAAATTGAATTAGTCATTAATGAAATTGAAAAGCATAATAATCCAGCTAAAAGAGCTAAAAAAACAAAATCGAAGACAAAAACAAAAACAGATTCAAAGCCAAAAGTGTCTATAACGGAGAGTGCCCATTATCAAAAAGCAAAAGAATTAAAGAAAGCAAAAGATAAAGAACTTAGACTAAAGCTTAAAGAAGAAAAACCTAAGGTTAAAGTTACTTTCAGTGGTAATGATTATTATGAATCAGCAAAAGAGTTACAAAAAGAATATGCCAAAAAAATACGAGATGAGAACAAACAATCTCAGTCTGAATATAGAAAAAAAATGTATCAAGCAGCAAAACAAAAACAAAAAGCTTATCTCTTAGAAAAGAAGAATAAAAAATGATAAAGAACTTAACAGATTTCTTTAAATGTTTAGACAAGGAACTCAAAGAATTTGATATTACATTAAAAGAAGAGTGGTTTATCGATCATATATGCTACCGGACAAGTAGCTTGGACAATTACAAAGATATTTGTGATGACTACCTTAGACGTAATACGCTATTAGTAGAAGGTAATGTCGGAGGTAGGCTAATTTCTACTTTTAAGCTTAAAGAGCCAATTAAGTACCAAGATCGCCTAATTCCCCTTGTAGAGGTTCCACAACCTAAAAGAGATAGCACTCCAGAAGGATACGAACATATTGAGGTGGTTGTGTCAGAGTCATTTGAGCAAATCAAGTCTCTATTTCCTCAAGGGAACTTTAAGTCTCACGCGTTAAAGAAGGATATTAACCCTGAATTGGTGTTAAAATTAGATAAATGTGTGATAAAGTTTCACCATCAATCTTTAGAGGATGTTATTAAATACGAAAAGAAAATGGGCTTAGTATAATATGGGTGTATATTCACATATCAATTTAGAAAAAATAAATGAAATTCTAGAGCACTATGATCTCGGCATTGCTGTTGATTTTTCCTCGACAATGACAGGAATATCCAATTCTAATTTTAAAGTAATCCTTGATAGTGGTAGGAATATACTTTTAAAAGTTTCAAACGATAAAACAATTGAGCAATTACTTAATGAACAACAAGTTCTTCTTGCTCTTGAGAAACATGAATTTGAGTATTCGCTAAATCCAATAAAAACACTTTTAGGTAAGCCAATCTATCATCACGAAGATTATTATGGAGTCGTGTTTCCTTTTATCGATGGAGCACCGCCAGTTATAACTAACGATGTGTGTTCGAAAGTAGGTATTTCTTTAGCTAAGCTTCACGATCTAGATATCAGAAAAGAGGATCTTGAATTTATTCGTCCTCACGAAGTTGTGGGCTTTGGAAGTCTTGATATCATTGATTATGTAAATTCAGATAATGCTGCAAGTGACTTTATTGAAGGATTTAAAAAAGTATTTCCTTGTGGACTAAAAGATATACCCTATGATCTTTTTCCAAGCGGTATTATTCACGGAGATCTCTATTTTGACAATTCTCTTTTTAAAGATGGAGAACTTGTTACATTAATTGACTTTGAACAGTCTGGAACAGGACGTTTTATTCTTGATCTAGGTATTGCTTTGTCTGGGACTTGCTTAAACGAGGCTAAGGACAATCTTGACAAGAGCTTTGTAGTTTCATTTCTAAAGGGTTACGAGTCAATAAGATCGTTAAAAGAAATTGAGAAAGAATACCTGGATACGGCGATTTTAGTTGGCTTTTTCTCAATTGCATTATGGAGAATTAAAAGATTTTATGATGGCAACCTAGATTCTAGTAAAAAGTATAATTATAGAGAGCTACTTAATCGAGCTAAGTCTTATAAAAAATCGTTTATAGATTAATCAATAATAAATTTAGGGTTAATAGTAATATCAGGTTTAGCAATTTGCTTTCTGAAATTTTGCATGAATTCATAAGGCCATTTCTTTTGAACGATATTAATTACAAACGTTGGTATCATTCCACCAAATTCATTTAAAAAAGCCATTTCTATTTCAGTTGTATTTGTATCGATGTATGAGACTTGTGCGTATCCATCATGAGAAAAACCTCTGACATAATCATCACTTTTTTCTACACCTTTAAATTTTTTAATAGATTTCATCTCAACCCAAAGCTTCTTTGTTTTACTGTTGAATTCGGCGATAGAGCGAATCAAAAAATCTCTTGGGCTAAAAGGCCATGGACTACCATAGCGGTAGTAAACTACTGCGTCTGAGTTTGAATATTCGTGAATTGTTTTTGATTTTTGAAGATAGGGAAGCCATTGTGTTTTTCTAACATTATCAGCTAAGACCGTTACGACCTTTGCAATATTTTCTTTGATTGTTGTTTTAAATTTTATGGGCACTAAACCGGATTTATGCTCGTATTTTAAAGGTGTATATATTTTTATACCTTCATCATCTGAATGAAGCTTCCATTTTATCGTTTTTAATTCTGACTTTGAATAAGCTTTAAATGTTATAAGCATTAAAAAAGTTATACTGATAAATAGTTTCATTAAAGTCCCCAGGCCCCAGTATCTATCTGAGATTCAATTTTGTTTTGAGTTGTTATGGGAAGATTTTTAAAGAAATCTATTCCACTTCTTCTTTCTATTTCATCAACTGTAACAAGAAAGTCCGACAATGGCCTCTTTGATACCTCATTTGGTAGTAAATAGGCTAGAACTTTAACTTCGTACTTATCCTTATAGAAAATCAATTTGTAGAAAAACTTAGGAATATTCAAAAATCTGGTCTTAAATGATTTAGGCTTAAATTCAAATAGAGGTCCTGTGACTACAGTATAGGTTTTGTTCGATTGTGTCAGAGAGCGCATTAAGTTTTCTAGTCTCTTCCATACGCCACGATTAAAACTTGGTTCTTGTGGAGATATATTTGTCATAAAAAAAGATTCTTTCATAGCAGTAGTGTCAATTCTCATATCTCCTGCAGGTGCAAGGTGTCCTCGATCATAACCAGATCCTTTATAGTAGTCTGGCTTTGGAGAGTCTTTCGGTATGAGAGGGTCAACTTTAAACTTATTAGTTCTTCTTGTTTGGCCTCTAAACATCTTTTCGTCTAGATTGTAGCTTACCCAGTGAGCAAGTTTAGTTTTTTTATTAAAACAGATTTTATAGTATTTATGGGAGAGGGATGTTTCATCACACGTGTGCTGTGAAGCGTATACGATATTTGAAATTGCAAATAAGCCAATTAATATAAACTTCACGATTCTTCCTTGAATTCGGTATTTATATATTTTATCTCAACTTATATGGAAGGCCAAAGAAAAAAGAGTTTTTCTTTAGATTATTTATTCCTTACTAAATTCGTTGGTGAATTTTAGACGTCCATTACCTTTTGTATTGATTAGCCAGTCTGAGATCATTGTTTTCGAGCTAGTTTTGACTTGGTATTTATTAATGCTGCTGTTTATTTTCGCGCTGCTCATTGGGCAAGTATTGTCTGGGTTGATCTCTTTTATTCTTTTGTTGAATTTCCTAAGGCTGCTTTTTCTTGCAAATTTTGAGCAATTTAGAGTTTCATCCATTGTGTTGTCTATGTATTTTGAGAAATCTATTTTTTTATTTATTGACCATTTTCCACTGTCACATTTTAGGTAAGGGCCAATATTATGCTCTTTGCCGAGAACATCATTGTCTAGTTGAAGCATATGGTTCCAAAATCTCATTCCATTAAAATTTGCTGACAGATCAGCGTAGGCGAATACACCAGTCTCAATTATATTCCCGCCCAAAATAGCTTTCTCTCTGAATATTCCGTGTTTTAGTACTGATTTTAGAGGCCAGCTCTTGTGGTGATGGAGTCTAAAATAAATAAAACCCATTCCAAACATATGCTCAAATTTATCGATTCCGATATAGTGATCATTTATATTAATTAAAGGACTAAGCCCAAGGGAGTTTGTGTCGCCTTTTTTAAGCTTAGCAATAGCTAAAACCATTCCATCTGCAAAATTCCAGTCTCGATAAATAGAGTTCTTAATATGTGTCTTATGTAGATCAATTGTCTCGGAGTGAATAAGCTCTTTTGTGAATTGGCCTTTCATGTGATTGGCAAATTCTGACTTAAGAGACTTATAAAGCTTTGCTTGAGATTTTTTTGATAGAGAACAATTCTCATTTGAATTCACTCGATCTAGAGCAACTTGAAGATGTTCGTTTGCCATCGTGTTTACTTTTTCAAGTGAGTCTTCTAGAGGAATAGCCCTTTTGGAGTAATGGTCAACTTCAGCACTGAAGACGCTAGTGCATAATAAACATAGTGGTAAGATTAAATTTTTCATAGGCGTATACTACACAGAAACTCTTTGTGGATGGTCTTTAAAGTAAAAATTACATAAATGAAGAGTGCTTAAGGTCAATAAGTACCTGAAATTTCAAATTTATTAAGTATCAAATTTCTTAACACCCTATGTATGTATTTCCTGTGATGGTGAATATAGTTCAAGGTTTTGAGAGAATACGTAAATATAATGAAATAGTTTGAATACCGAGCTTATGCTCAAGGGATCTTGATGAAAAAGTTATTTATTAGCCTGCTAGCACTTATTAGTTTTTCAGCTCTAAGTGGAGAGTTACATAATAGAAAAACAGGTGAAAAAGTTAGCTTTACATTAGATGAGGTTAATCAAGAAGTTTTGATTCATTTTGAATTAAATAAGCAAAACTCTGAACAGATATTAAAGTTAAAAGAGTTCGATAAGAATAAGTCTAGAAAAGATCGAATTTATTGGAGAGGTATCGGGTTTGATGATGGCGTTATTGGTGGATCTTCAAGAGATGTCATTGTAGGTGTGAGTAATGGTCGATATACACCGGCTGCATTTATTATGTTACCTGTCGGTATCGCTCTTGATGTTATGACTTTACCTATTGTTTTACCTTTTAAGTTCTTAAACCCAAACAGCGTACATAATATCAGAAGAAATGGGAGATTGATTCAGAAGTTAATCCTAAATGAAGATGCTGTTAAAACAGTAAGGAAGGCAAGATTTAATCGTTTATTAAAATATTTAGGTTATAAATTATAAAAATATATTAAGAGAAGAAGCTTCTCAAATAGGAGAATAAATGAAATCAATTGTACTTATGTTAACTTTAATTATGGCCACTTTTTCTTATGCTGATTGTATTGATAAATACAAGTCAGAGAGGGTGGACTCATTTTATAATAGATTATCTTCTGATGAGGCGAGTGCATTAAACGCAACAACTCTTCTGGGTGGTCTAGTCGCTGGAAGTGTAATTGCCGGTGGAACTGTTGCTGGTGGAATGATAACAATGGGGGTTATGGTCGCTCCGATTACTGTTGGAATTATCATCCGTTCGGCAAAAAATCGAAAAGAAAATAGAATGATTAGACTTATAAAACAGTCTTATAAATACGCAGAACAAACATCTCAAAAGCCTAAAAGACTTCTTAGAAAGCTTCACAAAAAGATTAAAAAAGTATCAAATGAGATAACTGTTGAGCAGCTAGCTCAAGCAATAATCCGTGGAAATGAAGATATGTCACTTTGCGAAAATTCAGCTGGGCTCAGAGAGCTTAAGCGCGGAACATTTGATGGACAAGTACTTGAAATAAACTAGAATTTTCTGACAACCCTAGCTTGGTTTGCTAGGGTTGTTATATGAAAAATATTGAAATTCGTGGCGCACGTGTACACAATCTAAAAAACGTTGATATTGATATCCAAAGAAATTCACTTACTGTTATTACAGGTCCTTCAGGTTCAGGAAAATCATCCCTTGCCTTTGATACTTTATATGCCGAAGGGCAAAGAAGATATATAGAATCTCTTTCTAGTTATGCTAGACAATTCTTAGGACAAATGGAGCCACCAGATGTTGAAAGTATTGTTGGATTATCACCGGCAATTGCTATTGACCAAAAAAGTACATCAAAAAATCCAAGGTCAACTGTCGGAACAATCACTGAAGTTTATGACTACTTAAGAGTTTTATATGCTCGAGTTGGAACTGCTTATTGTCCAGTTTCAGGTGATAAACTAGAGAGCCAATCTGCTGAGCAAATAGTAAAAAAATTATTATCAAAAAAAGAAAAAACAAAACTTCATATTATGGCAAGTGTGATCTCCAATCAAAAAGGAGAGCACAAAGAACTTCTAAATAAATTTCAATCAATGGGATTTTCTAGAGCGCGAGTGAATGGAAAGATTCAACTTCTTGATGAAGATTTAAAACTTGCTAAGAATAAAAAAAATACAGTTGAAATCGTTGTTGATCGAATTGTTGTTAAATCGGGAATTAAACCAAGACTTACAGATTCAGTTGAGCAAGCTCTTAAAATTGGCGAAGGTAATATTTATGTTCTCAGTGATGAAGAACTTGAATTTTATAGTGAGCATTTGTATTCTCATACCTCTGGTTTGAGTTATCCAGAACTGGAACCAAGATTATTTTCTTTTAATTCTCCCATTGGTGCCTGCCCAACTTGTAATGGCATTGGTGAAACAAAACTTTTTGATCGAGCGAAATATATAACAGATGAAAGCATCTCTTTAGAGGACGGGGCTATTGCACCTCTGGGTAAAAAAGGTGGCTTTTATTATTCGATGGTTAAGTCTATTTTGACAGCGGAGAAAGTAAAGGTTTCGACACCTTTAAATAAATGGCCTGCAAAAGTAAAAAAAATAATTTTTGAAGGTAGTGATAAAGAATATCAATTTAAGTTTGAATCTGAAAGATCGACATACAAGTTTAAAAAATCTTTTCCAGGTTTAGATAAGTGGCTAGATACTAGATATAAAGAGAGTTCATCTGAGAAAGTTCGCGATGACCTTGAAAAGTATATGGCCATTGAGTTATGTCCAGACTGTGAAGGTAAGAGATTAAATGAATATGCAAGACATGTTGAAGTAAATAAAAAAGGAATTATGGATCTTACTCAAATGAGTATCGAAGATGCCTATTCTTTTATAAAAAAGACAAAGTTTACTGGAACAAAAGCCATAATAGCTCAAAAGTTATTAAAAGAAATAAATGGAAGATTAAAGTTCCTTGTCGATGTTGGTCTGACTTACTTAACTCTTAATAGGGGGGCAACAACACTTTCAGGTGGGGAGAGTCAAAGAATAAGACTCGCGACCCAAATTGGTTCCGCTTTATCTGGAGTTCTTTATGTCCTAGATGAGCCAAGTATAGGGCTTCATCAAAGAGATAATGCAAAGCTTATTCAAACTCTTAAGCACTTAAAAAGTCTTGGCAATACTGTAGTTGTAGTTGAGCACGATGAAGAAACAATGCTTAGTTCTGATTATATTGTTGATATCGGTCCTGGAGCTGGAATACATGGTGGAGAGATAGTTTGTCAGGGAACACCCACTCAGATAAAAAAATCTAAATCAATTACGGGGCGATTTTTAAGTGGAAAAGAAAGTATCGATATCCCTTCATATAGAAGAGATTTGAAAGATGTAATAAAACTCAAGGAAGTAACTCGAAATAATTTAAAGAAACTAAGTGTCGATATTCCTATTGGTGGGTTAGTATGTATTACGGGAGTGAGTGGTTCTGGTAAATCAACCTTAGTTCATAAAGCTCTTGTTCCTGGTATTAAAAATACATTAAATAAAAATGAAACAAAGAAAAAATCATACAAGTCAATTAGTGGAGTTTCAAAGATTGATCAAGTAATTGAAATTGACCAGTCACCAATTGGAAGAACCCCTAAATCAAACCCAGCTACCTATACAAAATTATTTGATAATATTAGAGCTCTCTATGCAAACACTAATGAAGCAAAAATTAGAGGCTACAAGCAAGGTCGTTTTAGCTTTAATGTAAAAGGTGGACGCTGTGAAACCTGTGAGGGAAATGGAGTCATAAAAGTTGAGATGAATTTTCTTCCTGATGTTTATATCACTTGTTCTGATTGTAATGGAAAAAGATATAATCAAGAAACTTTAAATATCACTTACAGAGGAAAGACAATTGCTGATGTATTAGGAATGAGTATAGAAGAGGCGAAAGACTTTTTTCAAAACCATAAAAAAATACATAGAACTCTAGAGACTCTCGATGGTATTGGTCTTGGTTATATAAAACTTGGACAATCCTCAACTACTCTCTCTGGTGGTGAAGCTCAAAGAATGAAACTCTCTAGAGAGCTGAGTAAAGCTACTCGTGGGCATTGTCTCTATGTCTTAGATGAACCTACTACTGGACTTCATTTTCATGACATAAAAGTTTTAATGGCCGCAATTAATAAACTTGTTGATCAGGGACACTCTGTCGTTATTATTGAGCACAATCTCGATGTCATAAAAAGTGCCGATCATATTATAGATCTTGGTCCTGAGGGTGGAAAACACGGTGGAGAAATAGTTGCAAAAGGTACTCCTGAAGAAATTGTTAAAAGTAAAAAATCATTAACTGGTAAATATTTAAAAAAACATTTGTAGGTAATCATGAAAACACTTATTCAAAATGCAAGAACCCTTGGAAAATATCTAGGTTCAAGTGAGACTCTCGTATCCGCTTGTCTTTTAATTGAGGATGATAAAATAAAAAAAATTGACTCGGTTATAGATGCTGAAGATGAAAGCGTAGATAAGATAATCAATGCAAAAAATAATATTCTGCTCCCGGGTTTAATTGACCCCCAGGTTCACTTTAGAGAACCTGGACTTGAATATAAGGAAGATATAAAGTCTGGATCCCAAGCTGCAAATAAAGGTGGATTTACAAGTGTTATCTCTATGCCCAATACAATGCCAACAGCTGATAATCCTGAGGTTGTAAAATTCATGTGGGATAAGCAATCAGAACTTTCTTTGTGCAGGGTTTACCCAACGGGTGCAGTAACAATGGGACTTAAAGGTGAGAGCTTAACAAACTTTGAAGAGCTAAAAAATGCTGGAGCCATTGCTCTTACTGACGATGGAAAGGGCATTCAGTCAGACGAGCTTTTTAAAGAAGCGATGATTAATGCCGCTAAACTTGATCTTGCAATTTTAGATCATTCTGAAGATGAGTCTTTATCTGCAGGTGGAGCAATTCACAAAGGTGAGCACGCAAAGAAATATTCAGTAAAAGGGATTGATTCAAAAAGTGAATCCGTTCATGTTAAACGAGGGTGTGATCTTAGTGGAGAGACAGGTTGTCACTATCATGTTCTTCATATTTCAACGAAAGAATCAATTGAGCATGTTAAAGAGGCAAAGAAAAAAGGTTTTAAAGTTACGGCTGAGGTTTCTCCTCATCATCTTGTTTTATGTGATGAAGATATTCCAGAAAGAGAAGAGGGACAGCTGCATCCGAACTGGAAAATGAATCCACCTTTGAGATCAAGTGAAGATAGAAAAGCATGTGTTGCGGCTTTAGCGGACGGAACAATCGATGCCATTGCAA
>CAKZJW010000081.1 GCA_937120495.1 uncultured Oligoflexia bacterium
ATCTAAATCTAACTCTTTGTTTTCACTAGTTTTTTTGACAATAATTGTTGTTTTGAACATTGAAACTCCTTCGTAGTGCTAGAATTAATATACATTGTAACTTAGATAAACGAAATTAAAAATATTTTATATTCGGTAAAAGCGAATATGCTTAGACCTTAATGAAACGTGTAAAGTTAAGATTGTGTTAGAGCTCGCTAGAGTTATTGTCACAAATTAAATAGCTCTGTATAAATGGATTTGTTAAGGGAGGGGGCAATGCTTGAAACTTTAAGAGCTCCGTACGTCAGCTTATTCATTATTCTATTTTTTGGTGTTTTAATTTCAAAAATTGAAATTAAAAAAATTGGCCTTGGCTCTTCTAGTATTGTGTTAAGTGCAATTTTTTTTGGATATTTTGGAATGAAGGCGCCTGATTCAATTGAAAAAATTGGTTTAATCCTTTTTATTTTTGCTGTTGGTATTCAAGCTGGACCAGGCTTTTTTGAATCTTTTAAAACTGGAGAGGCAAGAGACTACTTAAGGAACACTGCTATAACCTTGAGCCTTGTTTTCTTTGTGACATTGGGAATTTCACATTTAATGGGATTTGATACATTATTAGTTGCAGGGTTATTTTCTGGAGTAACAACCTCTACTCCTGCGTTGGCTGCAATTATAGAAAATGGGAAATCAAGTATACCTTTGGCGACTTATACTGTTTCATATCCAGTTGCTTTGGTAACTACTGTTTTTACGATCAGAATATTGTCCAAGTTTATGAAAATAAATGTAGAGCTTGAAGAGAATCGTTATCGAGAACTTTATAAAGGAGGAGAGATAGTCCAGACGGCACATTATCTTGTCGATAACCCAAATGTATTTAACAAGAGTCTTTCTGATATACATTTTAATGAGACAACAAATGCGATTATCTCTAGAATTCAGCGCTTTGAAGGTGGAGAGAGTTTCATTCCAGATAGGAATACAATTCTATTAGAGAAAGACTTAGTGAAAGTTATTGGAGAGGTAAGCTCGAACAGAATTGTTTCTGTGATCTTGGGAAGTAGTACTGCGGAGAGAATTATTGTTCCCACTGAAGAAAAATTAATCTCAGTGTTGATTACGAACCCTAGAGTAGTTGGAAAATCACTGTTAAGGTTGAATTTAGATGGATTGTGGGGGGCTGAGGTAAGAGAGATTCGGAGAGCCGGGGTTAACATTGTTCCTAGGGGATTAACTCGTCTTCGATTTGGTGATAAAATTCTAGCAAGTGTACAAAGAGACTCTATTCCAAACTTTATAAAAATGCTCGGAGGGAAAGAATCAGAGTCCATTGATTTTTTACCCATTTCAATTGCAATTGTTTTAGGAGTTTTAATTGGTAAGTTGTCAATTCCTATTGGTCAAAATAATATTGGTCCAGGAATGACCGGTGGAATTTTGCTTACAACTCTAGTTCTTGGAAGAGTGGGGAAAACTGGACCTATGCTTTGGTCAATAGCTGGAAGAACAAATCAATTTTTAAGAGAAATAGGAATAATGTTATTTCTGTGTGGAGTAGGATCTTCTACAGGAGAGGGCTTATTGAAGTCTTTAACTGTTGAGGGGTTAAAAACAATATTAGCTACAATATTGATTACAGTCTTCTCAATCATGATAACAGCAATTGTATCTGTTAAGCTTCTAAAGATGAATAAGTTGAGATTCCTTGGGGCTTTAGCTGGTAGTTTTACTTGCGCAGCAGCTCTTCCGTCTTCGTCTGAAGTGAATGATTCTTCTATTCCACTAACTGCTTACTCTGTAACATATCCGTTTTCTTTATTTTTAACTATTTTTATTGGACAGCTGATCTTACTTCTTTAGATTGAATAAATTAGCGGAGCTTATCTTCTGATACATCTGATACTTCAATTTGTAGGTCGACGTCTTCATATCTAAAAGGAACATTAGAGATTTTCGATTCGATTAGCTTCTCTAAAAGTTTAATTGATATAAGGGATTCTTCAGATTTTTTCCAAATTGCATAGAGCGAAATCTTGATAGGCTCATCAAGTTTAAAAGTCTTTAGTCCATCATAGCTCTCTAGGGGATTGAGAGGGATGTACATTACACACCTTCCTCTTCTGCATAGATTTTTTACAAAACCAATATGATCACTACAAATTTTTTCTTTAGGTATAACCTGTTGAGAACGTAAGTATTTATAAATGAGTTTGTTAAGGTTTCTGTCCCAGCTACTTTCAACGAATGGAATATTGATTAATATATCCTTTTTCTCTTTGAATTTTTCGTAAAGCTCCTCGGAGCAACAAAAGACAACTTCAAAAGAGCCTATCTCTGCATAGTTGATACTTTTTCTTTTGGGTTTTCGAACAGAAATGCCCCAGTCGATATTATTTTGAAGAAGGTTATCAACCATGGCTTCATGGCTAACTTGTTTTACAGTATTCACAGATCCATACTTCGTATAAAGATCCCAGTACTGAGAAGCAAACTCTGTCGATAGACTAGTGAGGATTGTTTCTTCTATTCCAATGGATACAGCGTAACCGCCAACGATATCATCACTATAGTGGTCAAGAAGCTTATTGCCCTCTTCAAAAATTGCTTTAGAGCGTTCAAAAAGTTTTGCCCCCTCAGTCGTCAGCGCAAGGCCCTTTGAACTTCTATTAAAAAATTTTGTATCAAATTTAGTCTCAAGCTTTTTTAATTGCTCACTTAAAGTTGATGGGGCAATATTGAGAACTTTTGCACCATCTTTAAGTGACTGTACTTTAGCCACTTCATAGAAAGCATATAGTTGATTCCAATTTATTTCCTTAAGAGACTTCATGAGGACATTATTGCATAAAGAATATATAAATAAAACTCTCAGGTATTAATTAGATAGCGCTGAAAAAATGTACAGATACAAAAAGTTACACATAAAAATAATAAATATGTTAGTCTCAACAAGCATGAAAATGGATATAGACGAAAAATTACATGAAAAAATCAAAAGGCATAGCATATCTGCTTATGTCGTATTTTTTGTCGTATTTTCGGTTTTGGCAACTATGCTAAATATCAGCTATTTAAAAAAAGATTTTGTTTTTAGCGCTGGAAAAGAAATAAGCTCCCTTGCTAAAGCAAAATCAAAAGCTTCTAGTTCTGTTCCTCATAATAAAGAATCTGATGTTCCAATGCAGCCAATTTTAGAGGAGGAGCTTGAGCATCAAACAGTTTCAGATGATGGAGACGGATTTGTAGTTAATGAGTTTATATATCTAAGTCTTGTTCATGATCATTTTTATTTACAATCATTTGTTCATGCGGGTTATGGTCAATCTCTTTACCGGCCACCTGCAGTTTCATAAAACACTTTTTGAATTTTTAATTAATTAAACCCTATAGGTGCAATTCATTTGTAATGATTGTTCTATGGGCATAGGAGTAGTTTTGTGAGCTTAGAAACATTTAAATATTTAAAAAACGATATACCGGCAGGGATTATCGTTTTCTTTGTCGCTTTACCATTGTGTCTTGGTATTGCTCTTGCTTCGGGAGCACCACTATTTTCTGGAATCATAGCTGGTATTGTAGGTGGAATTGTTGTTGGAGCAGCTAGTGGATCAGCTCTTGGAGTTAGTGGTCCAGCTGCCGGTTTAGCGGTTATTGTCTTAACTTCAATAGAATCATTAGGCAGTTGGAATAACTTTTTATTAGCAGTTGTTTTAGCTGGTGTAATCCAAGTTGTTATGGGAGCTGTTAAGGCAGGATTTATTTCTTATTTCTTTCCTTCTTCAGTAATAAAAGGGATGCTAAGTGGTATTGGCTTACTTATTATTATAAAGCAAATCCCACATTTCCTAGGTTATGATCGAGATCCAGAAGGAGACCTTTCTTTTGTTCAACAAGTGAGTGGAGAAAATTCTTTCGCGGCACTAGGTCATGCTTTTTCTTCTATTTCCATTGGTGCTACTATTATTGGAATTTTATGTTTATTAACGCTAATCCTTTGGGATAAGGTTTTAACAAAAAAGCATAAAGTTTTTCAAATCCTCCAAGGACCAATTGTTGCAATTGCTTTAGGTATTTTTATGAGTACTTTGTATAAAATGGGGATTTTAGATTTAAGTCTTCTACCAACACAAATTGTATCAATTCCAGTTGCAGAAAATTTTTCTCAATTTCTAAATCAGTTTTCAACACCAAACTTTTCAGCAATATCTAACCCAGAGGTTTGGAAAATTGCTTTTGTTATAGCGATTGTTGCAAGTTTGGAAACTCTTTTGTGTGTCGAAGCTACAGATAAGATTGATCCGGGTAAAAATGTAACTCCACAAAACAGAGAACTTAAAGCGCAAGGTCTTGGTAATATCATCTCTGGATTGATTGGTGGGCTCCCAATAACTCAAGTTATTGTAAGAAGCTCTGCAAATATTGCATTTGGAGGTAAAACAAAAGTTTCTGGTATTATTCATGGTTTCTGTTTATTAATTAGTGTTCTGACGATCTCAAATGTTTTAAATATGATTCCACTTGCAAGTCTGGCTGCTATTCTTTTAGTTATAGGGTACAAATTAGCAAAGCCAAGTTTATTCAGAGAAATGTATAAATTAGGCTGGGACCAATTTATTCCATTTTGTGCAACAGTTGTTGGTATTCTATTAACGGACTTGTTAACAGGATTGTCTATTGGCCTAGCATTTGGAATTACGTTTACGCTAGTAGAGAGCTATAAGAATTCACATGAAACTATTGACTTAAAAACAGTGGAAGATGGGCAGGAGACACACCGTATTGTTTTAGCGGAAGAGGTTTCATTTCTAAATAAAGCAAGTATATTAAAAACACTAAAAGGAATCCCTAATAACTCTAAAGTTATAATTGATGACTCAAAAAATAAATTTTTAACTTATGATGTTGTAGAAATGATTAGTGATTTTGAAATAAGTGCTGAGAATAAAAATATTAAAGTCATAAAATTAAATAAAATAAAGGAGTGTGCATGAAAACATTAACTAAAGAAATGCAAGATGCTATTACGCCAACTCAGGCGTTAAAACTTTTAAAAGATGGAAATGAACGATTTATTAATAATTTAAAAGTAAATCGAAATCTTCTTGCTCAAGCGAATGAAACGTCAGATGGCCAACACCCATTTGCTGTAACCTTAAGTTGTATAGACTCAAGGACGTCTGTTGAAATCATTTTTGATCAAGGGCTTGGAGATGTATTCAGTGTTAGAATTGCTGGAAATGTAATTAATGAAGATATTTTGGGAAGTATGGAGTTTGGTTGTAAAGTTGCAGGCTCAAAAATAATTGTCGTGCTCGGTCACACAAATTGTGGAGCTGTTAAAGGAGCATGTGATCACGTTGAACTTGGACACTTGACGGGACTGCTTGATAAAATTCAACCGGCAATCAATGATGAAAAAAGCGAAACAAAAGACAGAACATCACAAAATAAAAACTTCGTAGAGAAAGTGACACAGATAAATGTGAAAAAGACTGTTGAAGAAATTATTGAGAAAAGCTCTATTCTTAAAGATATGTTAGAGAAGGGTGAGATTGGAATTGTGGGCGCTGTCCATGATATTCAAACAGGAGAAGTTCAGTTTGATAAAGATTGTATTTTTATAAAGTAAAATCATTCAGCTCTAACCAAGAATATAATACATACTTGGTTAGAGCTATTTATTTTAAAAATTCCAAGTATAGCTTAGTTTTGGTGCGGTAGTTGCCTGAGCTTTAAAACTTAATTTTTCATTAACGCCATTGTAGGTATTCACTGCTTTATAGAAAGAATGTCTAGCCTTTCCTCCAAAGTGAAAACTTGTAACAAGACCCGTTCCAAAGATAGCCCAATAAGTTCCCGCAGAATAGTTATCTCTACTAGAGAATAAATATATTAAAGCAAGACCAAGCCCACCCCATAAAGATGCATGAAACTTTGTGGAGTAACTATCATAGTCTTTAATATGGATATAAGATATTTCGTTATCTTCAAATATTTCAATAAGCTCAGAGTTTGAACTCATTTCGACAAATTCAATCTCCTTGTTTTCTTTTACAATTGAAAGCTTGGAAAACATGCCATCTGATGATTTTATATAAATCTTAGGCTGGGCATAAGCAGTTGATGTGATAAGTAGTATAAGCGTTAGTAGATGTGTCAGTATTTTCAAAGCTTGTCCTTGTTCCTTTAGATTGTTCTGAAAAGTGACCTTAGTCTGCAGAAGTTGAAAAAACAAGCAAAGCTTAATATTTATTAAGGTTGTAAGCTGGAATTATTTAAAAAATCATATATGATTAGTCATGGTTAATAAAATAAAGAAAAAAAACTCAATAAATTCAAATACTCCTAAATGGTTAGACCTACATTGGTATCACTGGGCGATTGTTTTCTTATCAGTTATTTTGACACTCTTTGCCTGGAGATTTACTAAAGAGGAAAATGAAAAAAGAATTCAACTAAAATTTGAAAGTGAAGCTTTAACCATTACTAGTTTAATAAAAGAGCGTCTTAAGTTATATGAAAGTGGTTTACGTGGCGGTGTTGCAGCTATTAGGCTTAATAATGATCTCGTTTCAAACTTAGAGTGGAAAGAGTTTGCTCAAAGTTTAGATATCGATAATAAGTACCCAGGTATAAGTGGAATTGGAGTTATTTATAACGTTTCTCCGAATAACTTAGAAAGCTTCCTTCGTAAACAAAGAAAAAGTCGACCTGACTTTGCAATTCATCCAAAACATAATAAGGAAGTCTTTTGGCCAATCACATATATTGAACCTTCAGAGCCAAATTTTAAAGCTATTGGTCTTGATATGGCTTTTGAAGAGAATCGATTCTTGGCAGCTAAAAAAGCAAGTCGAACGGGCCGGCCTCAAATTACAGGTCCAATTGTTTTAGTTCAAGACTCTGAAAAAACTCCAGGCTTTCTATTTTATATGCCTTTTTATAAAAAAGGCTTAAGTTCTACAAGAAAGTTAAGAGAGAAAAACTTTATAGGTCTTGTTTACGCACCTTTTGTTTTTAAAAACTTAATGGAAGGAACGTTAAAGAATTCCAATAGAAAGGTAAATGTTAAAATTTCAGATAATGACTTTGTTTTAATCGATGAACTTACTGATGCAGAAGTTGATTATGACTATGATCCTATGTTTTCAAAAACTATGAATGTTGAGCTTTATGGACGAGCTTGGAATATTAAGATTGATACGTCTAAGTCGTTTAGAGATTCTTTTGAAAATAATCAATCGGTATTCATTCTGATCTTTGGACTAATAATAGATTCTATTTTATTTTTTCTTTTTATTACACTTTCCAACTCTAATAGAAATGCAGTTGCTTATGCCAATAAAGTTACAAAGGCTTTAAAAGAATCAAATGAAGAGTTAGAGCAATTCTCATATAGGACATCACATGATTTAGTTGCTCCTTTAAAATCGATTTCAAGTCTAGTGTTTTTTATAAAAGAAGATTTAGATGACAATAACCTCAAGGAGGTTAAAGCTAATATTTCAAAAGTGGGGAGGTTGGCTGAAAAGTTAACGGCTCTTGTTGGAGATATTTTAAATTTAACAAAAGCTGATAATAATTCCGGACCTAAAGAAGCGATAAATGTAGATGAAATAAAAGAAGATATTTTAGAAAAATTAGATCTATTAATTGTTGAGTCTAAAGTGAAAGTTTCTTTTGAAGATAAAACGAACTTACGAGCATATACAAATAAAGTCCGTCTTGTTCAAATTCTTGAAAATTTAATTTCAAACGGAATTAAGTATCACAGTCCAAATCAAAGTGAATCTCATGTTAAAGTTACTCTGCTAGTAGAGAGAAAGACATTAGTTATTAAAGTTGCTGATAATGGCCTTGGGATTCCAAAAGCTTATCAACATGAAGTATTTCAGATGTTTAAGCGATTTAATCCCAAGGTTGCTTATGGTAGTGGACTTGGCCTCTATTTAGTTAAAAAACATATAGATTGGCTAGAAGGGCAAATTCATTTCTCTAGTAGTGAAGAGGGCACAGAATTTGAAGTCTTTATTCCCATGTAAAATTTTTAAAACATCGTTGATGAAAATTTATTCCCAGTATCGATGATTTTATTTACAGAATTTCCGTTTGCTGAGCGAATATGAAGTAGAACCTTGTTTTGTTCAAGTCCAATTGATAGGTGTCTTTTATGGACAATAGGAGTCATCTTCATTGGGCAAAAATCTTTTGTTTTCTTCATAATAGGCAATACCGAATAAGTATTCTCTTTATCACTAATTATATTTACTTTATCGACTTCAAAGCAATCACTGCGAATATAGCCTTTAATTTTTAATTCTCTGTCATTTATATCGTATTTAACTTTATCCACAGAAAGGTATTTATCATTATCAATGCTGTGGCTAAGTGCCTTAGTGATAAATAAAGATGAATTTTTATTAAATCTTGTATTTCTATTTATGTAGACATCATGTAGTCCCATGTCCAGTTTTCCTATTTCGATAACACTTTTAAACGGCACCACATTGGGTGGGCAAAATGGAGATGAATCTCTATAGGCTGTGGATACCACTTGAATGTTAATTTCTTTTTTGTATTCATTATTACTCACTGTGATTATTGGAGTAGTGTGACACTTATTTGGAAGCCATCCTGTAACTACAATCTCAACATTATCATTGGAGTCAAATCCTTTTGGTGTGAATACAGAGTCAATATCAGTTGGCTCTAAATTGGGAACTTTGGCATTTGATGCTAAGCTAAATGTTGCTAAAAGCATTAATAAAATATTCATCTAATCCTCCATGTTTGGTTCATAACTATCCTAAAATATTGAAATTAGAATTAGTTGCTTAGAACTTAAATGTTTTGTGTTAATTTCTACACAAATGGATTGGTGTGGTATGATTAAGAGATGAAACTCTTAATCGTATTTAGTCTTATAACTTTGTTGTCTTGTGCAAAAGAAGAAGAAAGTGATCTTACGAATTCAGCACCAAACTTTTCGAATCTTACGTATGATTGTTTTAAACCTTATTCAACATCACCATTAATTGGACCAGGAAATGATTTCTTCACAGTTGATATAGGCAATAATAAAAGAGGCTCAACATGGGGAGATCCACATGTTCTTAAAGTTGGAAGTGAATTTATAATGTACGCTTCCTCACTACCAAATGATCGAACAAGCGACACTGTAGAGCATATCTCTATATATCGATTAACTTCAAGCAATGGTATAAACTGGACTTTGAATCCGAGTACTCCAGTATTTGATCGCACTGGAGCAGCTGCATGGGATGCTGATGGAACAGAGACACCTTCAGTAGTATTTTATAAAAATGAATATCATATGTTTTATACTTCATACCCTAGTGATTATAGTGCAGCTGGAACGTATCGAGTTGGACACGCAAAATCTACTGACGGAATTTCATGGAGTAGAGTGACTACAGCTAATCCTCTTATCGCACCATCTGACCCAAGTAATGGAGCGCCTCAGTTAACTTTTGACCAATGGGTAACTGCTGAGCCTGGTGCTGTTGTGTTTAATGATAAAATCTATTTATATTACGCGGCGACAGGTTCAAACACTGAAGCAAACTCAACAGCAGAAGTTATAGGACTAATGACATTTGATGGAACTTCTTGGACTCAAGGACAAGAGGTTTTACGAGCAAAACAAACTCAGTACCCTAGGCTTTCAAGCCCATACTATAAGGGGTTCTCAACGCCAGCTGCAACAGTTATAAATAATCAAGTACATTTATTTGTCACTGCTGTAATCCAAAAAGATGATCAAGGAGTTGCTTATAAACACACTAAAATCCACCATGCATACTCAAGCGATGGTGTGAGTAATTGGGTTCAGGACTCTGATGCAATCACTGATATATCAGATCTAAGCTGGCATTCATTTGATATAATAAGCCCAACGGCTTTATTGGATGGAAATAAAGTTTACCTTTGGCATGGAGGAAATAACGGATCATTAACAGGCTTAGGTATTGGTCTGATGACTTGCACTTTATAAGTTGTTTAAATCTTCTTTAAATCAGAATAATGCTTAAGAATAACTTTTAAAGATGACTTACAGCCGCTCGATTTCTTTGTGTACATTAAACAAATAGTCTCCATGTGATCAGCCTTTATTTGACCTAGGTGTATTCCAAATTTCATTGACGATGTTTCAATGACACCATCATTTGTTTCTGGAATTAGACTCTGTGTTACAGCTAAAGCAGTATTATAATAGTTCTTTTTGAAGTTTGAAATTGAGTAAACAGGAATCTTTCGTGGATTTTTAAGAGCATTTGCATAAACGTTCTCTCCGTTTATAGTCATGAGTTGTTTAATATATTTCTTTTTTTCAGGAGTTATTTCTACAAGCTTTAAAAACTTACCCATAGATTCATTTTTATCTAGCTTATCAATAACAAAATTAGCTAGAAAACTTCCACGGTGAGGTGTCGATATAGTCGTTACTGTTTTTATAAAAAGTGATAATGGATAGGACTCAATCATCTTCCTAGCTACCAAACCTCCCATACTGTGACCGAATAAATGAAATCGATTACTAGGGTTCTTTAATAATAAAAATGACAGATATCTTCTACAGTCTCTTGCTCTTTGATTTATGTCTATCATGTCTTGAGATTTTTTCTTTGGACAAACGATGACATCATATCCGTTGCTTTCAAGTGCTATTTTTAAATGTTTAAAATAACTCTTTTGTTTAATTGGTCCTAAAAATGGTGTGAGCTTATTTAAATATAATTGATCACCAGAAGAAAAAGCTCCTGGAATAAGAACAATCTTATCGCTTGAAAGACAAATAACTGAATTAAATATTAAAGTGATGAGTAGAAGAAATTTCATAGAGACCTTTTGTTTCTTTTTAAGTTACATATTCCAAGAACAGTTAATTTGTATTAGTGTTTCATTTAAAGCTACAGAGTTATCATAAGTCTTTGTACTATATCCAAACATGTAGTTTGTAGAGAATGATTGGATTAAACCTCCAAGTGCGAAACCTAAGTCTGTGGAAGATACATCAGAGTCAAGAAATGGGGAGGCTGAACTTTCTTTTTCAGATTTAAAAAAGAATCTCATCTTATCAATTGCTAAAAGTGGAAATTTTGCGGCTCTTCTCGGTTCGTAGTGGCACGCAGCGCATCCCGAGTCTTCTAGTTAAGTAAACACAGATTCATTTTTTGAT
>CAKZJW010000082.1 GCA_937120495.1 uncultured Oligoflexia bacterium
TTTTAATCCCTCTTTAACATTCCCTGCACCACAAACAACTTCTTTATCTTCTTCGCCAAAGTCGATTGTAACTAAGTTTAACTTATCCGCTTCCGGGTGTTTTCGAAGAGATTTAATTTGAGCGACTTTAATTTTTTCAAGGTGAGAAAAGGTCGTTGTTACTTCCTCAACCTCTGCTGTTGTCATTGTAAAGTCATTGGCCAAATCATCCGCAGAGTGGTTTGGAAGTGTAACAAATTCTTTTATCCAATTTAGTGAAATTAACACAATATATTCCTTCTTTTTTTATCTTAATTTTGATTTGTTTTATTTAAATTCTAATGAGACTTAAATTGTTTATTAAAACGAAGATCCCCAGAGTGAAGATGTCTTATATCCTCAATTGCATAACGAACCATTACAAGTCGGTCTAGTCCAAGACCAAATGCAAAGCCATTATACTCACCAGGATCAATACCTCCGGCCTTTAGAACGTTTGGATGAACCATTCCACAAGGAAGAAGCTCAAGCCAACCTGAGTGCTCAGACTCGCCCTTTTTAGGATCTGGTTTTTTCCAGCGAATATCAAGCTCAAAGCCAGGTTCAACAAATGGGAAGAATCCTGGACGAAGACGAACTTCCATATCTTTTTTAAAGATTTCTTTTAAAAGAGTTTTCATAAAATAAATAAGGTTACCAACGGTAATATCTTTACCTACCATCATTCCCTCTAGCTGGTGAAAGCACATCTCATGAGTAGCATCCGTTCTTTCACAACGAAATACTTTCCCAGGCCCAACAAATTTAAAAGGTGGTTTCTTAGCTTCCATTCCGCGCACTTGGATTGTAGAAGTATGCGTTCTTAGAAGGTGCTTCATATCCTTGAACCAAAAAGTATCTTGCATATCACGGGCTGGATGAGTTTCAGGAATATTCAAGGCTCCAAAATTGTGCCAGTCATCTTCAATATGAGGACCATCAAGAACATCAAAGCCCATTGAAACAAATATATCTTCAACTTCACGTTGAATTTTGGCTACCGGATGAATTCCACCATCTCGTAGACCAAGCTCAAGTAACGAATCTCTTAGAGAGAAATCGAGTTTATTTTTAGAAAGCTTTTCATTAACCTCTTTAATTTCAATTTCAGAGAGCTTAGATTGAACAGACTTTTCAATATTTTGTTTAATCTCATTAGATCTTGGGCCTATTTCTTTTCTTTGCTCCGGAGTTGCATCCTTTAGAGATTTCAAAATTTCCGATAAAGAGCCTTTTTTACCTAAGATTTGAGATTTTAAATTTAATACATCTGCTTGCTTTAAACAGTTTACAATTTGCCCGTTGAAATCTTTTTCAAGAGCATTCAGTTTATCCAACATAGTTATCCTCGATACTATTCACTTCGACTCTACGTATTATCAAAATAAATTCATAGAGATCGAATTATAAAATTTGAGCGTAAGGTTAACAAATGGAATTGGTTTAGACAATTTTTGTGCATAGAAACAAAAAGACCTGAGTCTATGCTCAGGTCTTTTCAATTATTTCCAAATTTGGATAGTGCGTGTTTGCAAATTTAAAAGCGCCGATGCTTTTCCCTCGTTAGAGAACTAAAGAGGCTGGCCGGCCAAATGAATGTCAAAATTGAATTTTCGAGCCAAGCTATGGACCCAAAGGAACCTCCCAAAAAGAAACTACACCTTCGCTTTATGGCTCACCACCACAAAGAGACCCGACATGTTCAAAGTGCATCCAAACACATAAGGTGCAACCCTCTTCTACCTGTTTCGGCAATCCCCTCAGCCCATGCATGATTGTTTAGGGTGGGACTTTGTTCCTGGCTCTTTCGAAATCCAGTCACCATTTCGACGGGTTTTACAAATACAATTCTAAGAGTGAACAAGGTTTGAAACAATTTATTTTTTGCTTAATTTAGTAAAGTGAATAGATTTGGTAACTTAGAAATAAGTCTAAAAGAATTCAAATATATTAGCCCAATTAAGTGCCAATAAGTGTGGTCGATAAAAAATAATTTCTATTTATTTTTATGCTTTTTATAGACTTGAAAGAGCTTGAAAATATTTTTCAAGTTCAGAAAGTGTAACTAAAGCAGTTCCTTTTTTACCTACAACGATTCCAGATGCACAATTTCCAATCCATGCGGCCTCTTGTAAGTTTGCCCCAGCATCTAATGAAGCGACGATAGCTGAAATTGCAGTATCTCCAGCACCTGAAACATCAAAGACATCTTTTGCAACGGTAGGAATTTTATGAACCTTACCATCTGCCTTTGTATCTAAAAGGGCCATTCCGTTTGCACCGAGAGTTATAATTATTTTTTCGAGGTCAAGTTTTTCAACGAGGATTTTTGCTCTATCTTCAATACTTGTTTTCGTAGAAACTCCAAGAGACTGAATCATGAGTTCACTTTCCACTTCGTTTGGTTTTAAAAGTGAAGCACCTTTATACCAAGTAGGCGGAGTTGTTCTTGCTGGATCAACTGAAGTCTTTATACCATTAGCTTTAGCATCATTAATAATGAAATCAAGAGCTCCTTGAGTTAATAACCCCTTACCATAATCTTCAATAATAATTGAAGTGTGGTCTTTTTTTAACTCAGAGAATCTCTCTTGAAGCCTTTTATAAGTTTCGTTTGAAATTCCCTCTTTTGTTTCATAATCAATTCGACAAATTTGTTGAGTACTTGTAACGACTCTTTCTTTAAAAGTTGTCATTCTCTCTTTATCTCTTACAAGTCCCCAAGTTTTTAACCCTGAGTCCTCAAGAAGCTCTTCGAGAGTATTTGCATTTTTATCATCACCAATCACTCCACAGAGAGTTGTCTGAATGCCTAGGCTTTTTAAATTATCTGAAACATTTGCAGCAAGACCTAATTTCATCCATTCTTTATTCACTTCTAATACTGGTACTGGTGCTTCAGGAGAGATTCGATTAACAGCCCCCGAAGAGTACTTATCTATCCCAACATCTCCAACAACTAGTATTGGTTTTAGCTTTTGAAAACTTTGGATAATTTCTTTAAATCTTTCATTTGTAATCATATAAATAGCTCTTTTTTGTTATTATATTCATTCGTTATTGCATTAACAACTTCTTCAATATCCATTGCCGTAGTGTCTAGCTCTATTGCATTGTCAGCTTTTTTTAAAGGAGCTGTCTCGCGAGATTGATCTTGATCATCACGAAGTTTTATATCTTTTAAGATTGACTCTACAGAGTGAAGTTTTGAATTCTCTGGATTAATCTCAACTAATTGATCAAATCGTCTTTGTGCTCTAATTTCACTTGAAGCAGTTAAGAAAATTTTTACCGCTGCATTTGGAAAGATCACAGTTCCAATATCTCTACCTTCCAAAACGGAAGGTTTTAATTTTGCGATATCTCTTTGTTTTGATTTTAAATAGTTTCTGATTATAGGAAATTTTGATGTCTTCGAAGCAAGTTCAGAAACAAAATGCTCTCTAATTTTTTGAGTTAGATCCTCATTATCAATACGGATTAAAGTTCTCTCATCTACTCCGTATTCAAAATTCATCTTTGAAAGGCAAGCTTCAAGCTCACTTGACTCAGTGTCAGTCAGTTCTGCTTTTGAAAAATCAATATTTAATTTTGATACATGATATGCGATAGCTCTAAACATCGCGCCAGTATCTAGGTATGTTAAAGAAAGTTTCGAAGCAATTATTTTTGCAATAGTCGACTTTCCACTACCGCTAGGACCGTCAATTGCAATAACCTTATCTCTCATTTTCTCTCCAGGCATTCATCCAATATGCTTTTAAATTCATTTTTAAGAGGCAAAGCATCATAACTATTTTTATCTACAGTGGCCAGTAAAATGGGATTCGTCTGCTCCGCTATTGAGCCCGCTTTTTTATCAAGATGAACGAGATCACTCCAACAGGGATAACCCTCAGAGTAATTGGCCTGGGATTCAATTAAAAGAGAGAGTGCTAATAGCTCTTTAGAAGTAAGGTTTGAAAGTTGTTTTTTTAATTCGCTGAAGATAAGAGCTTCTCTTTTGGGATCAAAGTTCTTAAATAAAGAAGCTTCATTATCAGTCAGCTCTTTTTCTTTTTGAATTTTTTCAACTAAAACTTCTCTCTCTTTTATAAGATTCAAAATTGTTTTAGTTAAATCAAACAACTGATCTCTGTATGAATGAAGTTGGTTCATTAGATTCTCTTTGAAATAAAGTTATAAGCGTATTGAACTTTGTTCAAGTAGTTATTTCTGACTCCCACAGGTCTATTATTTGCCAATTGAGAGCGAGTCCAACTTGGCCCCATATTATAGGCAATTGTAGCAAGTTTATGATCGTTGCCAAATCTTTTAAGAAGTTGCTTTAGATAAATTACTCCAAGCTCAATATTCACAAGTTTATCCAAGTGGTGAGAACGCCTTTCAGCATCGATAGTGTGAGCATAAAAAGAGCTTAGTTGAAAACCAGCTTTTTCAACAATTAAATTCTTTGCGGCTCTTTTGAGTTTTTTATAAAGATATTTTTTAGTTGATGGCATAACTTGCATTAACCCACGTGCACCAACGGAGCTTTTTGCAGAGGATTTAAAATGGCTCTCTGTCCAAATAACAGATGTTATCCAAATTGGATCTACTTGATGTTTTTCACAAATCTTTAATACCGCCCGAATATTTTCACTCGCACGACTTCTAAGTCGTAGAGGTAGAGTTTCAAGTAGAGATTTTTCTAGAGCTAGCTCACTCATATCAGAGAAAAAGTTAGTATTGTTTTTAAAGCCAAAATTTGTTTGATCAAATGAGTAAGATTCACTTTGAATTTTAGGGAGTTTATAGTCAAAAGCTTTGATCGTTCGAATCTGTTCTTTAATAAAAAGAAGTGCAACTCCAAAAAGAAGAAGAAACAGGGTAGAACGCACATCAGGCATTTTAAAAATGACGCTTAAGCCTCTCAAAGAAAAGCCGAAAAGGCTTCTACATCCAGATACAGGACTTAAAACACTACTTAATAATTTCATTGGGCGAAGTATTAGCGCAAAAGTGAGACTAAAGTAAATAAATTTATTGTAAAATAGGACAATTTTACACATTATATAGCCCTAAAATATTGTTTTTGCATAATTTTGAATAATTAAAAGAAATATAAACGGAGAACATATGAGCAGCACAAACCATAATAGACTACAGGACGAAAAAAGCTCCTATTTAAGACAGCATGCTAAAAACCCTGTTAATTGGTTTAGCTATGGCCCAGAAGCACTTCAAAAAGCAAAAGATGAAAATAAGCCCATCCTTTTGTCTATTGGGTATTCTTCATGTCATTGGTGTCACGTTATGGCAGATGAAACTTTTGAAGATAAAGAGACTGCAGAATATCTAAATGAAAACTTTATAAATATCAAAGTCGACAAAGAAGAGCTCCCCGATTTAGATCAGTATTTTCAACTTGCTTGTCAGGTTATGAATGGAAGAGGTGGATGGCCACTAAATGCATTTTTAACTCCTGAGTTTAAACCATTTTTTATTGGGACTTACTTTCCAAAAAATTCAACGAAAGATGTCCCATCATTTATGGATATTATTAAAAATCTAAAAGATGCATTTGAGAATGATAAAGAAACGGTTGAGAAAAATACTGAAGGTATTATTCAGGCCATAATGCAAAAGCCGAAGGTTGAACAAAAAGTAGAATTTGAAGGACACTACCCGGCCCCTGCTTCAATTTTAAACGCAATAAAGAACTATGAAGATGAACAGTTTGGTGGATACGGTGCTGAGCCGAAATTCCCTCAATTCTCTTTTTTTGAATGGGCCATTGAGCATATGCTCGAGGGAATGGTTCCTGAAGAAAATGGCCAACATATAATCCAAAGTATTGAAAAGATGCTGATGGGAGGTATCTACGATCATGTTCGTGGTGGTATTCACAGATATAGCGTAGATAAAAAGTGGCAAGTTCCACATTTTGAAAAAATGCTCTACGACCAAGCTGGCTTATTAAAGCTCTTATCGAAAGCCAGTCTTATCTATCCATCTCCTCTTGTTTTTGATTCAATTATTCAAACACTCGATTACTTAAAAGTAGAAATGCTCAGTGATGATGGTTATTTTTTCAGTGCACAAGATGCTGACAGTGAAGGGATGGAAGGCTTATATTTCACATTCACAAAAGATGAATTCATTGATGCCATAGTTTCTCACGATGAAAATCTAACTGAAAAGATTGATACATATTTAAAATGGTTTGGAATTAGTGATGAGGGTAACTTTGAAAGAGAGTTAAATGTCATATCTTTAAAGCCTGAGTTTAAGGAGGAGTATTACTCTCCAGAGGGCTGGAATGAAGTTCGTGCAATCAGAGCTGCTTTATTTGAAACGAGAAAAATGCGAATCCCTCCAGCCACAGATAATAAGGGCGTTGCTAGTTGGAACTTTCAAATGATTAGTGCTCTGGTTGATGTTGTTCAGTATTGTAAGGTTGATTCAATTGCCCTTCAGGCTTCAGAACTTCTAAATCAAGTAATCATGCCGATTCACAAGACCTTTATTAAAGAGACGAGTGATGGAAAATCTAAAATATCAACTTCAACAACTAGAGAAGAGCATGTTCCTCTATTAGAGGACTATGTTAGTTTTTGTGAAGCACAGTTTCGTTTCTATGAGTTATCTGGAAATAAAACATTCAAAGAATCTGGGATAAGGACTCTTGATTTTATCTTTAAAGATTTTTATAAAGATAATTATTTCTACACTAGGTCGACTGCTTTTAGTGATTCTCATTTGTATGAGAATATTCACACTCCTATTTTTGATCAAACCTATAAGTCTTCTTTATCCACACTCATTGGTATTGTTAGAAAGTGGAAAACTGATATTGAAGAAGATTATAGTGAAAATATTAAAAGCCTCTCTGAGGCACTCACTCATTTAAGTCTCCAAAATCCATTGATGTTTGGAGAGACACTTCGAGCTTTGGCTTATCCTGATGAAGCCTATAGAAAAGTTGAAGTTCCAATTGAGTGGCTTAAGAACCATACCTTTTCAAGATTTTATCCTCATTTTTCAGTGAGATTTAGTTTAAACTTCACTGAAGATAAAAAAGACTCGTGGCAAATTTGTACCCAAAAAGAATGCGAGCTCAGTGGATCTAGCTTAAAAGAGTTTGAAGAAATTTTTGATGTTAAATCTTAGTGGTATTTCTGTTCTTGATTTAACTCAAAGGTTGCCTGGCCCTTTTGCCAGTAAGGAACTCTTAGATCTTGGAGCGAATGTTACAAAGGCTTCGCCTTTTAAGTATGAGGATAGTTTTAGTGGTTCAACTGACCTTATATTTAGAGAATGGTATAAAGGCTTAAATGAAAATAAAAAGCTTCTAAGTTATAAAGAAGACGAATTACAAGCTCTGATCGAGCAGCATGATATTATTATCGCGTCATCAAATTTTGGAATTCAAGATTATTCATTTGATAAGAAAGCCGTCGTTCTCGTTGGTGGAAGTGCAGATAAAAAACCCATGCATGACTTAAATGCACTTGCAAAAAGTCGAGTCTTCTCTTTATTTACTCATTCTCAAGATAACAAAAAGATAGATCCTCCCTTTTTACCTTTTGCTGGAATTCTTTATGGTTCAAAGATCGCTCTTAGCTGCTTGGCCGCTTGGATAAATACAATTCAAAGTCAGAAAACAACAATTGAAGAACTATTCTTAGACATCTCTGTATCCAAGATGCTTGATTTATTTTGGACAAGAGAGCTTCAAGAAAGCGGAGAAAGTAAATTTCTCCATAACGGCCTCTACCCTTGTTATAATATCTATCAGACAAAAGATAAGCATTATGTGGCCCTTGCTGCTGCCGAAGAGCATTATTGGGCAAAGTTTTGCGAGATTTTCAACTTATCTTTGAAAAATGAAGATAGATTTGATACCTCTATGGAAACATTTAATACACTTATTAATCTATTTAGTGGGCTTTCCCTAAATAAAATAATCCAAAGTGCAGGCGATCACAAAATTTGCCTAAGTGCTGTGGAATAAAAAAGGAATATCTATGAGTAACGTAATTGGATTTCATTACACATTAAAAGACAAAGAGGGAAACCTTATTGATACTTCAGAGGGACAATCTCCTCTACTATTTTTAGTGGGTAGCGGTCATATTATCCCAGGTCTTGAAAAAGAAGTTGTTCAAATGAATGTTGGAGATAAAAAACAAGTTACTATATCTCCAGAAGATGGATATGGTCCAATCGTTGATGATCTAAAGATTACTGTAAAGAAAACTCAATTCCCAGCAGATGCAAATCTTCAACTTGGAGATCAATTTCAAGTAAACGAAGAGCCAAACGCTCCTGTATTTACAGTTGTTGGTCTTGAAGGTGACGATGTTCACGTTGATGGAAATCACCCAATGGCAGGAGTTGAATTACACTTTGATGTTGAGATAACAGAAAAAAGAGAAGCAACTGAAGAAGAAGTTTCTCATGGTCACGCTCATGGAGAGGGTGGACATAACCACTAAGAGTTTAAACTTAAAACTCCACGAGATTCAGAAATAAAATCATATGGATCGTTTTTTAAAAGAAGCGATCCATCTAAATCAAAATAATCACATAAACTACTTAAATGAATTGCGCTTGAGATTCCTAGACTAGTTTCAATCATACAACCAATCATTGTTTTCAAACCACAAGCTTTTGCTTCATTTAGAAGTCTTATGGCATTTATATAACCAGATGCTTTCATGAGCTTTATATTTACACTGTGAAACTGCTTTGCGATGAGCTCCATATCCACATTACTTTCAATGGACTCGTCGGCCATAATTTCAAAACGTGATATTTTTTTCAAGCTTATATATTCATCAACCATTGTTGAAGCGAAGGGTTGTTCGATGAACTGAATATTTAAATCTTTTATTTTTTCTTCAAATTCTAAATACTCATCCAAGCTATCCCAAGCCTCATTTCCATCTACCCTAAGGGGAGCTGCTGTTTTGCTTGCGATTTGTTTTACAAAAGAGAGAGCATTGTCTTTATTGATTTTAATTTTTATATACTTAAATCTTTCAATATTTTTTATATAGTCATCTAAGAGAGATTCGTCCATGATGGGTATCGAATATGAAGTTTCAATGGGCTTTGGTGCTGTTAGCCCTAAAAAAACCGATACACTTTTTTTTCCTTTTTTAGATTTAAGGTGAATAAAAGCTGACTCCACTCCAAATTTAAAAGAGTGAGAAAAATCTTTTATCTTTAATAGCTCAAGAATATTATCAAAGTTTGGATTAAGTTTTTGAAAATGCTCAAAGTCTTCTAGAATTTTTTCTTTTGTCTCGTTATAGCGAATATTAGGTGCAATCTCCCCTAAACCATAAAAGCTTCCGTCTGTTATTTTAATAAAGAAGTTTTCTTTAAAGAGAGTTTCATTTCTTGAGAGTTTCCAATTAACTTTTAAATCTAATCTTTTAGATTCAATACTTATTTGCATTACAAAAAGCCAATTGAATTATAGAGACCTGATTGTTTAAAATCTTCAGGAGATATACCCAGTTCCCCATCGGGAACTTCTCCCCTAAAATAACGCTCCCAGTATTCCCTATTTACATCAAACTCCATTGGTGTGGCCCGTGGGCTTTGCATAGAACTTATTTCAAATAGTTTCTGAACTAATTCTGAACAGTAAATTTTTTCATCATCCCAAAGAAAGTTTCTATCATACGGTTTATTGTGAAAGTGCTTATAATAATTTTTAAAAAGATCATTTGAAACAAAGTTTGGTCTTAGGACTTCAAGGGTCAATCCTTTTTGAGTTTTTGAATTAAATTCCTCAAGGCTTACTGCACGAACTTTTAAGTAGGCCTCGGCTACAAGAATCTCTTTTTCACTAGCAGAGATTACGACTCCGATATGAGAGTATTCGCTATTTGTTTGTCCCTCTATTAAGTTACAGGCCCAGCAGTGAAGTGGTTGAAGAAGTATATCCCCTGGCTTTAGCTCAACTTTTGAGGAAGCCAAAGGCAGATATAAAAAAGATACAATTAAGATTAGAATTTTCATAAGCTGAATCTATCAATTAAAAGCCAATTTGCCATTAATTATGGCCAGTAAAATAGCTAAAAATTATGTTCTATCTACTTCTTTACCATAAGAAAAGATGAATAATTTCAAGCACATACATTCTTTACAAAGAGGTTTACGCAAATCAGTTTCAACCATTAACTAAAAAGCACTTATAATTATAAAAGCTTAATAATTTCTTGTACTTAGCCGATAAATGTATAAAGAAATAAAAAATGGAAAAATTATGAAACTATTATCTACTATTTTAGCCTTATGTATCTTCATCCAGCCTCTTGCGCCAAGTATTGCACTTGCACAAGAAGCCGACGACGCTCCAAAAGAAGGAAGCTGTGGAGCCGGTCGACACTTTGATGGCCAACTTAAAAGATGTGTCTTCTCTACTCAAACACTTGAAGATAGAGATGAAGCTCGTGCATGTGAAGGTTTAAGTGGAAAAGAGTACACGGATTGTTTTTTAAATAATGCGCGTTCTGATGCTGATGAAATAAGAGATGGAAAAGGAATTAGTGATAAAAGAGGTAAAGGTGGTCGAGCAATTTCAAATAGTCTTGTCCCTTTAACTATGACGTTAGTTTCTGGGTATTTTTTACTGAACAATAAAAAAACATTCTCTAGCTGTAAGGCTACCTCCATGTACTTTATACTTGGAGCTGGGATTGCTGGTATTACTGGCGAAGCTATCGCCTATTTTGGTCATAAGAATCGTACTGAAGATATTGCAGATAAATATAAAAACAGTGTCGATAAATATAATACTGATGAAGAAGAAGGAAATGCACAATATACCTCTGCAAGTAAAAATCAGACTTTGGCGTTTGATTATATGATTGAGGCTGAAGAAAGTGCTCTTAAGAGTGAAAAAACTAGACGTGATGCTCATATGATCGCTATGGGGCTATATGCGTCTGCTACGGTTGCCGCAGCGATAGAAGTCATTAAACAAGGTTGGACCGGTGGAGCAGATGGATATTGTAAAATTCAGCCTAATGCAAGTATGAAACAAAATCTTCGCCATAAAAGTTTTATAAACAATGTCGCACTTTTTGATAAAGACTTTGAACAGTATTCTCATATGGTTTCAATGACGTCAGAAGAAGTTGAAGAGTCTATTCTTAGAAAGATCTATTCAAACTTACTTCCTACTTTGCACGCTGCTGAACCTCAAGATGATGATACAACCCCACCGACAAGTCCCCAAACAGCTGATAATGATAGTGGTGGTGGATTTAATATTTCTTCAATATTTCAATTTTTAGGTCCTATATTAGGCTTTTTCTCTAAAGGTGGAGGCGGAGGAGCAGTTTCTACAACAAACTCAGTTGCCACAGCTGCTGCAAATAAAGGTACTCAAAATGTAATTAGAGGTTCAAAGTTTGACCAAATACTTAGTTGGCCTGCAACTAGACTAGGAATGGCCGTTGTATTTGGTGGATATAGCTTAATCGTATATAACGATGCTAAACATAATGCAGAAGCTCTTGAAAAAAGAATAGAACAAATAAAAGAAATTAAAAGTGGATTTGAAAAATCTGGTGGTGCTCAAGGCGTAAAAATTTGTGAAGGGTCTAATTGTGTTGGACAAAGAGCAGATGAGTCGAAAACGGATTGGGATGCTACTGCTGGTGGAGATGAGGCTAAAATTAGTGGATGTATTAATAAGCAAAATAATATTGATCTAAAGTGTAAATGTTTAAAACAAAAAACAACGTCAGGACAAAACAACTGTAGTCGAGTTTCTTCAAATCTATCAATTAAGAGTCTTGGAAGTAGCTCTTTTGCCAAACCACTAATGTCTGCGTCTAATATGATTACAAGTGGTGGCTTAGCTGGTAGCGGATTTGACCGAGCTGGTCTTACAAATAGATCGATGGCGATTAGAAAGAAAATTAAAGATTTAAGAAAACAGGAAAAATATAAAAAAGCATTTAAGAAGGGTGATAAATACGCTGCTCAAATTCACAAAAATAATCAAAATGTTGTAAAGAAGCTTCTGCCTAAAAACTTTACCCCTCCAAAGCTAGCTGGTTTCAGTGGCGGTAACACTGGTAATTCAAAGTTAGATAAAATCATTAAGGATGCTAAAAAGAAAATAGTAGCAAAGAACAAAGGTCCTACATTTAAAAGTGGTGGTGATGCTGCAGGTTCAAACAAGAAAGAAAGTCTTGATTTTGATTTTGATGATGAAGAAGGTGGAATTAAGCTTGATGACGTTGCAAGTGTAATGGAGAAAGAATTTGTTGTGACAGGAGATATTAATAAAAACTCTTCTCAAAATATTTTTAAAATTCTTAGTAATAGATATCAAAGAAGTGCACTTAGAAGACTCTTTGACGAAGAAGGAAAATCTAGTGTTGATACTGCCGACGAAAGTCAAATAAATGGGATATAGATGAATTACAAATTTCTCACTGGAAGAGAAAACAACGAACTTATTCAATATAATGATCAGTTACTGCATAAAGAATGCATTGATGACTTTAAAAGACTTCAGACTTTAGCGAAAAATGAAATTGATGCAGACTTGCAGATTGTTAGTAGCTTTCGCGAACACTCTAGACAAGAGTTGATTTGGAATGCCAAAGCAAGTGGGAAAAGAGACTTACTTGACTCAAAAGGGTCTATCGTTGACTTTAATCAATTATCCCCAACAGAATTACTAAATTCAATCATGAGATGGTCAGCAATTCCTGGAGCCTCTAGACATCACTGGGGAACTGACTTTGATATATATGATGCTAAAAAAATATCTAAAAAAGATTTAAAACTAACACCACAAGAGAGTAACGAAGACGGTATTTTACATGAGTTTCATCTGTGGCTAACTGAAAAAATTAAGGCTAAAAATTCTTTTAATTTTTTTAGGCCATACGCTTTAGATCACGGTGGAATAAGTCCCGAGATGTGGCATATAAGTCACTCTACTCTATCAAGCCCCTTATTAGAACATTACACGATTGAAGTTTTCGAACAAAACATTCACGAATCTAATATTTTGTTAAAAGAAAATATTCTTAATGAGCTAGAAAGTATCTACAACCTATATATTCAAACGATTTCTCCGGTATCAACTTGATCCTATGTAATTATTACTCTGTAAGAAACAAAAAATTTCAACCTATTTCCAGCTAAATACCAACCTTTCAAGAGCAACCATCTTCTTTAAAAATAACCACTTAGGAGGCAGTGTGACATTTTGACACCACAAAACCCTCTAACGCAGTAAGCTTTTTTAACTTTAACTCAGTCCTGTTCTTTGCTAAAACAGCTCTAACAACGAGAAACGACAAAAACAAGGACATGAAACATGAACAGAACAATTATTGCTTCACTTTTTGCTGCGATATTCTTTGTATCTTTTTCTACTGAATCTTTTGCTCAAAGCAATAGAGATAGATTAAGACAACAGAACAGAGATAGAGCTCGCGCCAACAATGGTAACTCTCAAGCTAATAGATCTACTAGTACTAGACCTAATAGAACTAGAAACCGTCAAACGACAACAAGAGCAAATAACAACTCTCCTCGTACAAACAGAGATAGAGTAAGCACTGATATAAGAAGACAAAATAGAGAGCAAGCAAGACGTAACAACGGTCACTACTCTGGAACAAGAAACAACGGTTCTTACAACGATAGAACAAATAGACCTCGTAGAGGAACTAGTGTTTATGACGGAAGAAGATATAACCCAAGACGTGACAACAGATATTATGGAACTCGTGACAACTATAGACCTTATAACTACAACCGTAGTAATAGAAGATATAGCTCTTACAGACATACTCCAAGACGTAACCTTCTTAGAGAAATTAATAGAAACCGTAATGGTTACTACAGAAACTCTTCAACTTACTACAACTGGTTAAGAGGATATAACTCAAATTATATCTATAGAAACTGGTTAATGTACCCATCAACTAGAGGTAATGGATATTACTCAACTAACAACTATCCATACTATGTATTTAATGGTTACCAACACAGATATTCACCATATGATACTTGTAACTACCAATTAGTTGATAAGTACACGGATGAAGTTGTTGAGAGATTTTATAGCCAAACTTGTAACACTGGATATGATTCATGTTCATATAGAAGAGACCAGATGAACGAGTACGAATACTCAAACAGATATTTTTGTGCAGAAACTTATAATGATGGATATGGGAACGATAGATACTAATTCTTCCTCGCATATACCAAACGCAAAAAAGCCACTCAAGGGATCAAACTTTTGAGTGGCTTTTTTAATTTTATAGTTTTTAAGTTATTTAGTGTTCAGATAGTCCGCAAGCTAAAAGCCAACTCTTTGGAGGAATAATTAATTTCCTCTCCTTCATATCCATAAATCCAATTACAAATTTTGCCTCTGAGCAGACTTTCTCTTCTTCATTAATCATTTGTTGAGTAAGACCCATGATCTTACCCTTTATCCACTGTTCAGATGTTACAATTGTGATTTGTTCTCGGTTTTTGATTTCTCTTTTATATTTGATGTTTGCTTCAAGTAGAACTGGGCCTTGTTTTTTTGCCATAATTTCACTTAAGCCCCAGCCATTTTTTTCTATAAAGTCCCACCTTGCCTCTTCAAAAAGAGACAGGTAGGTTGCATTATTTACATGGCCAAATGTATCGAGATGGTTTTCAAGTATCTTAACTTTATATTCAAAATTCATTACTTTTTAATTTTCTCAAGGTTATGAATTCTATTATCAACAGACAGTCTATTATACCTTTTAGAAATTTTATCAAATAGTCCACTATGTGAAGGTAAGATTGTCTTATCGTCACTTGCAACTTTTCTTGATCTTCCATTTCCTAGAAGTTTAGAGAATGCATTTCGACTAGCTTTTTTCTTTCTAATAGAACCAGCTTTTGTGAACTTTGCACTTCCACCAGATTTATATCTACCTTTCTTTGTCGTTACTTTATATTTCTGCTTTCCGCCAGCACTTTTAGCTCCTGAAGGTCCAGCTCCACCGCCGCCACCAGATCCACCAAGACTTCCGCCTCCGCCACCAGCTCCACCGCCAGGACCAGCTTTACCTACCTTTCCAGCTCCAGGGGCATTAAAGTCATTGCTTAAGTGAGAAACTGATTCATTATCCATAAGATTCCCTAAATCCTCTACCGCTGAGTTTTTAGTTCCTGCTACTGTGTTGTCATCGTATTCACCAAAGCTATCGTCATTATCTTTAATATTAAAATTCTGTCCACCAGATTGCATAGAAATTCCACCATTAGTGAATCCATTACTTGCTGGGCCATTAGCTCCTCTTCCTCTACATTG
>CAKZJW010000083.1 GCA_937120495.1 uncultured Oligoflexia bacterium
GGCTCCGCTCGAGGCTTCTGCCAAGGATCAGATCCGCATCACCATCATTGTCAAGATCCGCAAAAATCGCCGAGGTACAACAGGCCCTTACATTCAAACCATACTTACTCGCCTGCTCGGTGAATTTCTTACCTCCCTCGTTTACCCAGAGTTGGCAAGGTGCCCAGAGTGAGGTGACAAAAAGATCGTCCCATCCGTCTTGATTAATATCCACCACGGATACAGACGGGTGCTGGTATCCTGATTCCGGCTGAAAATAGGGGCCGTATTCCAGTTTCGGCAGAATCGTTTCGTTTGTTTTGATGAACTCAGTGAGTTTCTCCTCATGAAAACTCCGAGTTGCGAGCTGGAGATCCTTTGAACTGAATAGTTCCGCCATGCGGTTCTTGAACATCAGTTGCTTACTGCGCATAGCAGTCATGCTCTTGGTGTGCCAGGTCTTGATTTTCCAGCTATCGCCGGATTTGACCCAGTCTACTGCTACCTTGCCCTTCAGGCTGACTTGGCTGTTGTTTTTATCCACTCCTTTGGCTCCAAACTTGAGCACGGATTTGAGCAGTTTGCCATCATCCGATTTTCCTGAGACAAAACCAAACGAGGCATGCGTCACCTCCTTGAAAGACCCCAATATGTCACTCCACACGCCCGTTTTTTCCGCTTCTCCAATGGTCAATCTCTTGTTCTCCCCCACTGGCCATTTTGTCTTGGAAATTCCATGAGAAGAAATCACCACCTTCCCCAGAGGCTCAGAAGCAGACAAGTCGATTAGATCAACTTCATCGGCGAACAGTGCTCGGCTATCAGGCCCGATTAGAGCCTTGTTTTTGATAGCACCGGCTATTCGCCTGGCCAGAGTTGTCACCTCCAAGACAGCCTCCTCATCGCGCACTAATTCCTGAATTGCCTTCTTCTGTTCATCCTCATCAATATCCTCTAGATCTATTTTATAAATCTTAGACATTAGATGGCCTCTGGTTCTAGTCACAGCATGGCTTAGAATCTCTATATAATAATTTAAACCTTCTTTGTGACCAAAGCGTAGATCTTTTTTATTGGCAATTGTAATTTCCATACCAGTATCTGTTTTTCGAAGCATAACTGATTTGAGCATTGCTGTGTTGTTTTCAGAACCTAGTGAGATTGTTGCTCCAGGAACATTAGGAACAGGAATTGGAGCCGTAATATTTCCTGCAAGTCTTAAAGTGTCATTAATAATAAATGTTTCATTTGCAGCGAACTCTTTTACAAAACTTTTTATCGACTTTGATCTTGTATCACTGATTTGTGTCGTACATAACTCGTCTCTATTTATAACTACCATTAATATCGTATTTGCAGATACTCCTGATTCAATTAACTCACTTCTAAGGGCAAGAGCTTGCTTTTTTCCATCTTCCCAGGCTTTGTCGTATTTTACATAATAAACTTCACTGTCACCTAATTGAGTTTTTTCGTAAAAAGCTTTCTTTGCAATTGAGCATTCATATTCATCTTTAATAATATTTCCAAGTCGCTTCATAACTCTTGGAATAAGCAGCTTCTTGATATGTTGTTTTGAAGCAGTTGTTAAGTCTGGCATTGCTCTTACGTGAACAAAACTTCTATTAAAGCTAACATTCGCAACAAGGTTTGGTAGGACTCTATTGCTGACACCTGTAAGGCTTGTGAAGACCCCAAGACTTGCTTCTGCACCGATTGAGTCAACAAGCTGAATAGGTGCATTACTTCCAAGATATTGACCAAAGACAATTTTTCTATTCGCAAAAACTCTACCAGAGGCCAGAGGACTCGAGAATGCCTTTATAGGTAGCACTCCATCCGATGAAGGATTATTTTGTCTGAATTCACTTATTTGACCTTGTACATCTTGCGCAGCATCTTGTGTATAAAGACCGGGTACAAACTTTTCTATAGCGGTGTCTAATAATTTACTAAGGCCAGAGTAGATGATTTGAGTTTTAAATAGTCTGAAAATTTCAGAAAATCTATAAGGATTATCGGGATCTTTTTCATAAAAATCTACTACATAATCAGAATAGTTTCCTTTCATAAGTCGTCCACCAACAATATTACCTTGAGTTAATAGATTGTTAATAGAGTAGGGTGTGTCGAGTTTAAAATATTGAGCAAGTGTATTTATTCTTGAAAGAAGTTTCTCAAGAATAATTGCTTCAATATCTTTTGGGTATGATGATCCTTTAAGTGCATTTTTTATTTCAGCTCTAGAGAGCTTGTTAAGCTTTGTTAGAATCCATTTAATATCATCATAGCTTGTGTGTTTAAATTCACCAGCGTAGGGGTGATTTAGACTTAAATTATTATTGAATGAGCTACCAACTTTCCACTTTATATCATTAATCTTTTGAGGAAAGTCTGTAAGTGCATAAATGGCAATTAGAGACCTAAAGGTTCTTCTATCGATCTGGCGAGCTCTTACCATCACTGGAAGATGGATATTTACATTCTTAAGCTCTGCTGGCTCAAGAGTAAAACCCTTGAGTATGAGCTTTGTCTTACCAATTTTTTTAATAAACCATTTATCTCTTTTAGTAAGAGTTTCTTCTCCAACTAGATCTATGAATTCACTTCTTTGAGAATCATTATCAAACTTGAGGGTCATTTTTTTATAATACTTTGGAACATCTAGGTCATAGCCAAGGAGCCTTAGCAGCGACGCTCTTAATACGTTTGTGTGATTATCTAAACTTGCTGTTATAACAAATTGTCTATTTGTTTTTGGGTCTTGAACTTGAGCTCTAAAGATCTCACGTGGTGAGGCTTTAAAGTTTTTAAACTTTAAGGAAGCTTTCTTTGGAAAGTTTAAAGTAGAGTAGTTATTAGTGGCGTGTTTTTTGTTTTGCCAAAGTTGACTTGAATATGGATTTAATTTAAATATTTCGACACCTGATCGCTTTAACTCAAAAGCCTCATTTTCATCGATTCTATTTCCCTGATAAACGAGATCACTTGCAGGCATTTTTGATAGATCGCTTTGATCAAGCGAAACATTTAGCTTTCCAGCAAAGGCACAAGTACTAAGCACCAAGGTTAATATAAGTGTTATAGGGGTAAAAAACATAGATGCACCATATCATTACATATGAAGCTTAGGTGAAATTGAGCTTAAAAAAGTAAAAATTACAAAATTATAGAAATAGCTAAGTTGTTGAAATAAAAAGCCTCACATTCGTGAGGCCTATTTAGTATGAAATGTTTTGTTTTTATTACCAGTTAATCTTAAATCCGGCATTTGCTCCAAGAAGATCATTTCCTAGACCCTTGTTTGCATGAATATAGATCTTAAACACTGGTAGGTTAAATTGAGCACCTAAAAATGCTCTAAAGTTAGTCGCCTCACCAGTTCCGTCCCCTGATTCATTTGCATTAATTGATGCCGTATAAGTTGTAGCATCACCAGTTACAGTACCATCAGCATTTAAATCAACATCAGTTTTAGCAATCGTGTAGTCAAAACCAGCTCCCGCATAAAAAGTTAAAATATATAGTAGTCTTATATTAGTTGAAATTTCTACTGGGATCGAAGTAGAGCTAGAGTCAATTGAGAATCTTGCGTGAGCATTGCTGAATGTTGCACTTGCACCACCACCAGCATTTGTTTCTACAGTCTCATCATCAAAGCTTTGAGTCGCATCGAGCTCCATTGAGTTTCTCATAAAACCTGTGTGAATTTGAACTCCACCCCATGAAACCATATGGCCTGGAACAATTGATTTCTCCTCTAAAAATCTCCATCTAAAGTGAAGACCGAAAGACTTAAGATCACCTTTCATATTTAGATCATCTTTATCTTGATCAACTGAGTAACTCATAAAACTCATAAATACATCGATATCTTCAAGATCTACACCAGCAATTCGTTTTACAGGTAATACCCCAAGATTTACACCAATCGATACAGCAGCACCAAGTCCAATTCCTTCTGCATCTTCAGGCTCTGATACATCACCTTGAGCTGCTAAACCACCGGTAGCTTTAATTGAGAATAGATCAAAACTATCAGCATATTCAGAACTCATTCCTTTTGTCGCAAAAGAAGTAGAGTTAGAGATACCATCTCCGTATTTATCTATAGATATATCTGGTAGGTCTTCATTAACTTTATCTCTGATCTCTTGAGTAAGCGAAGCACATGCTGCACCAGAGTTTCCACAGTTCTCAGTTACGGTAACTTCGATCGCTGAAGCGGCCATTGGCACTGTAAGCATTAATCCAAATAATAGTTTTCTCATTCTTTTGTCCTTTTTTAAGAATAATATAGAAAAGTTTACTTTAGATATTCTAGGTTAATTTGAATATTTATCAATCTGACAAACCTTGCCCAAAGCCTGTAATTCTTTAATAATAGCAATCTTTAGCTTGAATTAAGGTTTGTTTCCTATATATTGGCGTAGCAATCTACTAAGGAATTTATATGAGCAAGCATCCATTTGAAAAACTGGGAATAGACGAGGATTTTAATCCATATTACAAAGAGCATGAGATCAAAGAGCCCAATGAGGTTCAGAAGAAAATCATACCAAAAATTATGGAAGAAAAATCTGTTTTATGTGTGGCCCAAACTGGGACTGGGAAAACTCTCTCGTATGCACTTCCAATAAGTGAACTTATAAAGTTGATTGAAGATGAAGAGGGTTTAAGTAGAAAAAAATCTAAACCTTACGCTGTAATCGTTGCTCCAACAAAAGAGCTTGTTGTTCAAATAGAACAAGTGTTTAAGGACATCTCTCATCATGTGAAACTTAGAATTAGATCTTTAATTGGTGGGCAAAGAAATCGCATGACGAAATCTCTAAAAGATCAGTCTTATGAAATTCTAGTTGCGACACCAAATAAACTTTTAAAATTAATTAAAAATAAAGAAGTTCATTTTTCTGATTTGAAATATTTAATTTTTGATGAAGCCGATACTTTATTTGATATGGGATTTAAAAAAGATGTGGAAGGGCTTTTACATAACGTAAAGTATGATAACACTGCAATCCACTTGTTCTCAGCAACTCTTCCTCAAAGTGTTGAAGATTTTCTAATCACTCACTTTAAAAAGAAAGAACTTCAAAAAATTACATTTGATGAATCTCATAAAGTTCAAGGTAAAATCGATACATTTAATATTTATGTTTCACCAAAAGAGAAACTTGGAATGGTTAAGGCTTTTATTGAGAGAACGGCGAGTGGACGTGGAATCATTTTTGCCAATCAAAAAAATCATGTTGAAGAAATCGATGCTTTTATAAAAAAAGAAATTCCAACTTTAAAATACAAAATCCTTCACGGAGATCTTGCTCAAAAAGATAGACTTGCGGCTCATAAATCTTTTGTCGATAAGAAAATTCAAATTCTTATTGCAACAGATGTTGCTGCCCGTGGAATTGATATTAAAGATCTGAAATGGGTTTTTAATTATTCACTTCCTAGATCTGCTGAATTTTATCTTCATAGGTCTGGACGTGTGGCCAGAGCTGGTAAAAAAGGAAGTGTATACAATCTAGTAACTCACTTTGACTCAAAGATGATCGGCTTTATTAATGAAGCGATTAAAGGGCAATCTAATCTTGATCTAGAGTTTATCTCTCAAGACATAATTAAGAATAAAGTTGATAAGAGAAAGAAAAAGGTCGCTAAGAAGACAAAGACTAAACGTGTTAAAATAACTAAAAGAACACGTATGTAGTTTCTTGCAGATTATTTATAAATTTCATATACTCCACAGATGAAAATTTTAATTTCCGGTGGAACTGGGTTTGTTGGTAAAGCATTAGTTAAACAGTTAAGTGAGTCTCATGAAGTAATCCTGCTTTCTCGAGACCCAAGTAAGTATCAAGATACATTTAATGAAAATGTGAAGTTTCTTCAATGGGATGACTTCTATCAAGAGTTTGATCTAAAGCCTTTTGGTAAAATCGATGCAGTAGTTAATCTTATTGGTGAAAACATTGCTTCAAAGCGTTGGAGTAATGAACAAAAAAAGCTTCTTTTTAACTCTCGTGTTGATGCCACTAAAACAATTTTAAAATCAATTAAAAGCTCTCAAGACAAAGTAGACACATTTGTTTCAACATCAGCTGTCGGAATTTATGCCGATGGATTTTTAAAAAAAGTTTGTGAGTCGTGGGAGAGTGCCGTAGTTGAGTTTGGTTCTGATATCATTTCAAGGTCCTGTATTTTAAGAGTAGGGATGGTTTTAGGTAAAGGCGGAGCAATGCAGAGAATGCTGCCACTTTTTAAACTCGGTCTTGGTGGAAAACTCGGTCATGGAAAACAGTATACGTCTTGGATTCATATTACCGATCTTGTAAATATTTACGAGTCAGCCCTTATAAACCCAAAGTTAAATGGTGCTATTAACGCAGTATCCCCATTCTGTGTTGACAATAGTGAGTTCACACAAGTTTTAGCAAAGATCCTAAGAAAACCGAGTCGATTTACAGTACCGAGCTTTGCACTGAAGCTTGCTCTTGGAGAAATGTCTACTTTAATGATTGATAGTGTCAAAGTTGAGCCTAAAAGCCTTCAAGAAGAAAACTTTCATTATCTCTATCCAACTATAGAGCTTGCCCTTAAAGAGGTTGTCTCTAAAGAATGATTTGATACAATATTTGTATGCTTAAATATATCTGTCTATTTTTCTTGATACTTTCATGTAATGAAAAAATGAAGCCAAACTTTTCTAAAGATCAAATGCTGTCTATGGCCCGCAAGGGAGACCCTACAATGACAATTAAGGTTGGATCTATTGATAAGGCTTTGGTTGATTGTCACGATTATAAGTTTAAATGTCGAATTGGCTTTTTAGTTGTGATTAAAGGCTTAGAGATGAAGGCGCTTTATTATGAATCTCAAAAAGATTCTATTCAGTCTTCAAAAAGATTAAAAGCATATAGAGCAAGAAATTGGGTTTTCGAAGACGTAGCAGGTGAACCTATTTTAGAGAGATTTGTAGTAGAGCATTTAAAAGCACATAAAGAGTTTTAACATAAGGAGAGATTTATGGATTTTAATCCCGAGAGTTACGCTGATAAAGCGCTAGATTTAGTTGCAGTTTATGGACCTAAGATTATTTTTGCAATTGCAACTTTAGTTATTGGTTCTTGGCTAATTAAGTCGGCAGCAAAAGTACTAGATAAGGCACTTGCTAAAAAAGAATTTGATTCAACACTAAGACCATATTTAGTTGGTATTTTTGGGATGCTTTTAAAAGTTGTTCTTTATATTAGTGTGATTGATCTTCTAGGAGTTAAAACAACATCATTTGTTGCTGTTTTAGGTGCAGCTGGTTTAGCTGTTGGTATGGCACTTCAAGGAAGCTTAGGAAATTTTGCTGGAAGTGTTCTTCTTCTAATTTTCAAGCCAATTCAAAAAGGTGATTTGATTGAAGCACAAGGAATTACTGGCGTTGTTGAATCAATCCAACCTTTTGTAACAGTTGTTCTTTCGCCAGATAATATTGTTCATTATATTCCAAATGGTGCCCTTGCTGGTGGACCAATTAAGAATTATTCAATCAATCAAGATAGAAGAGTAGATCTTACTTTTGGTATTGGTTATGGTGATGATATTGATGCAGCTAAAGCTGTATTTGAAAGAGTTGCAAACGAATGCCCTGATGCTCATAAAAATATGGGACCAGATGTTTTTGTTAGTGGACTAGGCGATAGCTCTGTGAACTTTGCAGTTAGACCTTATTGTTCTCCAGATAAGTATTGGGATGTTTATGCTTATATGCATGAGAATGTTAAAAAAGAATTAGATAAGGCCGGAATTAGTATTCCTTTCCCTCAAAGAGATGTTCATATATTTGAACAAAAGAATTAGATAAAGATTAACAAAGAACTAAAAGACGTTTTTTAAATATTTTGATCTTCTCTACCCATAGATCTTTTTGGGTAGGGGAGATTTTTTTTTGTAAAATAAATTCATCTAGAGAATCATGAAATAAAACTTCCCAACGATTAACTTCTCCTGTTCTTATTTTTAGAGGTTTATGGGCCACAATAAGGTTAAAAGGAAGCTCTTCTTTAGCATCAATTTCACCTGTGAGCTGGAGTTGCCAAAAAGAAGCAATTCTAGGCAGGTGGGTATCAAAATCGTGAATAACGCGAAAGTGATAACCAATAAGAATATCTCTTGTCGCTCTTTCATAAAAATGAGTAACAATTTCTAAAATAGTATTAAAGTGAAGTTCTTTCATTAACTAATTGATAGATGGATTTGGCTTCGTGTAGTAAAACCTTGTTTTTCATAGTTTTGAATATCATTTGCTCTTTTTAAAAGATGAAGCCTATCAGAGTTATTTGTTTCATAAAATTTCATGATAACAAGTTGATCAATCGTGAATTGATTAATTTTGGGATTAAGGATTAGGTAATCATAAAAATAGTGATGACCAAAACCCTTTATGTAAAAAATAATTGCTTCTACTTGATTGTCTTTTTCAATCGTAAGATAGGTACATTTTTCATTTTTATATTTCTTTATAAGAGGATCATTTTTAAGTTTTTTGTAAACAGAAACAGAGTCTTTTCTATAAGAAAAAATATCTTTAAAGGTGTGAAACTCACCAAGTTTCATCTCGTTTTTGTAGAATTCTTTCCAGGCTGATTTTATTGTTTTTGCGGTTTCACTAGGAAGATTCTTTAAATAAGTTTCATAATCTTTTTGATTCTTTACAAGTGTGTTTGGGATGCGCACTTCATTAGCATTTTTAAAAGATACAGAATCAATGTTTTTTAAATCAGAAAATGCTTCACTAAAACAAAGAGATTGAACTTCGATGTCTTCTCTTTTTAAGTATTCTTGAAAAAGATTTTTTGTTTTCCCAAGAGCATCTTTTATATACATAGGCTCAAACACAAGACCTTCATTTAAAGATCCAGGCATTTTCCAAGATGCAGTTTTTAATTTTGAATAAGTTTTTTTAGGTGTAATCCATTTAGATAGAAAAGATTTCTTAGAAGAAGTTTCTTTTGCTTCAAGTGCAACTTGTGCAAATCCAATAGGAGAGTTATGTCTTTGGCCAAAAAATAAATAATAAGCAAAGTGAGTTTGTTCTGGAGCAGTTTGTTCAAAGTTCTTTATCCAATCAAATGATGGAACACACTCTGAGAGCAATTCCTCAAGACTGGGAATAAATTCTGCATCGATATCTGCTGCACTATGATATTTTTGAGTTAATAACATAGCTAAATGATAAGCTGAGCTAACCTGAGCGTCAAATAAATATTAGCTTAAGAATGAGCTTCCACAGTATGGGCAAAAATGCCAAAACTGTCGATCCAGAAGTGTCTTACAACTTGTACATTGATAATTATCTTGAAGTTCAATCATTTGGTCATCTAGGGCAAAAATATCTTTTTTCATCGCTCGAAAAGTCTGAGAACTTGCAAGCCAGTTTCCTTCTTTTTTGGGATTTGGCTTAAACATGCCATGAGCGACTTTATCATCTATTTCAATATGAACTTTAAATTCTTCTTCTTTAGACAGATTGTAGTGGGGATTGTCGACTTGGTTTTCGATACTTTGGATTTTCTCTAAAGTCTTCTTAACATGTTCTTCTCTTAATCTATCTGAACTCATACTTTATTCCGTAACAACACCGATGCAACGAACTTTAAGAGTCGTCATGATATTTGTAAGTTTTAGGATACCAGTGGATTGCTCAATCGACCAAGCTTTGAAGTCACTAGCCTCGAGACCTTCAAAAGTTGCTGTCCAAACTGGATTCGCAGTTTGATCTAGAACAAAGCGAGCACCATTTATATCGGCTTGTAAAAATTCAGCTCTTGAAGGAAGCCTCCATTTTACATTTGAATCTGGCATGTTACCACGAGCAGATTTTGATACTTGAATATCTTGATTGCAGATTGAATTAAGTTTTGCTTCTAGATCTTTTGGATTTTTTCCTATGGCACCTGCAAAGTCAGCTTCACCCACGATATCACTCCAAAGAAGACCCGTTGAAAGATCTCTCCATACCTTTAGTTGATTTTTTTCAGAAAATGAAACTAGCGCCCAATCTCCTTCACCTGATACACCATTAAGCTTAGCACTCCAATATCTTGCTGAACCTATAGAGATACTTTTTGAACAATCATCAATTCTGTTTTTTACTTTCCACTCGGGCTCACTTTGTGCTCCACAGTCATTTTGAGCTGATGAGCCTGTAATTTGTGTAACCTGAGTAGCTTGAGATTTTGCTAGTTCTGATGGCTTTGGATCAACAGAAGGAATAAGAAAAAAACTGTCAGGCAGTTTTCCATTCTTTAAAGCAAGTGCAATTTTATCGTAAGTTGATTGATCTTCGTTCTTTGTCCTGGCAATCTGTGAGCGCTGGATTGTATCAAAGGTTAATTGAGTATAAATAGTACCTTCTGCGCCTCTATTACCTGGAGTGTTATTGGACTTTCTTGCGCTATTATCAGCAGCTCCGCATCCAATAAATAATAATGCAAAAGATAAACCTAATACTTTTGTGATCATACTGTCCTCAAGATATATTCATTGTAATTCCAGAAACTTATCATAATTGCATCAATTTGCCGATTAATTGTAAAACTTTCATGCAAAGCGATAAAAATCCTCTCTAGCTGTTTTATAACTGCAATGACTATGTTATAGATTCAGCATGAATTTACGCATTCACTCTATATTTCGTTCTACAGAAGGTGAAGGAGTCCATATTGGAGTCCCACAAGTATTTGTGCGCTTTCAAGGCTGTAATGTCGGTTGTCTTAATTGTGACTCTAAGGAAACTTGGGATTTTACAGATGATACGATGACGATGAATGAGGTTTTGGCAAAAATTGAAGACCTTTGTCAGGGGGTAAATCCAATCCGTCGTGTTTCAATCACTGGTGGAGATCCACTTCATCCAAAAAATTCTGATGCTGCTTTAGAGCTGTCTAGAGTTCTTAAAAAAAGCGGGTTCTATGTAAATATTGAAGCTGCAGGAACGAGAGTAGTAAACGAACTTTTTGATATCATAGACTTTATAAGTTTTGATTATAAAACACCATCAACAGGTGTGAAGCCAAACGCTAAGGTTTTAAAAAGTCTTTGTGATCAATACTCAGGTAAAGCACAAATAAAAGCAGTCATCGCAGATAAGAAAGACTTTGAAGCAACTTTTGATATGCTTACTACGACCTTAGGGATGTATGATAACGAAAAGCCTGATATTCCCTGGATACTAACTCCATGTTACGAGCCTGAAGAGGAATTTCCAACAGCTCGCTTTAGCGAAGTTGTGAGAATGAATGAAGATTTTGGAGCACCTTTTAGAGTTATAGGGCAACAACATAAAATGATCCATGGACCAAATAAGAGAGATATATAATGACTAAATCAATTGTTAAATACTCATTAAGACTTTATTACGTTGCAAAGTTTGTAAAATTTAGAATTAACTACTCAAAGTAATGCAAAAAAAAGTAATAGCTTCTGCTATTTCATTATTAATTCACTTTATTCTACTATTTGGCTTTAATAGCATCCTTACTACAAAAAAGAATCACTTCAGTCAGAATAATGGTTCAACTCAAGTTAAAATTAGTATTAAAATTGATGATTCACAGGTAGAGGTTAAAAGTAAGAGTAAAAATCCTACAAAAAAATCTAAAAAGAAAAAAAAACGATCTCAAAAAACGGCAGATACTGGTAAAGAGACCTCTAAGGGTAATAAGTCTATCTTGGCAAAATATCTGAGCTCCGTTCGAAGCGTAATCGTTGAGCACAAATTTATCAACAGAATTAGTAAAAAATTAAAACTTAAAGGAAGTGTGGGGTTATCTTTTACTATCTTACAGCCAAATAAAATATCTAATCTTAGAATAACTAAATCTTCAAATAAAAAGCCGCTTGATAGCTCGGCTCTTAAAACAATAGAGTTGATAAAAGAACTACCTAGTATACCCAATGAATTAAATAAGAGCTCAATTCCGATTTCGCTTAGTGTTGTATATAAATAAGCTAATTATGACAGTTTCATGACAAAATTTTATGTGCTTTATGGTACTAATATTTAATGCAATTTCTTTTTTTGTTAATGCTATTTGTGTCATTTCATTCATACTCTGCTTATCAGTTAGAGAGTGTTGTATATGAACAAGAATCAGATCCAGAACAAGCTTATATCGAGAGTAATGACTCGATTTCAAGTATAGATTCAGAATCAATAAAACAAATGAACGCTTCTTCTGTAGATGATATTATGAGAGCAAGTAGTGCTGCAACGACCTCTCGTGGGCCCAGAAGTAGTGGTGAAGCAATCCAAGTAAGAGGCTTAGATTCGAATAAAATATTTATCTCAATTGATGGTGTCAGACAAAATTTTAGATCTGGCCATACCTCTAGCGTAAATGTTGATCTAGAAAACTTAAAAACAGTCGACATATATACTGATTCAAGTGATCTTTCCAAAGGAGCAAGTCTTGGTGGAGGGGTTAACTTTGTAACAAAAGATGCAGAAGATTACTTGTACGGAAAAAACACCCATGGAGCAGAGTTTCTTTATCAAAATAACAGTGCAAATAATGAAAATATTTATAATGCTAAAACTGTATTTAAAAATAAAGATATTTCTGGGATCTTTAGCTTAACGAGTGCTGAGTCTCAAAATATAATACTTAATGACGGAACGGAACTACAAAATTCAAGTTACAAAGATTTTAAGTCATTGGTAAAACTTGAATATGATAAAGTTAAAATTACTTATCAATACTTTAAACGAATAGATGATAGTCCACTAGATTCATCTTTAGATCCGCCAGAAAGAATTCAAAGTTTACAGGCTGACTCAGAACGAATTAAAAATGATGTTAATGTAGAATTTAAAAACTCTTATGTCTTTGGGAATTTATTCTATACAAATTATCAAGAACATAAAAAACGAAGAAGTGACAAACGTAAAGATTCAAGAGTGATTGACACCTTAGGGTTGAACCTCAAGAGACGATCAAAACAGTGGACTTATGGACTTGAAGCCTATGAGGATCGGTTAAGTGGAGATGCAGACGGACAACAAATTGTATCTTATCCCGAGGCGAATAGTTTTACGGGGAATATATTTGCTCAAAAAGAATATGGAGTTAGAGACTTTAAGGTAGTACCGGGTGTTCGATATTCTTTTTATAAAATGGATGCCAGTGAAAAAGAATTTGATTCTAAAAGCGGAAGCCAATTATCAAAGAAAGTTTCAATCAACTACAAGCCTAATCAAAAAGTAGATATTACAGCAGCTTATTCTGAAGGCTTTAATGCTCCTCGAGTAAATGAAGTCTACCCAAAGGGGCTACATGCTAAAGGAGATAACTTCTTTATCAGGGATAATTACTTCATTCAAAATTTAAATTTGAAACATGAAACATCTCAGATTGTTGAGTTACGTACGAAATTTCATTTATTAAATAAGTACGATGAATCTTTAATCCTTTCAGCATCAGGCTACGAAAATAGAGTTAGAGATTATATTGGAATGGAGCGAATTGATAGATCAGTAATTGATCAGAGTGATGGTACAACTCAATTTATAAATATTTCTAGGGTTAAGCTTTTTGGATCTCAGGTTAAGTTACATTATATGTATGGAGCATTTGATTTAAGTTTAGCCTATGAGCAGGTTAGGGGGAGAAACTTAAAAGATAACTTGTATCTCGAAGACTTACCAGCCGATCAATATGTTTATGACTTTAAGTACTATATGGATAAATATGGCATGAGCTTTGGTTACTTAGGGATTAAGGCTCTAAAACAAAACAGAGTTAACCCCGAAACAATTCAACGGACGGATCCAACGCCAGATTATTTTATACATAATGTCTTTGCAACAAAAACAATTGGACGAAATTGGAATTTAAATTTAAGAATCGATAATTTAGGAAATACAAAATATAGAAAGCATGGTTCTCATCTTTATGAGAGTCGTGAAGATGTAAAAATATCTTTTAAATACAAAATTAATACAATATAGGAGTTATTATGAAATTAATTATTTTAATGCTTACAGTACTTAGTCTAAATGTGTATTCAAATATTCCAGAGGGGAGATACCAAGTAGAGAAAATTCAGTGTACGACAGGAAAAACCTTAAAGCTTGGTGGAAAGTTTATGGTTTATAAAATCTATTTAGATGTGTCTAATGGCTTAATGAAAATGACAGCGAAAGCAAACTCTGGTAGTTGGGCTCCATTTAAACTTAATTGCACACAAGTTAATGAAGGATCATTTACATACACTCAAGAAGGTAAGTATGAGGGAGAGCTTCCAAATACTTCTGTACGTTGTAATGCAAAGGCATGGACACGAATCTTGAAGAAAAAGTTATTTGGCGTTGAGAAATTTGGAGAGTTTAGTTATGCAGTTAATGGAGATAAACTTGTTATTTCGAATCCGGATACTGTAACAAAGTACTCTTGTGACAAAAATGGTGGCTATCCAGTTTACTACTATAAAAAGATTCAATAAGAATATTAAGGAGGTAGAGTATAGTTACTTTACCTCTTTATTTCATCGGGCAATAGCTCTCTATCTTTATGCAAGCTCTAGAGTAAATTAGTGTTGTCCACCATCTCTCTGTTACTTTTGCATTATATAAGAATCTCTCACCTGGACAGCTATAACGAAGCATAGCCGGAATGGACCCTTCTGCAATCTTTTGAGCATTTCGATTAAAGAAAAATTGTCCTTCACAAGTTTGTTGGACTTCTTTTTTTCCAAGTCTGACTCTCGGAGCAATTGGAGTTGTTGGATTTCTAAGATCAAATTGATCTTTTTTTATCACGTGAAATGTTTGATACTTTTGAGCACATGAGCAAAGTAGAAGTAAAACTAGGTATTTCATTATAACTCTCTTTCTTTTTGATTTAATTCTTTATAGGCTTTAAAGCTAAATAAAAACCATGCAATTAAAAAACACATACCACCAAAAGGTATAATCATAGCAATCGTTTTAATCTGTGTTAGGGCATATAGGTAGCAGTTAAATGAAAATAAAACGATACCAATAATCATAAAATTCAGTGATCTTGAGAAATCAACTTGGAATACCTTCGCAATTAAAGATACAAGTAAGATCCCTATGCCGTTGTACATTTGATAAGTAACGCCAGTTTTAAAAGTTGCAAGTGCTTTTACATCAAGAATATTTTTTAAGCCATGGGCTCCAAATGCGCCAAGGGCAACAGCTAGGAAAATAAAAGCACCACCTATAACTAAATATTTATTTTGTTTCATTATAAAGCTCTTTTTAAAATTCTAAGAACCATGTCTTGGTCAATATTTTGTGCTTCACCAAGATTGGCCGGAATATGAGATCTCAATGCACTAACAATAGTAGGTAGGTCATCCTCAGTGATTTTGTAAACTTTAAGCTTTGTTGGAACTCCTACTTTATTAAAGAAGTCTTCCATACAAACGATGGCCTTCTCGATTCTCTCATCAGGAGTTCCTCCTTCAATGCCCCAAACTCTTTGAGCAAATTGAAGAAGCTTTACTTTCTTTTGTTCTTTTAATTCTCTTAGGAGGCTTGGCAGAACAACTGCGAGAGAGCGTCCGTGGTCAATCCCATGAAGAGCTGTTAATTCGTGTCCAATCATATGTGTTGCCCAGTCGTGAACTACACCTGAACCAATTAGACCATTTAAGGCCATAGTTGCTGACCACATAAAATTTGCACGAGATTCGTAGTCTTCTTTTATATGAATAACCTTATCAGCTTCTTCCACTAGAGTTTGTAAAATACCTTCGGCTATTCTGTCTTGAAGAGGGGTATTAACATCTTTTGTAAGATATTGTTCTGTTGTATGAACAAATGCATCGACAAGACCATTTCCAAGTTGTTTCTCTGAAAGAGTATAAGTAACTTGCGGATCTAAAATTGAAAATTTAGGAAATAAAGATGGATTTCCAAAACCAAGCTTATCTGACCCTTTAGACATAACGGAGAAACAATTCATTTCACTACCAGTTGCCGGAAGAGTAAGAACAGTTCCAAATGGTAGAGGATTTTCAAATGTTGCGTTCTTTGAAGGTATATCCCACGCATCACCATCAAAGTTTATGGCTGCACTTATAAATTTTGTTGCATCTATTACTGATCCACCACCAACAGCTAGTAGGTAATCAATTTTTTCAGCTCTTGCAAGCTCGATTGCTTTAATTGCAGTTTCGTATTTAGGGTTTGATTCAATACCACCAAATTCAAATAATGTATGGTCCATAAGTGATTTTTTTACTTGATCGTAGACACCATTATTTTTTATACTTCCACCACCAAAGATCATAAGGATCTTTTTATCAGTTGGTATAAGGTCTTTTAGTTTTTCAATTTGTCCTTTACCAAAAACAATTTGAGTAGGGTTGTAAAATTCAAAATTATTCATCGTAACCATCCAATTAGTTTATTACTGTTTTTCTTAATGCCCTCATTTATAGAAAGTCTTTTTCCGTGAGAGCGCCCTCGGCTAGCGGATTTATCATCATAAGCGCTATTTGAATAGCTACCTCTGAGCCTGCCATATATTTTATCTGTTTTTTCTTTTAAGTCAGCTTTTATTAGTACAAGAGATTTTGATTCCTCTTGGGAGTAGTGTGATTGAGTCTCTTTAATCTTTTGTTCATAACCTTGTGCAACACCTAAAAAGAAAGAATTTTTTTGTCTTAGACCCTTCAAGTTACTTTTTTCTTTCTCGAGCATCCAAAGTCTATCGAGCTCAAGAAGTAGAAATGAACAGACGTATTCGCCAATTTCAATATTAGTTTTTGTTCCTGTGATCTCAAGGCGCACACCATCTGATGTGTAATTCATAACAGGAGTCACTAGAAAGTGAGTTAAGATAGAGTAGATGCTAGACATCTTTGAGCTCTTTCTTTTTTCTGTCATAATGGTTTTAGTATAAATAGGCGTGTCTTCACTTGAACTGTATATACTTAAGTTATGTTTTAAAATAAGCTGGTTGGCTTTTGTTGTCGCGAGATGGGCTTCGTGTTCATTATCAGAGCTTGCAAGCTTTAAAAGATTTTTTACTTTTGCAATAAGCTTCTCTGATTTTAAATCACCCTCTAGAAGATCATTTGCAAGGTTGATGTCTAGGGTCGCTTTTGAAATTGATTTTTCCCAACCATATTTTTTGCAAATAGATTTAAACTCATCACCGTGAGCTTTTACATTACCAAAATTTATCATAGTTAAATAATGAGCAAATTCATGTCTTAGAATATCTTTTAGAACATTTTCTTTGGCCGTAAATGAAAGTTTAGAATTGAGCCCAATTTGATAGCTTGCTTGATCAAAATATCCAATTTTTGAATCGTTTTCAAATGTTATTAATACCAGAGGGTAGGTGTGTTTATTGAAAAGGAACCTTGTTCTACGAAGCTCTAAATCAGTTTCATTGGCAATTATCTCTCTTAGATAAAGAAGACACTTTTGTGTGAAGGCATAAAGAGTTTCAGAGTAGATTTGCATATGATTTTCTACCATAAAAAAAGCCCTCAATCAGTAATATTCTAAAAGAATAACTACTAATTAAGGGCATTAAATTTATAATCTTCTTAAGTTTTAACTGGTTTTATTCTTTCTCAGAAAAGATCTTTGCTTTAAAGAATTCTCTATTTGTTCTCGCAATATTTGAAAGATTAATGTCTTTTGGACACGAAGCTTCACATTCTGCATGATTTGAACAATTTCCAAAACCTAGCTCGTCCATGGCTTCTACCATTTTCGATGCTCTTTTATGTGCTTCTACTTTTCCTTGTGGAAGTAGGGCAAGCTGAGATATTTTAGCTGAGGTGAATAGCATTGCACTTGCATTTGGACAACTTGCGACACATGCACCACAACCGATACAGGCTGCTGCATCCATTGCAAGATCAGCATTCTCTTTTGAAATCGGAAGAGCGTTCGCGTCTTGAGCATTACCAACATTAACAGATGTGAACCCACCTGCTGCGATAACTTTGTCAAATGATGTTCTATCAACCATACAGTCTTTAAGAACTGGAAATGCAGATGATCTCCACGGCTCAATAACAATTGTGTCTTGGTCACTAAATGATCTCATATGAAGCTGACATGTTGTCGTTGCTCTTTCAGGTCCGTGTGCTTGTCCATTAATCATAAGTGAACACATTCCACAGATTCCCTCTCTACAATCGTGATCAAAAGCAAATGGAGCTTTGTCTTCACGAATAAGTTTTTCATTTAGTTGGTCAAGCATTTCTAAAAATGATGATCCAGTTGATACACCTTCAAGAGTATGCTCTTCAAAAAAGCCTTTTGTGCTTCTATTTTTCTGTCTCCAGAGTTTTAAATGAACTGTAATTATTTTTTCTTTACCACTCATAGGTAGCTCCTTACTTGTAAGATCTTTGTGTTAATGGAACGTACTCAAACTTCAATTCTTCTTTGTGACGAATTGGTTCTTGGTCTACGCCTTTAAATTCCCAAACAGCAGAGTGAGCAAATTGATCATCACGTCTTAGTGCTTCGTTCTCATCAGTTTGTGATTCAACTCTAAAATGTCCACCACAAGACTCAGGTCTCATTAGGGCATCTCTTGCCATTAGTTCTCCAAGCTCTAAAAAGTCAGCAACACGGCCAGCTTTTTCAAGCTCAATATTAACCTCATCTGTTTCACCTGGAATCTTAAGATCTGTCCAAAATTCAGAGCGAAGTTTTTGAATTTGAGAAATCGCTGTTTTTAATCCAGCTTCATTTCTTGCCATTCCAACATGCTCCCACATGATCTTACCAAGACTCTTGTGAAAATCATCAGCAGTTCTAGAACCTTTAATATTTAAGAATTTTTCAAGTCTCTCTTTTGCTTCTTTCTCACTCTTGTCAAATTCAGGGTGAGTCGTATCAACTTTTTCTAGATCATTTGTTCCAAAATAATTTCCAAGCGTGTATGGAATTACAAAGTATCCATCAGCAAGACCTTGCATTAGAGCAGAAGCTCCAAGTCTGTTTGCTCCGTGATCAGAGAAATTCGCTTCTCCTAGAACGTGAAGTCCTGGAATCGTTGATTGAAGATTATAGTCAACCCAAAGTCCACCCATTGTATAGTGAACAGCTGGATAGATTCTCATTGGTTGTTCATATGGAGATTCATCAGTAATTCTTTGATACATCTCAAAAAGGTTTCCATATTTTGCTGCGATTGCATCCTTACCATCGCGCTCAATGGCTTGTTTGAAATCTAAAAAAACTGCAACTTTTGTCTCGCCAACACCTTTACCAGCATCAACTTGATTCTTTGCATTTCTAGAAGCAACATCTCTTGGAACAAGGTTACCAAACGAAGGATAAATTCTTTCAAGGTAGTAATCTCTTTCCTCTTCTGGGATATCATTTGGATGTCTGTCGTCTCCCTCTTTTTTAGGAACCCAAACACGACCATCGTTTCTCAAAGACTCACTCATAAGAGTTAGTTTTGATTGCGAGTCACCGTGAACAGGAATACAAGTAGGGTGAATTTGTGTATAACAAGGGTTTGCAAAACCTGCACCTTTTTTATACGCCTTCCAAGCAGCACCACCGTTTGATCCCATAGCGTTTGTAGATAAGAAATAAACATTTCCGTATCCACCACTACCAAGAATAACGGCATCAGCAACATGTCTTTCGATATCACCGGTGATTAGATCTCGAACGATAACTCCACGAGCTTTTCCATCGATAACAACGATATCTAAAATTTCACGACGAGTGTATAGATCGATTTTCCCTTTACCAACTTCTTTCATCATTGATTGGTATGCACCAAGAAGAAGTTGTTGACCTGTTTGTCCTTTGGCATAAAAAGTTCTCGAAACTTGAGCACCACCAAAAGATCTATTGGCAAGGTATCCACCGTAATCTCTTGCAAAAGGAACACCTTGAGCAACACACTGATCGATAATACTATTTGAAACTTGAGCTAGTCTGTAAACGTTTGCTTCACGCGCTCTATAGTCTCCACCTTTTACAGTATCGTAGAATAGTCTCCAAACGGAATCACCGTCATTTGGATAGTTTTTAGCAGCGTTTACTCCACCTTGAGCGGCAATAGAGTGGGCACGTCTTGGAGAATCTTGGATACAGAATGATTTAACATTATAACCAAGCTCCGCTAAAGTTGCAGCAGCTGACCCACCAGCAAGACCAGTACCTACAACGATTACCGAGTACTTTCTTTTATTTGCTGGGTTTACTAATTTACATTTAAATTTATGATTTTCCCATTTGTCTTGAATTGGACCTTCTGGAATTTTTGAATCTAAGTTAAAACTCATTATTTACTCCTAAGTATTTTTAAGCTGATTAGTTTTGTAAGTAGCAATAGATCGCACATGCGCTAAAACCAACTGTTACAAATATTGCATACAACATTCCGATAATTTCGATCATCGGAGTGTACTTAGGGTGACGAAGTCCCCATGTTTGAAGCGTCGATTGGAAACCATGACTTGTATGAATCCCAAGAGCGACCATTGCAAAGCAATACCAAACAACATAAAGAGGGTTAGAGAAATATTCAATTACTGTCTTATATAAGTCTCTTACTGTTTCTCCCTCTATTGTAGATTCGTACACAGAGCCAAACTTAAAATTGATAAGATGAATAATAACAAAAGCTAAAAGAATAAGACCTGTATAAGCCATTGTCTTAGATGCGAAAGTTTCCCCTCGACCAGTAGACTTCTTAGCAAGATAACCAATAGGTCTTGCTGCTCTGTTTTGAAGCTGAGTAATAGCAGCTAAAACAAGATGAAGTAAGAACATACTTCCAAGACCAACTTCTGCAAGGTAAATAAGTGGATTGCTTGTTAGGGTATGAGCATATGTGTTAAATGCATCAGGTCCTAAAAATAGCAAAAAATTTCCAATTAAATGACTTACGGTAAAACCAACTAAACCAAGACCGGTTATGGCCATGATCTGTTTTTTCCCAATCGACGATGTGAGATAATTGTGGGAAACCATCATGAAAAAACTCCCTTTTCTAATAAGAAATAATGTGTAACAAATTAATTTAAAAGTATAAGTATGGTATCAGTTTTTAACTGTTTGTCATGTTTTAGCAATGATTTAGGTCATACTATTTTTTTGCAACAAGGAGCGTTAGTGGAAGAACATTTAATAGAACTCAAAGGACTATCTCCATTTCTGATTGGAAGAATTCAACTCAGTCCGGCGGGAGAATTATTTAATGTTGAAGTTGATATCATCCAAAGTGAGTCGGGAAAGATTTTTAATCATGTGACCATTTTGTATAATGAACCTGACAAAAAAGAAGCGATCAATCTTGGGGTGCATCATTTACAGAAATATTTAAATTCTAAGGTGCATTAAGCTTAATATCTGTTATAATTTAAACACTTATGAGCCAAGCAGTTTTAATATCAGATAATGAAGTCATAAATAGTTTATTCGAACTAAACCTTAGAGCGTACGTTGCAGTTAATATTAATATTAAACCAGATATTGAATCAGCAGTTGCTCTACTTGAACATATTCCGAATCTTGACGCTATAATTGTTTTTAAAAACCTATCAAATGATCCAGGAGACCTTTCAGTTCTTGAAAAGTTTTTGGCCAAAAAGAAAATGAAAGTGCCTCTTATTCTTATGGGTGATCATGCAAAGGGGCATAAGCAAGCAATCTACATAAAAAATAAATACAATATTAAGCAGCTTCTGCAATCTATGGCCAAGCTTCTTGAACTGACGGCAGTTCAGATGGCCTCTAGGGAAGTTCCTAATTATTTTCCTATCCCAATAAGACTTTTAAAAAATATGGAGAGTAGTTATTACGATCTTTATTCTAGAAAACAAAAAGAGGATTTTGAATACGATTACGAACAGGTGATTGAGAAATCAATTCCATTTGGAGATAAGCTCAACTCTTTTATTCAAAAAGATGAAGACTACCTTTATATAGACTCGCAGTTTAGATTGAAATTTATAAATAAAGTAAGTTCATTTATGATTGATGAACTCAACAAGCCAGATTTATCTACAGAAGAAAAAATAGAGATTACAGCTCAAGGACACTCAATGGTGGCCCAAGAAGTATTCGATGATCCAAAAGTTTCAGAGGCGGTCGTGGCAGTTTCTAACACTTGCATTAAGGCCATGATTAATGTCGTAAAAGATGTTCCAAAGCTTCGTGGGCTATTGACTATGTTGATGGAAAATCAAGGTGATTATATTTTCAAACATGGGGTCGTTGCTACTTTTATTGCGAGCCAGATGATAGAGAAAATGTCTTGGGGAAGTAAGGAGCAAATCGATAAGGTTGCCTTTTCAATTTTCTTTCATGATTTATTTTTAGTTCCAATTTATCAAAAATATCCAGATGCTATAAGTGAAGAGGATCTTCTATTTAGAGAAGATGTTTCAACTGAAGATAAGGAAGTTATTTTAAATCACGCAAAATATGCAGGGGAGATGATTCAATCTTTTCCTCGAGCTCCAATGGGAGCAGACATGATTATTTCACAACACCATGGAATGATGAATGGACGCGGATTTGCTGTGAATTACAAAGATGATATTTCTCCTCTTTCGAAAGTTATTATTATTGCAGAAGATACTGCCAATGGAATATTACAAGACATTGCTGATGGAAATAAAAAAGATTCTCTTAATCCAGAAAAGCTAATAAAGCGTCTAAATGCAAGGTATACGTATCAATCTTACCGAAAAATAATTGCAACTATTAGTGAAATTCAACTTTAGACAAAATTGATATTAGTTAGAGCTAAAAGAGCTCTTTAGAGCTTCAAATACCGTTTTAAAATTCCCGACACTAAAGTCTCTATTCATCATTTTAACTAATTGAATAATTGTATTTCGATCAAACTTATATCCATCTAATTCTGATGCAACAAACTGAGAAAGATTAAAGACACAACTAATAACTGTAAACTTTGATTGTCCGACTTGGTTTGGGAATCCTTTTTTGAGAGGAAGCTCGTGATGATTGAGTAAAATATAATCAAGATCGGGGTATTTTGAAAATTGCTTTGAAACATTTGCCGCGTCAATGGGGTGATTATAAAATTTTTCAATTTCTTCATCTGTGAACTCATTTAGTCTTGAATCATTTGGGTAGTTAATTTTTGACATAAATTCATCAGGTAGTGAATAGTCTTGAAGGATAGAGCAGACAGCAAGTTTCATCTTTGTCGTTTTAGACTCCCATCCCATTTTTTTTGAAAGATGCACAGAGAGAAGTCCCGTAAGTAAGCTTTTACTCGCAACTCCTTCATAGTGCTGAGGATAATTCTTTAAAAGTCGAATTAGAGTTTTATAATGACTCTCAGACTTAATTATCCCATCGGCTATTTCATCAACAAGTTCACCGACACTTTCAGTGACGCCAAGACTAATCATGTATTGATGAAGAACAGTTATAGATCGCAACAAAACAATAAAGTAATCTTTATTACTTGGTAAAAACTTTTTAAGAGCTTTTATACTTTTAAGTGTTTCTTGTTCTAGATACTTTATATGATCATTCTTCTTTATAAAAAGTTGTTTTACATTTTTTTTCGCATAAAGATCAAGAGTCGATATACTGTAGGGCTTATTAGCATTTATTATTTTAATGTATTCTTCAGGAATTACTTCAAGATACATATCATAAGGAAAGGTATTCATTAGATAGAAACTTTTTAGTTTCATCTTTATAAAGTCCTCAGGGTTTACTTTTTCAATAGAAGATTCAAATTCCTGTTTTGTAGCCCACTCAATAATAGTGGTTACTTTATTTTTAATATCATCAGAAAAGTCATCTCTATCAAAGGGTTTATACATTTGGTCGTTGTTTGTATTTGATTGATAGAGTCCCTGGCTAATTCGATCTGTAATGGCCGCAGGAAGTCCTATAAATAAGAAGGGCTTTTCTCCACTCATTTCAACCATAGACTCTGATAGACTATTTGGATCGCTCTCTTTTAGTTCAGCATCAACAATAAAAAAGCCAAACGGTCCTTCGTTTAGAAGTATTTGTTGAACTTCATCGGTAGAGCTTGCACTAGAGAACTCAAGATTTTTAAAGTTGTGTTTGAGAATTCTTCTAAGTGTCTCAGTTTCTAATTTGTTTTCTGATACATAAAGTGTTTTCACATTTCTCCCGCTTGTAACAGCAACTATTATAGTCCCATTTCGAATTTTGGCATAGATCTAGCAACAATAAATATTAGAAATTAATAATTTACAACGAATCAGTAGTTTATGAGCAGATACTTTTAAAAAAGTGTCTAAAATTTAAACAACTGTGTAGAAACAGGGAAGAGAATGATTAGGTTATTTACAATTTTATTTGCATTAAATTTGGTATCTGGCTTCGCTCAAGAATCTGGCAACGATGGTAGGCAGAGGTCTATGATTCAAAATTTATGTGACCTTGAAGCTTTAAAGTCATACAACCCAATTAGTGGAACAGTTCCTCTATCTTTTGGACATATGCCTTCAACAGATCTTCTTTGTGACTCTGATGAATGTGGTGGAGGCTTTGAAAAAGGTGATGTTCTTTCTCCTAAACAAGCAGCAATCTATTATAAAAGACGTTTTAACGAAACAAGATGTCAGTGGACACTTGCTGACCTTGAGCCAAAAGAAGAGCCAAGCATTTGGAGAAATCAAATAGGAGCACCTGTTAATCCTAGGCTAGATAACCTTCCAGTTAATGATATGGATAAGGTTGATTTTGTATCAGAGGGATGGGCAAGACTTGGTAGTTATAGAGTAACTGTAAATAAAAATAATAGTTATGGAACACCAATTCAATATACATTGATCCTTAGTAAGAACGTTCATACTTACTTACTGAGAAAAGCTCTTCTTAGAAAGCTTGGATATATTGTTCCACCTATTAAACATGTAAAAAGATTAAAAATTCGTTTTAATTCTAATAAAGAAAAAGAAAACTTTATTGGGAATATTAAGCTTAGTGCCTCAGGATCTTTTGATAGATGGATTCTAAGCGAGAAAAGAAAAGAGCTTGTTCTCCAAGATATCGTTGTTATGGAAGATCAAGAGTTCAAATTAAACCTTGCTAAAGGATATGTATCAGCAGATATATTTCAAGGGAAGAGAGTTTTTGATTCTCTACTTATCCCATATGCTCTTACTGAATTCACTCAAAGTGTAAATATGATTCCTTGGACAGTAGGAAGAATCTATTCTGAAAACGTTATTTTAAACTTCCCTGACTCTAAAGAATATTCTGTAAGTAAAGATGATGCTGTATGGATGGCCAGAAGAATTTTGAAGTTAACACATAAAGACTGGGAAGAAATTGTAGAAGCGACTTCTGTTCCTGAATCTGTAAAAATGCTAATGCTTGAAAAGCTAAAGTCGGGAAGAAACCACCTTGGTACTCTTTTTGGTATTGATAATAAGAACCTTCCAGTAAATCACGTAATTTCTAATCATGATGATCTAGAGGATGGAAAGCTTACAAAAGAGTTCTATGATGGATACGCTAGACGCTTTAAAATCCCTGATCCTGAGTCTCCACTAGCATACTCTGATATGCAGGCTTTCTTTAAGTCAAAGGCCATTACGGTTGGATTAGAGCTTCTTATGAATACATTTAACTCAGCAAAGTTCTTAGGAACAGACTTAAATGGAAAAATTGAAGATTTTTATGACTCATTGTCTGAGGATCTTGCTGATACAGTTTCAAGTGGAAATAATAATAAGTTACCAGTTAAAGCTTATGCTTTTCCAACTGTAAGAGGAAATTTAATTCTTAATAGAGATATTGTTACAGGAAGTTACCTTGGGACAGATAATATTATCCAACTCGTTGATACAGTAGGAGCAAGTGTTTCTGGCGGTGTATTTGGCGGTGTAAGTGGTATCTATGCTAAAACGGGTCAAAAGGTACCTGTTGATGGAAACCTTGTAAGACAGAGCTTACCAGTGGATCTTTACGGTAATGCATCTGTATTTCTAAATAGAACTTATTCACATGTTAAGCCAATTACAAGTGTACAAAAAGCTCTCAAGTATCCATTTAAAAATATGATGGTTCCACTTCTTAAAAGAAAGTACGGAAACTACTTTAGCGCAATTATGACAGCTGACTATGACAAGCTTAGTGACACAGAGAAAGTTGTTATTAATAAGTCATCGTATAAAAAATTGACAGCAGCTGTTGGTGTTATCTCAAGTAAAATTACAAATTTTGCAGATAAGTATAAGACAGAGAAACTTATGAGTGCAATTGAGCAAGCAAATACAAAGCTTACAGGTCTACAAAATACTTATGAGACTTCAATAGTTCAAAATGAAGCTGTATCTCAGGCCAAATTAGCTCTTGAGACACTTCAGGCTCAAATTACGAATACGTATGTAACGTATGCTACTTGTAGAAAAGACGCTGTAGAGAAGCTTAATAAGCAGTTCTCTATCGTTGAAAGAGAAATCAAAGAAACAGATGAAAATGGTGAAGAGGTTGTAACAGGTACTGAGCAGGTTATTTGTGCTGCTGATAGAAAAGGTCGCGTTGATAAAAATATTACAGTTGTTCTTAGTCAATCAACAGCAGCTATCTCAGAAGTATCATACCAGGCATATAGACTTGCTAAAAAACAAAGAGATTATGAAATCTCTGAAATTACAGCGCTTTTAGATGAGAATCTTGAAGTTGGAGAATCACTTATTGTTCAAGATTCTATCGGAGGAGCCCTAACGGCAACTGTAGGTATGAGTCTTTATAATATTGCTAAAGTTAAGGCTTCAGTTAAAGGAAATAAGCTAGTTGTTAATAGATTACACATACATAGAAAAAGTGAAACAGAAATTCACATTTATAAGGATCTAGGAAACGTAAATGGTATCGAGCTTGCAATGAGTATTGAGAAATATGTTCCAATAATGAAGATTACTGTGAAAGGAATCAAAGGAAAGGCGAGAACAAAGTTTTATAAGGTTAATATCGCTAAGAAAAACAACGAGTTACTTGTTGATAACCTTAAAGGACTTAGAAACGCATTCCTTACTGGATCTGTGGCAACACTAGAGGCAGTGAAAAAACCTTTTACAATTGTTCATAAGTTTGACGAAAGAAACGCAAAACTTGGACTTTTAGTTTTTAGATGGAATTGGTTAAAGCAGCAAGACAATTTGGTTATTAAGAGTCCAGAGGGTCATGAAAAGAAAGCTTACCGCCAAGTGAAAGGATACACAAAAGGTACTGACTACGAAAATTATACTAGAGATCTTGTTGATCTATTTTTTGCAAAGCTAACAGATACAAACTTTTCTATCTCAAGCTTTAACGAAGGAAACCCAGGCTTTACATATATGGGGAAAGCGCAAAATAGAATAACAAGTTACGAAGGTGTTTATAACGATAAAGGTGAACTAGAAAGACCATTTACGAAACTAACAAGAGTTTGGAATGGTTGGAAAATGGATCACAAAAAAGCGATTAAAACACTGAAGAAGATTAAGAAAAAGTATGGGTTTAAGTTCTTTGAAGAACAAGTACTGGCTCAGACAAAAAAGATCTTCTTATACAATATAAACGTTAACTTTTTTGTATATAACGAAGGACTAAAGAGCATGCTTTCTATTTCTGAATCAAAATTAGAAAAGATTTGGAAGCATAATCAAAGTAGAGATATGACGAACTTTAATGGTTCAGATTCTCTGAAGAGAAGTGGCTTTAAAAAGTTTTTAAGACTTAGAGCTAAATACTCAAAGTTTCTTCTTAAGAATGATCAAAAAAGATACGTAAGAAAAGCCATAGAAATGGTTGAGCTTTTAGAAGAAAAATTAAAAGTATCAGGAATAAAGCAAGTTCTTGGTGGTGGAAATAACTTTTTTGCAATTGCTAGAATTGATGGATTTAGAGTTGGAGACGAAGATGGAGATAGAAAGTTAATCTCAAATTCTTTAGGAAGAACTGGATCTGAAAACCTTAAAGGACCTTTGAACGAACTTAGAGACTTTATCGGTATAAGCAATGGTGAATTTTACATTAGTTGGTTACTTGGGAGAGTACTATAATGAAAAAAATATTTGGATTAACTCTTTGTGCATTATCAAGTTTAGCGGCAGCTGAAACTTATGTTGTAGAGATGAATCATTCTCTTTCTGCAAATGATATTGAGCAAGTAAAAGCTCAAGGCGTAAAGACAATTCAAAAGTACACATCATACTCTTCAGAGTATTTTGACAGACTTTACTCTGTTGAATTTAACGGAGATAGAGCTGACCTTGCAAAAATTCCAAGTGTGAAGCTAATTGAAAAAGATTTTAAAGCAGATTTTTTTGAAATTAAAGCACACCCTCAGTCAGAGCTAGTTACAAATGATCTTTTATACCCTCTACAATGGGGACTTCATAACCAAAAGCAACTTATTATTAAGCAAACTCTGAAAGGAGCGCCTGAAACAATTACTGGTGTCGCTGGAGTTGATATTGGTTGGAAAAATAAAATTGATTCAATTGAAGCAAATCTAAAGAAAAGTCCAGTTGTTGCAGTTGTTGATATGGGTGTTGATCTAGAGCATCCAGAACTTAAAGATCAATTCTTTAGAAATGAAGCTGAATGTGATGATGGAAAAGTTCCAACAGGTCAAAGAGAAGACAGAGACAACAATAAATATAAAGCAGATTGTCTAGGTTATAACTTTGCGGCAATTGATCCAATGTATATCCCTTTTCCTCTTGATGATAAAAATCACGGAACTCATATCGCTGGAATTATCGCAGCAAAAAAGAATAACGAAATCGGTGTATCTGGTGTTTCTGATAAAATAAAAATTCTTCCTATTAAAGTAACGGGAAGAGTTGATGAAACTAGTGATAGAGATAGACTTTTAATGAAAGCTCCATCTCAAAGAATTGCTAATGGAATTCTTTATGCTGTTAGACGTGGCGTAGATGTAATAAACCTATCTCTTGGATGGCCAAAGTCGATGGATACGACTTTTATGAGAAATGTTATAAAAGAAGCTGTTAGAAAAAACATTGTTGTTGTTGCAGCAGCGGGAAATAATAATACGAACGGAAATATTTATCCATGTGCTTATGAAAACGTAATCTGTGTTGGTTCTGTAGACGCAGATGGAAAAGTTTCAGCATTCTCTAACTATGGTGGAGAAGTTGATATCCTAGCTCCAGGTGATCAGATTCTAAGTACTATTCCAACTCAATTCATTCCTTTGAAAATGAATATTCAAGGTTACGATATTTTAAGTGGTACTTCTCAAGCAGCACCATTCGTTTCAGCAGCGGCTGCACTTTTAAAAGGGACATATCCTGATATTAAGTTAACTGATGTTATGAGAAGACTTTATGATTCAGCTCAAAAGAAACAAGATGATTTCAAATCGTTGCATGGTCTTTTAAATCTTGAAGCAGCATTTGCATTAGAAAATGCTCCAAGTATTAAACCTGTATTTAAAATGAACTCTGAGATTATCTTCAGCCCTAAAAACGGAAAGTTTGATCTTTTATTACCAATAAGAAACTATGGAGCAAAAGCTTCAAATGTTAAAGTTGAACTTTATTTTAAAGATAGAAGAATAAAACTTCGTGGAAATGTAATTCAGTTTGAAGAATTAGAGAACTATAATGTACTTAAAGAGCAGATGCTTGCTGAGAATCAAAGACAAAGTCAATTACCTCAAAGTGAGAGAAAGCCAGTTCTTGATAAATCAGTAGTAAAGTTCTCTGGTTTAATTTCAAGTAAGTATATTGATAAGCAAACTCGTTTTAAAGTTGTAGTTAAGACACACGATGAAAATGGTGTAGAGAACTCAAGACATGACTTTGAGCATGAAGTTACTGTTTCGAAGCAATTCTATGTTCCAAAAAGAGCTTCTTCTCTTAAGGTAAATTTTAAATTTAAAAATCCAGCCAAAAAAGTTCCAGTAGGACTTTGGGACAAAGAAGAGAAAAAACTTAGAGATAACCTTAGAACAGTAGAAGATATTCTTTATACAACTGAATATCCAAGTTACTACGTTAAATATCAACCTAAGAAAAAACAGGGACAAACGATCCCAGAAAATGAAGATGGGATAAAGCTTTATTTCTTCAACTTTGAAGGTAATGCATTTACTGAAGCTCAAAATTCTATCTTTATTAAAAAAGCTGTTAAGTTACTTTCAGTTCATAGAGGTGACTATAACTATGATGGAAAACTAGATTACCTTGTAAAAACGGTTGTTAGACCTGAGGGTGAAAACGGTTATATTCTTTATTCTTATAGAGATTCAAACCTAGCTCCTCTTGTTGGTAAGTATTCAGATATTCGTTACTACCCAACGATTGTGAACGTAACTCCTGATACTGTTAAGCTGATGAAGAGAACTCTTGCAAATGGTAAGACATTGGCAACTCCATACTTTATCGGAACAGGTGCTCTTCCTGAAGAAGATCAAATTATTGATCCATGGAAACCAAAAGATAGATCTCAAATGAGAAGAATCTATAGGCTTGATATCTCAATGGGTGAGTATGCTGAGTATAAAGCAAGAACACAGATGAACGTTAAATTTATTCAAACTGTTCGTGAAAAGCTTAAAGATTCAATGGCTCAAACAATTGCTATTGCAGATACAAATGTTTCAATCATCCAACTTCTTAATCAGACGAAAGAGACTTATGAAGCGGGTGTTATAGAAGCTATTTGTTCAGTAGGGCTTGGTTTCTATAGAGAGAATGCTTTAATAACTTTTAAAGATGGTGACTTTACAATAAAAATTCAAGATAAAATCTCTGAGAGATTAGAGGCAAGTGCTCATCACCCAGTTTATGACTTAAGTTCTGAGAGCCTAGATACAAATGCTTCAAATGCTTTCGTATCTTTTTTAACTGATGAGCTTGTTACGATTACAGCTGTTAAGGATAACTCTGAAGATGTTCTAAGTTATAGAATGAAAAATGAGAACGATAGAATTCTTTCTTTCTTAGCTCTATTTAATAAAGACGGGACTCAAACAGCAGTTCTAGAGACTGTTGATTATGTAATGCTTGTATCTCAAAAAGATGGAGTTCAAAGCACACTTAAAAGAAAAGTTAAAAAATTCTCATTCTTACCAGGAAGTAAAATGAGTGAGCTTTATATTCCAATGACTATTGCTACTAGAGCTGGAAAGCTTCAACCAGCAATCTATGTTGATGGAACAAGTTTGGCCGGAAATAATATTTATCTTTTAACAAAAGTAGGAAAGAACTTAGTAGCACCTGTTGATATGAGTTTAAACATTCCAAATAACTGTGTTGCTAAAAATCCAATTAAAACTCTAAAAGGAAATTCTAAATACTCTTTATTATGTTTAACGAATGAAGGTTTTAGTATGAACTATGTTGACTTGGTAGCTCCATAAGTTATCAAAAATACGAGTTTTTAAACTTACTTGCTTGTAAGTTTTAGGAATTAGTGCCCATTTGACACCAGTTGTGATGCGTCAAGTGTGAGAAATTATAAGGAAAAATTTACATCATGAGGTTGTAAAAAAAATAGAACAAATGTAAGAAAGATATGTTTTTGAAAGTTGGGTAGGAACGACTTAAAAAAATAAACAAACAAAACAAAACGAACGAAACACTCAAGGAGACAAAATGAACAAGTATCTTGCAGTGCTAGCAGTAACAGCTTTTATCGGAACTGGATGTAATTCTAAGTATGACGAAGGCTTTGATGCTGGTTACAACTCAACTTATCAAGGCGCGTATAACAACGCTCACGCAAACGGCTTATCTGATGGTCAAGCAGATGGAACAACAGATGGTACTGCTGATGGTATCGCTGCTGGTACAATTGTAGGTTACGATCAAGGTTACAATCAAGCATACACAGACTTTGCTTCAGCTGATTACCAACAAGGTTTCAATGAAGGTGGAGTTGCTGGTTATGCAGCTGGTTTTGCAGCAGGAACTCCTGCTGGTACAGCAGATGGTACAGCTGATGGTCAAACAGATGGTCAAACAGATGGTTACAATTCAACTTACCAAGGTGCATACGATATAACTTATTCTGGTGCTTATAACAGTGCTTATAATAATAATTATAACGATGGTTATGATGACGGTTCAGTAGATGGTTATAACAATGGTTATAACGATGGATTTACTGATGGTGAAGACGATGGTTTCACTGTTGGTTACGATTCAGGATACAGCGTAGGATTTGATAACGGTGAAGCAGCTGGTTATTCAGATGGTTACTCTGACTTCTATGATACTGCTTTCGATACAAACTATACAATTGGTTATGACGATGGTTTTGATGATGGATATGACGCTGCAATTGGTTCAAGTGTAGTTTCTAAAAACCCAGCGGTTAAGTTAGCTTCAATGGTTAACGGTGACCTTGTTGATTATGCATCACTACCAAAATTTGATTCTAAATCTGTACTTGAAACTGGAACACTAGTTTTCTCTCACGCAGATTCAGGTTCAGTAGATATGGAAAAATTAGCAGCTCTTAAAGAGCAGCACTACTTAAATGCTATGAGCTCACAAATCCAAACAAAATTTGGATTAAGCCAACCATCTGCAAAGAGAATGGCAACAGTTGCTCACCAGTTTAATAAAGTAGCGGGAAGTCGTGATATGACAGAAGCAGATGCTTCAGCATTCACTAGGGAATTAATTGGTTTTGATATGGGTGAAATTGCTTCTGCAGTTATCGAATCTAAAAAAGGTGACTCAGAAAAATTGAATCTACTACTTGAAAGAGCTTCTAAAAAGGTTGGAACGAGCCCAGAAGACTTCAACGGTATGATTTCAACAATCTTTAACTAAGACTAATTCTTTAGGAGAATAAAAATGAAAAAGTATATTGTTTTATTAATGGCTACAGCGTTCTTAGGAACTGCATGTAAAGATAAGTATGCCGAAGGTTTCGCTGCAGGTGAAGTTAAAGGTGAGCAAGATGGTACAAGCCAAGGTTATTCTGATGGTTACGGTACTGGTTATGACCAAACTTACCAAGGTGCTTATAACACTGGATTTGATACAGGTGTTACTCAAGGTCACGCTAATGGTTATGCTGATGGTGAAGTTTACTACACTAACAATGACAACTACGGTAGTGGTTATAATGACGGATTTACTGCACAATATGGTGTAGGTGAGACAGCTGGTTATAGTGCTGCTTACCAACCAGCATATGATTCAGCTTATGGAGTTGCATTTTCAAACGGTGCAGTTCAAGGGACAAACGATGGTTCTGTAGACGGTGCTATCGATGGTTCAACTGCTGGTGCAACTGATGGTTATAACGATGGTTATGATGATGGTGTAGATGTTGAATACAATATCGGATATAACGATGGTTATTCTGATGGAGATGATACAGGATTTACAAACGGTTATAACGTTGGATTAACTGATGGTTTTGATGATGGTTATACTGTTGGTTATGATGCTGGTGCTGACGCAGGTGATGTAGATGGTGCTGCTGATGGTTATGATGCTGGTTATGATGATGGATTTGATGATGGTTATGATGCTGGTTTAGGTTTATCAACTAAGTCTTCAAACCCTTCTGTTAAACTTGCTGCAATTGTTAACGGTGATTTAATTAATTACTCGAAACTTTCTAAGTTTGATTCAAAAACTGCAGTTGCTAACGGTCTTGCTTTAAGTCACGCTGATAACGGAACTGTTGATATGGAAAAGCTTGCTTCTTTAAAAGAGCAACATTACCTTAATCAAATTGCTTCTCAGTTAAATGCAAGATTTGGTCTTTCAGCTCCAAGAGCTCGTGAGATTGCAAAAGTTGCTCACCAGTTTAACAAACTTGCTGGTACTCGTGAATTAACTGAAAAAGATGCAGATGTATTTGCTGTATCAATCATCGGTAAAAACATGAAAGATATTGAAGTTGCAGTTAAAGAATCAATGAAAGGGAACTCTTCTCTTTTAGATGAAGTTCTTAGTACTGTTGGAACTAAAAACGGAATATCTTCAGAGCAAACAATGGAAGTAATTAACTCAATCTTCTACTAAGAGATACTTGTTCAATTCTTAGATATAAGGGCCTCCAGTAATGGGGGCCTTTTTTGGTCTGGTAGTTTTGTTAAGGAATTATTAAAAGCATTAAGAATTTATTGCTCTCTTCTTAGAAGTCTCAAGACTACGTATAATAATAGTGATGGGCAAGAAGCTTCTATTTATATTCATATTTACCTTAATGATTCCAAAGAGTTATGGTGTCGACTATAAAGTAAGCTTACTTAATAAATCTATTCGCTCTGAATACTCCGAACAAGGCAGTAATTTTAATGCCCTTTTCAAACCTAATATTGGATTTGGATTAGATATCGGTTTTGATTTCAAAAAATCAGTAAGGTTAAGTCTTGGGCACCAATTTACTAAGCACAGAGTAATTAAAAGTACACTTGATCTAGAGGATGAAGAATACTCTGTTGGACGATCACACCTTGAACTAAAGTTTAAAGCCACAAAAATGATCTATATTGATATTGCCTACGTACAACAAGGTTACTTGCTTCAAGATCTTGAAGTTGCGTCGGGCGGAGTAACAACAGCAAGTCTCGAACTAGCAAACTTGAATCATTATGAATTTGGAGCTGGGCTAATTAGTAAAGCCGGCTCAATAATTGTTCTTACTAGTTTTCATAAAATTCATGTTGCTGAACAAGAGGCAATTGATAGGAAGTTTTCGGGACATGGAACACGTATTGGGATCGATATATCATCTCAATCAGGATTTGGATTAAAGTATAATTATATAAATACTATCTTAAGCTCAGAGGGCGAAGCAGTATATGATGAAAGATTATTTGGACTATATAAAAAATTTAAATTTTAGTTTTATACCCTTATTTGTTTTACTGGTAAGTGGATGTGAACAAAATGAACTTGGGTTATCTACCTCACTTTTGGAAGGAACTGGTCTTGATTGCTATGAGGAGTCAGTTCTTGATTCTAATCCAGTTGTATACTTTCGTTTTAATGAGCAAAGTGGAGCAAGCTCCGTTCGAGATTCAGGTAGTTCAAGAAATAATCCTACAGTTTTGAATGTTGATTTTGGAAGTCCTGGTGTGTTTGATAGAAATGATAATTTCTCAGCTGACTTTGATGGAACAGCAAGTTTAAATTTAGGGAACCATTCTTATCTTCAAATAACGGGAGATCAAACTATAGAGATGTGGATTCGCCCAACGACTTTTGGTGGAAGAAGAAATCCTTTTGCAAAAGCCTATGGTGGAGAGGGGACAATGACTTTAGAACCAACAGGTCAAATCAATTATTACTACGGTACAAATGGTGGCAATGGTGGCCCATATCAAGGGATTGGTTCTGGAGCGAGTACAACTTTGAATGCCTGGACTCATGTTGTTTTAGTAAGAGACTTATCTAATATGAGAGTTCGTTGGTACTTTAATGGAGTTGAAGTTCTAGATAGAGCAGCCAACTACGCTGCAGCGACAGCAGGACCTAATAATATGTTTATAGGCGAGGGTTATGTTTCAAACTTTATAGGGCAAATTGATGAGTTTGCTTTATATGACTCTGCTCTTTCTGCTGTAGATATTGCTGATCACTATGCAAAAGCTACGAATCCTTGTGAATAAATAATTATTGAAAAAATCTTTTAATTGAAATACCGGTTTTAAAATTATCAACATTTGTAACTTGCTTTTGACCATCTTGAAATTCTTCGTCAATTTCAAGTGATTCAAATGCTGCTTCAAAAGTGAATTCCGTTTTCTTTGACATAGGAAGGCTTAAACCAAATTTTGTTATTGGTAATATGCGAACAGTTCCAGAGCTTGAAAGACCAGATGCTTTCGTTACTGATTGTCCAAAACCAAGGCCTAAACCAAAAGAGGGGCGAGCACCATAGAATGATCGAATTGGATCAAAATAATATCTTCCCTCTAAGATTCCTAAGAACCTTGTAGCCTTTAAAGAAGCTTCTTGAACATTAATTGTTTCACTTGTGTAACGAAGACCGTAAGCCATGGCAAAGTTTATATTAAATTCATGTTCAACAAAGCCTTCCAGTTGAATACCACCTCGTTGATCACTTTGTGTATCAACACCCGAAACACTTTCACTTATACCTTTAAAGAAAGAAGTGTGAAGTGCAAAAGATTTTCTTGGAGCATAGAGGTCTGACTTTATAAATTTTGTTTTAACTTTTTCTGGAGTTAAGGCCCAAAGGTATTCTGTCGTGTCGTAGAAGGTTACTATTTGACCTTTTTTAAATGGGATTTCAGAAAAATTATTTTCAATTTCCCACTGAGTAAACTCTCGAGTAACAACAATTGCTTTTGCAATAACGCTTACATTATCCGCAGTGAATGTTGCTTGTTTACCTTGGAAGATACCGTCTTTTTTACCAGACCTTGTAATAAAAGTTTGACCTGATTTGGACACACCTTTAATAATCTGCAACTCATAGGCGAGAGCCATAGTTGAGCACAGAAGTAGGATAAAAGAGATGAATATTCTTATCATACTTTAGTGTATCAAAAAGATCACTTGTTGCAATAAAGATTAGTTAATTTCCTATAAACGCAGGATAACTTCCATTTACAGTCGTACTATCAGTCATAACATTAGTTTCATTTGTATTGTAGAAACCATTTCTGATTTTATCTACAGTGTCAGATTCATGAAAACTAAAGAATAGCGGGTTAGACGTAGTATCCTGAGCCGGAGCAGCTACAGTAGATACTGCAGGACCACTTGAGTGACTTAAAGAGTCTGCACCAGTGAAAGTATAAATAGGTGTTACGTTTATAGCTGAGTCAGATACAAGGCTATTTACATTTAGCTTTGGATAATCATATTCATGAAAATCAAATGCTCCACCACTGAAATTAACTTTTATCATATAAGCTGAATCAGGATTTGTAATTGCCGTACTTGTCTTAGAAAGAACAATATAGTTATCACCAGCAACTGTTCTATCAGAAACAATTCTTGCGTGTCTTATATCTTCAACATAATTCTCAAAACCAATTGCGCTAATCTTCTCAATAGGAGTGTTGATATTTAAATTGGCTGCATTTAATCTCGTCATTGTAAGGTTTCTATTTGTTCCAGCTCCAGATATATTTACCGCTGATACAAATACATCAGTCATAGCATCATTTACAGTAATGTCTACATCTTCTAGTTGTACTGGAATTGCAGCATTAGTGTACACGTTCTTAACTGAATCAGTTACTGCTAAAGTTACAGCATCTAATTTAAATACATCAAGATCAGTATCTTCATTTTTTGCAGCAAGATATAAAGATGCGCCTTTATAAAATTGTTTAACTTCTCTATTGTTTGTATCAGAAGCAGTTACAAAAGTAGTTGATACAATAGGGGTAGCAACAAGACCAAGTGGATCTCTTACACTATCACCTTTACCCATGGATATTTTCTGAGATTGTGAAACATCAAGGAAAGGTAAAATCCAATGATCATCAATAACTTGAACATTTCCAATATAACTAGCAGAAGAAGAAACTTCATCATAGTAGTCAAACTCAGCTGGCCCGTGAATTCTAACAGTATTAGCAGCTACAACCTCAGCATAGAATTCATGAGAGGCAGCTTCTATATCAGCTCCAACAGTTGGAACTAATTGTGTGTTATTTATTGCGGCAGCTAAATCTGTTGCTGTTGAACTTGGACTAACTCCACAAGATCCACCAGAACAATATCCTTGAATATTAAGGGCAGCATTTGTGGCAACATTAAACTGATAGTTAACTGAACTACCATTATTAGTTTTTAGAATTAGAACTTCATTCCCAAGAGGGGCAGCAGTAAAAGTGATGTCTAATACACCTGTACTTGCACTACTAAAAGTAACATTTGGACTGGCCTCTAGAGTAGATGCACCTTCATCATATAAGTCATCAGCTTGACAAGTAGAGTGTGGAGCATCGTTATTTGTAAAATAGAATCCACAGTAGTTAAAGTTTAATCTACCATCTCTTATATCAATTCTTCTAATTCTGTATTGTGGAAGACCGTTTACATTCTCATTTACTTTATAAGCAATAACGAGTTGTCCGTTAGTTCCTAAGCCATCATCAGAGTTACCACTAATTGAAAGCTCTCTTGCAATAACGGGAATCTCTCCAGCAAAACTATCTTCCGTAGGGAATGAGATAGAGTGTACTGGTTTAAATTCATTATTGTTTGTTGGATCGATAATTGATTTTTCAACAAATATTTTATTTAAAGTAGTGTAAGTTGTATAAAGTGATTTCGTTGCAGGGTCATACCATGAAGCTACGTCATCTCCATTCGATGCATCACCAGGAACTTCTGTTCTTGCAACATAATTTGAGGTTCCAATAACACTTAACCCTGTCCAATTTTTATTAACAGCACAAGTTGCAACTTCATTTCCTGAACCGTCATCTCCGGCACAAAGTCTAAGGTCGATAAGAGTTCCACTTGGAATATTGTGGTTTGGAGTCCAAACTAGGGCAGGAGTGGCTTGAGCTGAATTGTTTGCATTTGGAATATCTACAAATGTACCAGTTTGACCAACATCAATTCTCCACTGCCATTCAATCCCAGCACCATCATAAAGACTTGCATCTGTGATATGTGAGCTCAGAACATCAATATTAAATGGAACACCTGCAACTGCAAAGTATCCAGTTAAATCAACTATGCTTGCATCTCCAAAAACTGGAGGAGGGTTTACGTTATTTACATTAATAGTTAATGTTGCTTGATCTGTTGAACATGTTACACATGCTGGAATATAAGACTCAGGTCTATCACTAACAGATACATAAATATTTGATGCTCCATCAGCAGTTACGGCCCACTCTGGAATTGTTACTGTTGTCTGAGCTCGGAACCATTCTTTGTGATCTGTTCTTTGGTAAACTGTTGTTGATGATAGAGGACTAATTCCACCAAGAGCCTGATTACTCATCGTTACAGATAATGAAAAGTCATCTCGTTGTGTATCTCTAACTAAAGTGTTTATTACGTACTGAGTTCCCTCTGATATTGTACCAAGAGCAGCAGTTGAACTTGTATTTGCTGCAATCCATGATTGCGTATAAGTTGGGTTGCCAATATCTACCGACCCGTTAACATAGTAGTCTTGAGAAGCAGCAATTCCTGCAGTTATAAATGGTGCAATTGAAGTTGAACTTAGATCTTGATTTTCAGTAACGTTAATAGCCCAAGTTACAATGTTTGAATCTTTTGTAACACCACTACCAACACCATTGTTTGCATCTCTAACAAATGCTTGAAGTTCATAAGTTCCACTTTCAAGTTTTCCAAGGTTATTAAATGCATCCATTCTAAGAGCACAAACTAGCTTCTGACCACTTGGTACTGTTCCAGAAGTTTCTGTGTGATCGTACGTACAATCAGAGTAGGTAGAAGGATTCGATGAAGCTCCACCGATAACATCAACATTATTCCATGCTCCAGCACCAGTCTTTTTTAATTGATAGAAAACTTGATAATCAGTTTCTGCTTGAATATCTGGATCATAATCAATTCTGATTGCAAACTCTGAAGCTGTACTTCCACTGTCTCCAGCATCAATATAGTCAGTGTCATTACTATCAACATTATTATTTACTGATTGAGTAATATCACAATTATTGTAACTTACATCTGTTACTCTCGAACAACTCATACCAGCAGAAAGTGCAGGTCCATCGATTGAGATAACAGGCCTGATATTTTTTGGTCTAACAACAACATTCCAGCTAAGAGCTTCAATTAAGTCGTTTGTTCCTGTTGCAAAAGTTTGCACTGTAATTGTTCTTGCTTCAGCAATATCTGGGTTTGTAAGATTAAAGTGCACTTGAGCAGCATTTAATTGTAAATGATCTGCACAGAAGACATTTGTTAATCCAACTCTTGTCCCAGTTGAAATTAAATTTCCATTAACAACATACTTAACATCAATATCAGCTGTACCTGTCGGAACAAGTTTATCTACATCATCAAATTCAACGCATAGACCAGTCGTCCCAAGATCTAAGTTTACACCTGTGTTTGTTTGACTCCAACCACCAGCATCAAATGTAATTCCATCTCTAACAGTAATTGTTTCAGTTAGTATTGGATTACCACTAGCACCAATTGGTTGAATAACAGGGTAATCAGGGTCGATAATATTTAGAACCCATGTGTATGAATCAAATAGTGGGTCGGCGACACCACCATCATGAAGTTTAATTTCTAAAGTATGAAGTCCATTAGAAAGAGTATTTGGTGTTACTGCAAAATCAGCAACTGTAGATACCCCAGAAAAAGGACCAGTCTCAACAAGTACTCCATCAAGATATATAAAGTAATTTCCATCCTCAGAATCAGGAGAACTAATTGTCGCCTGGAGAGTTTGTGGAGTAGAGATTGTATTTAAGTATGTGTAGGCTGTTGCTGCAGGTATTGCAGATGTAAGCTGTGGAGGAGTAAGTGAGCTAACAATTATATTCCACGAAACACTATCTAGTTGGTTAACACCAGCTTGATCATATAAGACAGCTTCTACAACATAAGTACCAGCTGGATATACATTTGGAAAAAAGTTAAATGCTACAGAGTTACTCAGTGATGGAGAAGTTGCTGTAACAGTTGACGTATGAACAAACCACTTTACTGTAAAACCATAATTGTACACATCACTTACAGAAACTGTGTGTGCGATCGGCGCTAGAGTTGAATGTGGAGTTGTATAAGAATTTGCGGGAGATTTTGAACCGATGAAAACGGTATTACTTGTAGAGGCACCAATAACTGGTACACATTTTCTTTTAGAAGCATCAAAGGCTTCACTGCTTGCACACTGAGTTTCTTTTTCTGCTGGCAAACAACCAACCAAAGAGACACTCAATATGAGCATAAGTAATAAGTTTTTAAAAAATGTGTTTTGCAAATTAATTCCCATCTAATTCCCAATTTTAAATTTATCCCATTAACTTCTCGGCATTTTGAATACATTCTTTAAAGAAGCTAAAGTATTTCTATAGATATTTTCTCAGCAAGTTGGATGGTCCATAGAACAGAAAACTAGTTTTGTCGTTATTTCAGTAGGTTAGCCTAAAAAAGACTAGAGTCGGACTAAAATAAACGGTTTTTTGGAGCAACAATTATTGGCTAATAGTAGTTATAATTGAGCTTTCGGAAAGGAAGGTTGGTTGTTGTACATGTAAGCTGGCCACCAAGGGTGTTACAAGTGGTACTGTTAAATCCTGCTTGCCCATGAGCATTTGCACCCCAACACATAAAATTGTACTTATCGTTTAACTCGTCAAATTCATTTTTAGAAGAATCCTCTAATACTGCACAAGCGTGATTCTCTCCTGCAGATAGATCGATCCCATCAAATCCAGAACTTAAAATATTTTGAGTCTCACGACTATTAGAGTAGAGGTAGTTCATTTCAAAGTTTAATGTTTGGAAGACACTGGCTCCAGTTAGATCAAAGAAATCTGATACCCATCCATACATATGTGTACCTGCAGTTGTCTCTGTAACAGGGTCGTTTACTTCATCTCCACCAAAGTGACGGTGAACTTCTGCATCGGCAGTATTTTTTGTTCCTGTTATAAAGTAACTTCCGTCACCAATAAAGTTTGTGTCTGTTTTAAAGTTAGTTCCAGGAAGCTGTGTCGTATAGGGAACGAGAATATCACCGCCATAAGATCCAGCAAAATCATTATTAGAACCAATATTATTTAAAACACCAGTCTCTTTTGCTACACCACCATATTTAATTGTTTTATTTGATCCCCAACATTTTATATTCTTTCCAGGAACCTGAACTCCGGTAGCATTAAAATAATTATCGTAGACTCCACATGTATAAGTACCACCTGCTGCAATCACGCTTGCAGGCTCTCTAACTTGTGCATATTGATTTTTAATAGTAGTAACTCCTACATCAACTGCCGCAGCAATCGTTGCATTTGAAGGTAATGTTCCAAGGTTTGCAAATTCAGCAGCCGTTGTATGGCCAGTGCTTTCTAAATTCATATCTCTTGAGAAGAAGATTGAAGGCGAACCAAGTTTATCAATAAAGTTTGTATCAGTTAAAGAAACTGATGAGTAAGCAGGGTTTGCGATTCTACCAGCTTGATGAATTCGACCTAGTCCAAGTTGTCCGTGATCGTTGCTACCAAAGCATCTTGTGTTAAAAGTTGTATGAGTCGTTACAGGCTGATAGTTAATACAAGAGTGCTCACTACCAAGACTTAAACTAGTTATAGGCCTTAATAAAATATTCGCAGGTATTGGAAAGAGTGGGGTGTCTTTATTAATGCGAGATAAACTTGAATTGATTCCAATTTGTCCTTTATTATTTTTTCCCCAACAATAAACTCTGTTATTTGTTAGAAGTGCACATGCATGGTCACCACCGGCAGCGATACTTTTTACTGTTCCAAAAAGATTGAGCTGTTCAAGATTATCACCCATCTCAGTAATTACATTCCCAATTAAGTTATCTGTACCTGATGGTATTGGTCCAGGAATAAAAATCTCAGTACTCGTTTGCCCAAAGGTATTATCCCCCCAACACTTTATTCCTAAGCCAGCATTTATTTGGGCACAAGTTGTGTTTCTCATTGCCGCAATAGACTCAACGTCCACGCCAACACCTAAGTCAAGATATGGTAGAAGTATGCTCATTGTATTTGCAGCATTTCCTCTATTAAATGAATTACCAAGCCCCAATTGAGCTTTGTTATTTAATCCCCAGCACTTAACTTTTTTATTGCTAAACAGAGCACATGTATGTGACTCACCAAGGGCAAGTTCGAGAACGTAAAGTGGGAAGCCGTAGTCATCTACACCAAGACGGACTTGATTGCTAGAGCTTGCTAAGTTATCAAGAGGGTTCCCACCAAAATCAAAGGTACTCTCTGTTCCTAATTGGCCAAACTCATTTGAGCCAAAACACATTACGCGCCCTCTAAATAGGGTACATGTATGTCCCTTGAAGTTATTTCCGGAGCCACTGTAAGTACCGGCCTTACTTGTAAAAATTTTCATCTTCGGAACTGTTAAAAAAATTGTTTTATTAAAAGGTGTATTGTTTGTAACTTCTAAGTTAGGGGAGTTTGAAATAACAATACTTTTAAGTCGTCTGTAGTCACCCGTAATACTTGGATCTATGCTCGACTCAAATTCAAATTCATTGCTTGGGTTTAGCGATACCACACGACTTGGTGCTGAAGTTGTTGCATTATTTACTCTTACATTATTAGAAATAGTTTGAGTTATTTCAATTGGCACAGCACTAGCATCCTGACCAGTAAAAGTATTATAGCCTAGTATTGAAAAGTTTAAAGAGTTCTCAACTTCATACTCTGGTACAGTAATCGAGTTACCTGTATAGATTTTGTTAATATTTGTAATTAGTACCGGCTTATTATCATCATTACTTATAGTAAGAATGTGAGTGCTATTTGCTCCTATTGTAATGTTTTGAGGGGCAACAATTTGTGCAATAACTGTCTCGTCAATTTCATATCTCAGGTCTCTATTAACCTTTACGACAAAGGAGCCTGATAAAGTGTTAGGGTCTGAAGTTTCAGCAGCAGGTAGAGTGTATGTTATAACATCGTCAGACCTTGTTGACCCTGTGTCTCCTGTAATAGCACCTAGCTGTAAAGAGTAGTCGGATCTCATGTATTCAGAACTGTTAATAGGAAGTTCTTTAAAGGCTGCTGTTCCTGCAAAATTTATATCAAAGCTCATGTCAAGATGTTGATGTAATATACTTGCCTGAAAGTTATAAGTTAAATTAGTTGTCGTTGGAATCGGGTCTGGAGCGGAATAAGAATCGATTTGCAAGGCTGTGTTTGGAGAGCCATTGTCTTCATTTATTGGACTTGCTGGAGTGCTTGAGAATTCAACCTTTGGTGGAGGGCTCCCCTCCGAAATTGAAACAATAAATTCATCGTCCACAGGGCTAACTGTATAAGGGTAGTAGATAGGTGGTATGTCATCTTCGGAAATTCGAATATAAAACTGTTCAGTTCCTTCATAAACGATATCGTCGTGTTTCAATTCTATGTCAACATTAAACATCGAGCTACCAGCTGTAACAGTCACAACCTTTGTGAAAATTACACCAACGGGATTATTAAGATATAATATTGGAGAACTGGCTGCAGCACTGGTTGGAGTTGGAATTGTTGCAGATAAACCTGAAAGAAAATTATTCAATATGAAATCATTTTCATCCGCTTTGAAAAAATCAGGATTATTCGTTTGAACAATTTCAACCTTGAAAGTTGAATCTCCAGCAGAGGGCGTAGAGAGGTGAAAAGGAATGCTAATAACTTCAGGCGTAACTTCATTTTTTGTAATAAATTTATCACCTTGAAATCTTGCAACACTAGGAGCGTCAGAATCTTTTATTGATATAATTGTTAAATCGTTTGCCGGATCTATCGTTGCAGCACCCGATTGAATTGAGTCGATACTTAATTCAAAGGCTTCATCTCTATCGAGTTCAAAGAGGTTGTCGGCAAGAAGTCTGAAATCAAGACTTATAGTCGTTTCTCCTGCTGGGATAGTGAGTTCTGCGCCTGCTCCGATTAGGGCTTGCAACTCAGGTGCGTCAGTTGCGATATCTGCACACTTAAATGTTTTGTTTCCAGCAGCTAATGGAATGTTTAAATCACATTCATTAAAAACAGTATTTGCTGCATAGGTAAATGTAATATCCTCATTAGATGCATGATCTAATTTAAAAACAACATTAACCATATTGTTTTCATTTTGAATAATTACACCTTTAGTTAGTGGTGGTATCGGAGCAGGTATAGCATTTATTGAAACAACTGGAACAGCTGTGGACTCGGTAAGATTTAAT
>CAKZJW010000084.1 GCA_937120495.1 uncultured Oligoflexia bacterium
TCTACCGCTGGCTTTCGGGCCATCGCATTTGTTGCAAGAAATGATAATAAAAGTGTAACTAGTAGTAATGTCTTATTCATTTTTAACTCCTGAGTCCTACGCTCTAATTCTTATCGGTAGGGAGAGACTTGATCTTTAGTAATGATTTATATAGGCAATATTTTCGTCTAAATCCCATCTTTTTCAAAAAAACTCTAAAGCAATACTTATTAACTCCGATCAGGTTCTGAAGTTAAACTTTTTAATCATTGAGATTAAGAATAGGAATTAGAATATGAAAGAAATTACAGCAATGGCAGTCTTCACATTTATCTTCTCTTATGTAATTGGCCAAACAGGCTTTTGGGGAGAATTTAAACAAACCGCACAGGATGTTCATCATTATGAATATCAAGCGATGGTTCTTGCTAAAGAAGTAAGACAACTCAAACAAGAAAATGAAATGTTAAGATCAAAAATATCAAAAGTTAAACTTGAAAAAGAGCATCTTGCTCTAAAGGCTGAAGATAAGCAAAGAACTATTGCATCTGTAGCTCTTAAGTCAAAGCATGATCTTGTTAACTTTGAAGTATTTAAGTGGTCAGCAGAAAAATTACTTGGGATAGGGAAGAAAAATCTTCATTTTAAAAAGTATGAAAAGGCTTCTCAGTTCTATCATACGCTAGTTAAGAACTATCCAAAACATAACCTTGTAAATGATAAAGTTCTCTTTGAAGCAGGGCTAGCAGCTTATGAGTCTAAAAGACATTATTCGTGGGCCGTTAATCATTTTTCAAAGTTAGTAAAAAAATACCCAAAATCAAGATTGAAAAGAGGAGCTAAACTTTGGCTTGCTCTTTCTCAGTATCAATCAGGAAATGAAAAAGAATTTTTAAATACAGTTGAAGAGTTCCGCTCAAAATATAGAAATACAAAAGAGTGGGCAGTTTTAAGTAAATATTATGAAGATATTGCTTACAAATATAAAAAATAGGAAGATTGAAATGAAAAGACTATTAATTCTATCTCTTTTAATTGGAACAGTTGGGGCATACGCAAAAACTGTTGCAAGGGTTCTAGATGCGAATGGCAACGCTTTTAATTTTATGAGTAATAAAAAAGTTAAACAACTTATTTACGGCTCTAAGGTTGAAGATGCATCAGTTGTTATGGTTGAGGATGGAGGATCTCTATCTTTAAAAGATGAATCTGGCAGAGTTTATCACTTAAGTGGTGGGTCTCAGGTTAAGGTCTTTGCAAAACTTCTAGAGATTCAAAAAGGTAATGTGTGGGTTTCTTCAAATAAAGTAGATTCTATTGGAACTATTAGTACAGGGAACTCAGTCGTAAAATATACACAGGGCCAATTCATTTATAGTTTTGATAATTACGGATCAAAATCTCAAGTTATGGTTTTAACTGGGAACGTTCAACTCTCAAATAGTGTTGAGCCAGGTTTATTAGTTGAAGTTCCAGCAGGACATTTTTCTTTCGTAGATAATGAAGTGAATAATGGAATGCCAAGAGGTGCAACAAGAGTTGGACTTAGTTCTTATAAGTCAGCTAGAGGGTTATTTGTAGGTAATGAATTAATTAAACACAACACTTATGACAAAGCCTTTATGGGGAAATCATCTACACCAAAGAGAGAGATTGCTTCAGTAAAAGAAAGTTCTCCAAAGAAGATGGGTAAAATATTATTTATAAAAAGTACTAAAAGAAAACCAGCTTCAGCTGGTCCAAGCATAATGAAATACTACAAAAGTGTGGTTAATCATAAGCCAAAAGTAAAGAGAGTTCCAAAAGTTGAAATGCGTGTTTTTGGTTTAAATGGTGTTACAAAATCAGTAAGTAAAAAAGTTGTAACAAAAAAGACTGAAGAGCCAGTAGTTCTTGAAGGAAGTTTTTTCCAAAGAAGAATTGCTAGGAAAAAAGCAGCTTTAGCCGCAAAAGAGAAGGCTGAATTAAAAAGAATATCTGATCAAAAAAAGAAAATGGCTCAAGTAGCTGTTAAAAAAGCTAGAAAACCAGCTTCTTTAACTGGGTACGAAAAAGGGGCATCAATTTTTGAGAAAAGTCTCAGAGAGAGTGAAGTTGAAAATCGTAGACACTCTAGTGAGAGAAACTCTTTGATCGATGAATTAGAATCGTATAATAAAAATTATAAAAAGCAGTACTAGTTACTGCTTTTATAACACTGTCCGTTAATATCTATAGTTATTAGATAACAAATTTCCTCATATATAAAAAATTTCGCTTTTATGATAATCTCAAGTTGTTAATATTTATCAAATTAAAGGTGAAGTTATGTTCTATTCCGAATCTCCCGGTTTAACTTATGATGATGTTCTATTGATGCCAAATTATTCAGAAATACTCCCTCATCAAGCAATTCTAAAAACCTATTTTACTAGAAATATTGAATTAAATATTCCAATTGCAAGTTCTGCGATGGATACGGTAACAGAATCTCCAACTGCAATCACTATGGCCCAAGAGGGTGGGATTGGAGTCATTCATAAAAATCTCTCGATTGAAGCTCAAGCAGCTGAAGTAGAGAAAGTTAAAAAGTATGAATCAGGTACAATTTTAAATCCAATTACTGTAACACCAAATCAAACTTTGAAAGAGCTAAATGCCTTAGTTATTCAACACGGATTCTCTGGATTTCCTGTTATAGGTGAAGGGTCGAAGGTTGTTGGGATCATAACAAATAGAGATATAAGGTATGAGTCAGATCTTAGAAAAAAAGTTCAAGATGTTATGACAGATATTGATCATTTAGTAACGGCTCCAAAGGGAGTAAGTCTTGATGATGCAAAAAAAATTCTTCATGCGCATAGAATTGAAAAACTACCAATTCTAAAAAGCACGGGTGAGCTTGCTGGACTTGTAACCGTAAAAGATATTGAAAAATCTATCGCTTATCCAAATGCAAATAAAGATAAACTCGGCAGACTAAGAGTCGCAGCTGCTATTGGAGTTGGAGAGAAAGAGCTTCAACGCGCAAAAGCTTTAGTGGAAGCTGGAGTTGATGCTGTATTGATTGATACGGCACATGGGCACTCAAAAGGTGTCATTGATATGCTTAAAGAAGTAAAAGCCATCTCAGGTGAAGTTGATGTTATCGCAGGAAATGTAGCAACTAAAAAAGGTTGTGAAGACCTTATTAAAGCTGGTGCCGATGGGATAAAAGTTGGTATTGGGCCAGGTTCAATTTGTACAACGAGAGTCATTGCAGGGATCGGAGTTCCACAATTACAAGCTCTTCTTGATTGCCGTGAAGTTTGCCATAAAGAAGGTGTTCCATTTATTGCAGATGGTGGAATTAAATACTCTGGAGATATCGTTAAAGCCTTAGCGGCTGGAGCAAGCACAGTAATGATTGGTTCTTTATTTGCTGGAACAGATGAAGCTCCAGGACAACGAGTAATATATCAAGGAAGAGCATATAAGCTTTACCGAGGTATGGGATCTATGGGAGCGATGGTTAAAGGTTCTAAGGATCGCTACGGGCAAGCAAGTGTTACAGAGGAAGATAAATTAGTTCCAGAGGGAATTGAAGGTCAAGTGCCTTATAGAGGACCTCTTTCTGAAAATATCTATCAGCTTCTTGGCGGAGTAAGATCCGGGATGGGTTACACTGGAGCGAAGACTTTAATTGAACTAAGAGAGAAAGGAAAATTTGTTAAAATTTCTCCAGCAGGTTTAAAAGAGAGTCACCCTCATGATGTAACAATCACTAAAGAAGCTCCAAACTACCGTACTTAAAATTTAAAGGAATAAAATGTCAGATATATGGATTGTTGATTTTGGAAGTCAGTACACACAGCTTATTACACGAAAGGCAAGAGAGCTTGGTTATTCAAGTGTAATTGTAACTTTCGAAGGAGCTTGTGAAAAATTAAACTCAGGTGAAAAACCTATGGGATTTATTTTATCAGGTGGACCTCAATCTGTTTTTGAAGATGACTCAGATTATTCCGTAATTTTTAATACAAAACTTCCCGTTCTTGGAATTTGTTATGGGATGCAAATTATATCTCAATATTTTGGCGGCGTTGTAGAGCGAGGTGAGCAGGGTGAGTATGGACATGCTGAAGTTCATGCTGAGAGTGGATTTTCCTTTCCAAATATGCCAAGTAACTTCAATGTTTGGATGAGTCACTTTGATCACGTAAGTGCGGCACCAGATAAATTTAAAGTAATTTTAAAATCAAATAATAACCTTATCTCGGGTATTAGAGATAAAGATCAAAAAATAATGGCCCTACAATTCCATCCTGAAGTGAACCATACTGAGTTTGGAAATGAAATGCTTGAATACTTCTTTAAAGATGTAGCGGGACTAAAATGTAATTGGTCCAATGAAGCCATGCTTGAAGGCTGTATAAAAGAAGTTGAAGAGGTAAAGGGATCGAAGGTTTTGTGTGCATTTTCTGGAGGAGTAGATTCTTTAGTTGCAGCAACAATCGCTCATAAAGTTATTGGTGATGATTTATATTGTTTTTTCGTTGATAACGGACTTTTAAGGCCTCAGGACTATCATCATATTGAACTTCTAAAAAAAGAAACACCTTTAAATATAGAAGTTATTGATGCCAAAGAGTTATTTTACTCTAAGCTTGCAAACCTCTCAGATCCAGAAGATAAACGAAAAGCCATTGGTAAAACTTTTATTGAAGTTTTTGAAACAAAGGTTCATGAGTTTGAGGCGAGTCATGGATTTAAGTTTGATCACCTTTTGCAAGGAACACTATATCCAGACGTAATTGAATCAATCTCACCCCATAAAAAAGGTGGGAAATCTGTAACTATAAAATCGCATCACAACGTTGGTGGACTTCCAGAAAGAATGAATTTAAAACTTCTAGAGCCTTTAAAATTTTTATTTAAAGACGAAGTTAGAAAACTTGGTGAAGCTGTCTCTTTAGAACATGACTGGGTTTATAGGCATCCATTTCCAGGTCCAGGGATTGGGATTCGCGTTCTTGGTGAGATCAAACCTGATTACGTTAGAATGGTTCAAGAATCAGATCAAATTCTTTTTGAAGAATTAAAAAAAGCAAATGTTTATGAAGACTGTTGGCAGGCATTTACAGTTTTACTTCCAGTTAAGACCGTTGGAGTAAAAGGGGATGCAAGAGCGTATGAGGAAGTTATTTGTATTCGAATTGTTAATTCAACAGATGGTATGACTGCAACTTGGACAAATTTTTCTCATGAATTTTTATCAAAAGTTTCGAATCGTATAACAAATGAAGTAAAAGGTATTACCCGAGTTGTTTACGATATTACGAGTAAGCCTCCTGGTACTATTGAGTGGGAGTAGATCTGTCTCGAATTAGTGGCAATAAATCTTTGAAATCTCTCGTGCTTCAAAGTGTAAGTTGCCGTAATCTTTGACTTATTACCTTTGGCTGCAGATTCTTCTTAATACTTTAATATAATTGAATTTGTTATTATCTAAATTGGGAATATTTAGCTTTAGGAGCCGTTTTGCATAAATTCATTGTATTAGTCATTTTACTTTCTTTTAGTTCAGCGGCATTTGCAGATCTAAACCTTGATCACTTATCAACGACCAAATTACCTCCAAGTGAGAACTCAGAACTAGCAGCAAATATATTTTTACTTCAACTTGCTTTAAAAAATAAAAGTGAGAATGATGAGTTATTGGGAGAAGGGATTTGTATTGATTACTCAAAACCAAATAGTGCAGATAAAGATAGCACTGCTCAAAATTTTAAAATTGTTACATCCAATGGTGTCTATGCATCTGGGAGTTCTCGAGTTGATAGAAACTCCCCTGAATTTAAAAAATTGAAAAATCTTACTGGAGAGATGAAAAAATATTTTGATACAATCGGAGCAGGACCTAGAGCAAGAACAGTTGGTTTTACAGATGGACAACATATTTCTGGTTCCAGTGATCAAGCGGCAGCAAATAAAAAATTAGGTCAAAGACGTGCTGTTAATATTGCTAATGCTCTTGGTATTGAAAACTTTGAAGCAGATTCTTTTGTTTCTGAAAATGGATATGAATTACCTCAAGATCAAAGGGAGTGCTCCAAAAGAAGAGTTACTACTATAGAATTTGATGCTAAGCCTAAGCTTAGCTTTGGGCAGGAACATTCCTATACTCCAAGGTTTAAAATGATTAAAGATCATAAAGCAATTAAAAAGTATGCAATGCGGTCTGCTTTAAAGGTGTTTGCAGAGAATGGCTTTGATCTAAATAAAACATTAGAAGCGCTACCAAAAGGTTGTAATAATGGATCTACTAAAAAAGTTTTAGAACATGTACAAAAATCATCTCATAATTTGATTTCAAAGTTTAAAGATAAAAACGATATAAAAAAATACCTTAAAGTTATAGATTTAACATCAGCAAAGTTAGGAATTGAATCAAACTCTAAATGGCTTACACATCTAAAGCTTAAGATTAGTCAAAAAGTTAGATTTTCAGGTCAATCAAATACAATGAACTATAAAGATACCTTGGACAGTTTAGAGCGAGAGGACAAGGCTGCAGCAACAAAATTTCTATTACATATGAATAGAAGCTCAAGGTTGCCACTTACTTACGCTACGTCTATACCAAAAGGAAATATTTCTCAATCGAATCATATCTTTGATTGCTTTGATGTAAAAGATTACTTTAAAGATAATGAAGTTAGAAGAAGAACGAAAGGTGGGAATACTGTTTCTGCAGTAAAAGACATTTCTCATCTTGTTAAGAACTCTCAAATTAAAATTTCTTTTAGTGAACATGATTTTAAAGGACAAGGAAATCATCTACACTGTAATCAATGTAAGTCAGGAATGAGGCTCACAGAAGATGGAAAAATAGTAAAACATATTAGAACGAGCAAAGAGTTTACAAATAAAACTAAATCAAAGTATTACAGTTCTAGTGAGCATGCAGATGCGAGTAGAACAATTAAACTTTCAGACTCAGCTGTTAAAAATCCATTGGATAACTTCTCTTCAATGGCATCCCACAAGTCTTTAAAAGTTTTAGTTATTAAAAATTGCGATAAAGTAAAAAATAATAATATATTTGCGTCTGATTTGGACAGTGAGGTTGTAACTATAAACTCTCTACCTTTTAATCAAAAAATTGATGTAAAAGAGGGGCAAAAAATTTGTGTTGTAAATATGCCAGTTATAAATACTTGCACGATTGAGCCTGAAGGTACAATTAAGACACAGCCTAAGTCTCCAGTAAAGTCTCTTCACTACTACAAGTTAAACGGTGAGGCTCAAAAAGTTTTCTTTAAACATAACGCTAATATTCTAGCAAATGTTTTCAGAGACCTAAATGATGATATAAAGTCGTGTACAGATTTTAAGTTCCTTGAGCAGAAGGCAAATGATTTAATTAAAGGTTTAGGGTGTAAAGAAAGAGGTATTGAGCCTCCAGTTGAATCTGATAATGCTACAAGTGGAGAGTGCCCTCAATACAGTTCAGCTGCAGTAGAAAATTAAAGATAAACGATAGGATCAACTTCATTAGCTTCTTTAAAGCCTCTTAATCTAAGAGCGCAAGAGTCACAAACGCCACATGCTTTGTCAGCTCTTGCGTAGCAAGACCAAGTGAGCTCTAGTGGAGCGTTATTATCTTTTGCAAGTTTAACAATCTCAGATTTTTTCATCATAATCACTGGAGTTAGAACCTCTATAGTACCTTCCTTCGTTCCTTGCTTAATAAGTTCGTTATAAGCTTTATAATATTCAGGACGACAGTCTGGGTAGCCAGGAGAATCTTCGTAATTTGCTCCAATATAGATTTTAGATGCACCAATTACTTCAGCCCAAGAAACGGCTAGAGCAATAATATGTGTATTTCTAAAAGGAACATAGCTTGAAGGGATGACATCTGTATCTCCTTCAAATTTTGAGACCTCAATTCTTCCATCGGTTAGAGAACTTCCACCGATTTGAGAAAGAAAATTCATATTAATTATTTTTTGGTGATTATTATCGACGTTATAGTGTTCACAAATCTTATCAAAGCATTCTCTTTCTTTATGAGAAGTTTTTTGACCATAATTTAGATGAACAAAAGCAAGTTTTGAATGTTTTTTAGCCGCAATAGAAGCAACTGCTAAAGAATCCATTCCACCACTAACTAAAACTATCGCAAGATCACTCATTATAAATTCTCAATTGTCTTATGAATAAACGATTCAATTTGTTCAATCTGTTCTTTTGCACTTGTTTTTTTCTCTGTAAGAGAACCTTCATTAACTTTGATCATTGTATAAAATTTTATTTTAGGCTCTGTTCCAGAAGGACGTAAAAATAGTTGATTCCCTGATTTAAACTTAAAACCAAGAACATTACTTCTTGTCATATCAACAGCGCTTTCATAGCCAGATTCAAAGTTGATTTCCTTCAATGAATCAAAGTCGATAAAACTTTGTGTTTTTTCATGAGCTATATCTTTTTTAAAGTTTTCTCTGAAGTAGCTCATTATATTGTTAATTTTTTCTTTCCCCGTAAGACCTTCATAAGTATTCGCAATTAAACTTTCTTGAGCATAGCCATACTTTTCATAAATATCATCAAGAGCATCAACAAGAGTTTTATCTTTTAATTTGTAGAATAAAGTTATCTCATTCATCATAGCAATCGCACCGACAGCATCTTTGTCACGAGCTTTATCATGAGTCATATAACCAAAAGATTCTTCACTTGCGAAAACAAAATTAAAGTCCGATCCACTATCTTCTAAGTCTTTCCATTTTCTGGCCATCCACTTAAACCCCGTTAAGGTATCTAAAACGGTTCCACCAAAATATTCAACAATATTATTTTGAAGACCACTAGTAACAATACTTTTTAAAACAAGTGGATTTGAAGGCAATTTATTTTGTTCTTTTAATTGGCTAAATATGTATTCAATCATTAAGAAAGCGAGTTGATTTCCATTTAGATAAACAGGAGCATCATTATGATTTACAACAACTCCTAGGCGGTCACAATCAGGGTCTGTTCCATAAGCAACATCTGCATTTGTTGTGAGCATTTTATTAACGGCAAACTTTAGAGCCCTTGGGTCTTCCGGATTTGGTGTTGTCTCAACAGTTGAGAAATTTCCATCAAAGCTTGCTTGATCTTTAATAATAGCAAAGTTTTTAAATCCCATTCTCTCACTAATTGTTTTGCAAGGTATATAACCTGTTCCGTGAAGAGGAGTATAAACAAAACTTGCAGCACTTGCATTGTCTTTAATCATTTGCGGGTTTAAAGAAAGCCCTTCAATAATTTTATAAAAATCTTCATTTACTTCTTCACCAATCCATTGGATTTTTTTGTCGGCAACAGCTTGATTAAAGTCAGTAGTTTTAACTGAATTCCAAGACTTAATTCCGGCGTATGCATCAATAATATTTTGATCATAAGGAGGAGTTACCTGTGACCCATCACTCCAGTAAGCTTTGAATCCATTATAGGCTTTTGGGTTATGACTTGCTGTGATCATAACTCCGCACTGACAATCATAATATCTAACAGCGTATGAAAGCATCGGAGTAGGAGTTAGGTCAGAGAAAATAAATGCTTTAATTCCATTTGCAACAAATACAGATGCAACTTCTTTTGCAAATTCAAAAGAAAAATTTCTACAGTCATATGAAATGGCAGCTTTTGGATCATCTGGGTTTTGAGCAAGTACAACATCAGCCATAGCCTGAACGGCTTTTCTAACATTGTATTTATTGATTCTATTTGAACCCATACCTATAATAGAGCGAAGTCCACCTGTTCCAAATTCAAGGTCTTTATAGAATCTATCTATAATTTCTTCTTCATTCTTTTCAGGGTCATCAAGAAGCTTTGTGATTTCATTTCTGTCCGACTGATCAAAATAAGAGTTTTGAGACCATAATCTTGCTAGTTCAAATGCATTTTCTTTCATATACAAATACGCCTTTTTTAAGTATTATAGACCTTAAAATATGAGTGTGGAGGAAATAAATGTCAAATAAAGAGATGAAGCATCCAAAAAATATAACGGGTAAATTCTATTGCACAGACCCAGATGATGAAAACGGAGAAGGATGCATTGCATGCAATGTTTGTTATAACGGAGCTCCTGACTTCTTTGCAGAAGATGATGATGGTAATGCCTACGTAATCAAGCAGCCGACAAATGATGCTGAAGTTGAGATGTGTGTTGAACAAATGGAGGCATGTCCAGTTGCTTCTATCGGTGATGACGGCGAATAAATAAACCTTTTGTAATCTTAAAATTTAACTTAGACTAATAGTGTAATATTATTATTTTCACATGGAGATTGCCTATGAATCCTACGCCGATTGAATTATTGGCCACCGTGTTATTTGCGCTTGCAATTATACACACTTTTATGGTTAAGAAGTTTGAACAACTAGCACACAAGTATCCACCAGGTTCGGTTGGAGAAAATACTTTTCACTTCCTTGGAGAAGTTGAAGCTGTATTTGGAATGTGGGCAGCACTTTTTATTTTTTGTATGATCGGAATGGATGGCTCACATGCAGCTATTGAATTTCTTGAGAGTCAAAATTTTACGGAACCAGGATTCGTCTTTGTTATTATGGCAATGGCCGGAACTAGACCAGTAATTAAATTTGCGGAAGGCATGATCGTTGCTTTTTCAAAACTAATGCCAGTAGGAGAGAAAAGAGCATTCTTTATCTCTGCTTTAATTCTTGGGCCACTTCTTGGTTCATTTATTACTGAGCCTGCAGCGATGACAGTTACGGCACTTATTTTACAGAAAAATTTCTACTCAAAGCCGGGTATGTCTATGAAGTTTAAGTATGCAACTTTAGGACTCTTATTTGTAAATATCTCAATCGGTGGAACTCTTTCTCACTTTGCAGCACCTCCAGTTTTAATGGTTGCTGGTAAATGGGGATGGGGAATGTCACATATGTTTATGCACTTTGGATATAAAGCAGCTATTGCTGTAGTTATCGGAACACTAGTTATCGCATTTCGTTTTAGAAATGAACTTGAAGGAAAATTTGACCTAAGAGCTGAGACAGGTGAAAAGATGCATCCAAGATGGTGGGTTACACTTACTCACTTAATCTTTCTTGCACTAGTAGTTATGACTGCTCACCATATGGTTGTTTTCTTCGGAATATTCTTATTCTTCCTTGGGTTTGTGACAGTGAGTCAAGAATATCAAGATCCTGTTAAACTAAAAGAATCTCTTCTTGTTGGTTTCTTCCTTGGTGGTTTAGTTACACTTGGATCACTTCAAGCTTGGTGGTTAAAGCCACTTTTAAGCTCACTAGGAGATATACCTCTTTATCTAGGAGCTACTGGATTAACAGGGATTACAGACAATGCAGCTCTAACATACCTTGGGTCATTAGTTGATCTAACTGATGCTCAAAAATATTACCTTGTTGCTGGTGCAGTTACAGGTGGTGGTTTAACTGTTATAGCAAATGCTCCAAACCCTGCGGGATTTGGAATTTTGAAGCAAAACTTTGGAGAAGATGGGATTAGTCCACTAGGATTATTAAAATCAGCTCTTTTTCCAACGGCAATTGCACTTCTTGCATTCTATTTTTTAATACCAAAATACTAATTAAGTCTGAGCCTGAGTTTTATACTCGGGCTCTTTTTTTTTAATCCTCACAATTGTTAAGACCAAATTACCTTCTATCGAATAAAATAATATTATTGTTATAATCTTAAGGATGAGGTTTTTTTGAGAACAATAATAGCTTTTTGTCTATTTACTGCATTTGCGTCAGCTTCGACTGATGAAAATTTTGATGGGCACAGCTCTAGCTTTATGCTCAATCATACTAAAGATGCGTTCCTAAGCTATGAACCTATTAAAGAGAGCACTGATCAATTAATTAAACGTCTTGAGAGAAAGCTTTTAGGTGACTATGCAAAAGAGGCCCTTCTTCTTGCTCCTCTTATTACTGGTAAAGTTGAGTTTAAAGTAAATGATGTAAGAGTTTACTTTGATGCGAAAGCTAACAATAGCGGGTTAGAGTATGTTTACAAATTTTAAAGTCTTTTTATTTCTTCTTATATTTACAACATCAGCATTTGCAATTGATTTAACTGTTTTCTATGTCAAAGGAGAG
>CAKZJW010000085.1 GCA_937120495.1 uncultured Oligoflexia bacterium
TTAGATGCTATGCAATTTGATGGTCTAACGGATGTTTATACAAATCGTCCTATGGGAAATTGTGCAGAAGAGTGTACTAGAAAATATGATCTTACGAGAGAAGCTCAAGATGATTTTTCAATTGAATCTTTTAAACGTGCTCAAAAGGCTCAAGCTGAAGGAATCTTTGCTTCTGAAATTACAGCCGTAACTATCAAGGGAAGAAAAGGTGATACAGTTGTTGACTCTGATGAAGGGCCAACAAAAGTAAAATTTGATAAAGTAAAAACTCTAAGGCCTGCTTTTGAAAAAGAGGGAACTATTACAGCGGCTAATGCTTCTACAATAAACGATGGAGCTGCAGCTCTTGTATTAGGTTCTGAAGAGTATAAAGATCAAGCAAAATTTAAAATTCACTCGTTCGCAAGTCATGCTCAAAATCCGACTTGGTTTACAACAGCACCAGTTGAAGCAGTTAAGAAAAATTTAGAGAAATCAAATTTAAAAGTTTCAGATATTGGACTTTGGGAAATAAATGAAGCCTTTGCAGCTGTTGCAATGGTGGCAATGAAAGAGCTTAACCTTGCACACGATAAAGTAAATATCTATGGCGGTGGTGTAAGTCTTGGTCATCCAATTGGAACAAGCGGGACTAGAATTCTTCTAAGTCTTATGAATGGTATGGAAAGAAATAACGAGAAGTATGGTTGTGCTGCGATTTGTATTGGTGGTGGTGAAGCTTTAAGTATGATTATTGAAAAACTCTAAGTAAGGAAGCTATATGAGTACTGCTGCAAAGTCAGGAATTAGAACATTAGAACCAGGTGAGATTCTATTTGATGATGGAGAACATGCAAGTTCTCTCTATATTATTCAAAAAGGTCAACTTCGCTTATTTAAACCAAAGGGCAAGGGTTTTATTGAAATCGCTGTCTTAAGAGCGGGTGAGGTTATCGGGGAGATGGCTTATTTTGACGACAAAGGTGGTGGAAAAAGAAGTTGTGCCGCAAGTGCTATGGTAACTTCAGATGTAATTGAAATTTCCTTTACAGCCTTCTCAAAAACCATGTCAGCTCTTAATCCATGGTTTAAAACAATAATTAACACTCTAGCGAAAAGACTGAGAGAGACGAATGCAAGGGTTAAAGAGCTGGAAAATAATTCAGCTTCAATTGACTATGGTTCGGGAAAACATAAAGGTTATGAGTTTTTAAAATCTCATGACATCATTAAGATCTTAGGAACTTTCTTTTTAATGTATAAAGCTCATGGTGAAAATCATGAACATGGTTTAGCTATTCATAGAAAGACTATTGATTTATATATAAGAGATATATATACCATCATGGAAGCGAAGCTTGATGAGATGCTTTTTATTCTAGAAGATCTTGGTATTATGGAAGTTATTAATGATGAAGATGGATTTCCTAAAATTCATATTGTTAAAAACTTAAATATGGTTCGTTCTATTTTTGTTTTCTATAATACAGAGAAACATTTAACTGAAGAGAAGAAGCTTTTTATTACTCCCAAGTGTCAGGTGTTTTTAGAGGCTCTTTGGTTAAAGGCTTCTAAAATGGATGTAGGAGAGCAAACGAAAGTATTAGTACCTATCACTGATCTTCTTGAAGACTGGAAAATGAAAAAAGAGCCTATAAATGTGGATACTCTTGATGAAGCAAGAGACCAAGAAATCGTAGGGGATGTGATCATTGATCAATCGATTATGTCAGTGGAAGTCTTTTATTCAAAGCTGAAAAAGCAACTTCCACATATACAATTTATGAATAGAGTTGAAAAAACAAATAGAGCTAAACAGTAATCTTATTAGAGAGCTGCAGGTTTATAATAAACTTCTATTGAATCACCATTTGTAAAAATAGCACTTCCAAATAGTTGAATGAAATATCCACTTTTGTTTAGAGGTGGATTAACACTTGCTCCAGTTGGTCCTGGGACTTTTATGTTTTTAACTTCATGCCATCCAATATAACCCCAACCATTTGTTGAGTCTTGAGCAACTTCTTGACCTCTTATTACAACCTTTATCGAACCTGCTTGTGGCTCTCTTGGTAGGGCTAAGAACCCAAAGTACTCAGTCGGTGTTCTTGTTTTCGCAATAATACAGTCTGGATATGAAACTCTAGCTGAACCATTTAACTTTATCATAAGTCCTGTTTTTGGTTCACCAACAGTTGGTTCATATCTGGTATTTTGATTTACTTTATGACCTAGATATTGAAAACCATTTGCAGCTCCAATTGGAATTTGAGTTACGACACCCTCTGGAGTAACTTTCTTTACCGTAATATCGTCTTCTTGAATACTAGAAGCAGAGGCGTTACTTATTTTCCAGTGATTGTATTTATGTCCAATAACGACAGCTTGAATACTGTTATTAATTGCAGAGAAAAGATTTGAATAATTTCCCGAACATAGATTTTTACTATCTCTTGAGTAATTGTCATCTGTATAACCCATATAGTTATAGATATCTTTACTCATCTTTCTGTAGTTTATTGCCGGTCTCCATCCATTACAATTTGTGTGAGCGACAAGAGAAATAAATCTAAAGGACTCTGCTTCCAGTGGGTTTGACACAGGATTCGAGTCACTATATTTCTTAGAATACTTAAGTAGTGAATTTTTTAAATTTTCAAATTTTGTAGGGTCTGGATATTGATTACCTTGAATTGTTATTACGGCTTCGTTGTCATCACCGTTTGAAATCATTACTACTATCGTATTGGATTTTTTTCTAAAAATACCATTTGTTCTATTTGCTTGAATAAGATCACTCGCTCTTCTAAAGCCGTGCTCGTCGTTATTACCAGTAGCTTGAGAAAATAGAGATATATTTTCTGGACTAACAATATTCACACTCGCTGGACTCGGTAGAGTCGAAGGATCACTAACAATTGTTTGGTATTGCGTTAGGCTTTGACCAGCTAAAGGTATTAGTGGAGCAATATAAATATGGTAATCAAAATCGTTTGAAATTGTATTTATAGTTCCTCTGATTTGTTGCTTGATACTGTCAAAGCTGGGTAGAAGCGAACTTCCTGAATTATCAACAACAAATAGAAGATCGACAGGAGGCTTTTCAAAATGCATCTGCGAACACGTGTTTAATTCAAATGAATCAATATTATTTGCTGTATACTCTTCATTTACCGTACCAGCTGTTAAAACCTCTTCTCCACAGGAGATGGCAAACAAGCTCAGTGTAATTAATAGAATTATACTTTTCATAAAAAAGTCCTTATTTAAAATAACTCTTTAAACTAGTCGGTTTTTATTTTAGAAACTTAAGAGGTTTTTGAGGAAAATAATGCCATTTAGACTCTAACCGCTTAAAAACATTGTAAAATAGTAGTAATTAATCATTTGGAAAGGAATTGTATGTCATCGAACTGGTACTACGTATTAAATGGTCAAAGACAAGGGCCTGTCTCTTTAGAAGAAGTCAAAGGTCTTTATAGTGATGGAAGTTTAAATGAGCAGGATTATGTTTGGTACAAAGGACTTGAGAACTGGGTAAAGATTGAAGATGCACCAGAGTTTCAGGAGTCATCTAATGAAATCCCAGTGGAGCCAGAGATATCTATTCCTGAACCTATTTCATTTAGTTTTTCTGATAGATCGAGTACAGATAAAATATATTATATAAAAGTTGGAGCTGACAGGGGACAAGAAGAGGTAGAGTACGGACCTTTTAATGTTGATACTCTTGTTAAGCTTTATAAAGAAAATAGAGTTAATGCAAAAACATTTCTTTTTACAAGTGGTATGGCAAATTGGTCTCTACTTTCTGAGTTCTCTGACTTTGCATCCGTTTTTGATGATGCCCCACCAGAAATAAAAGAAGAAGATAAAAGAGCATTTAAAAGAAAACCTTTTATCGCAAGAATGTTTATACAAAATGATCAGAAGGTATATGAGGGCATTTGTAGAGACGTGTCTATAGGTGGTATGCAGGTTTTGATTGATAGTTTTCCTGGTAGTATTGGAGACGCAATCGATATAAATGTTCATCCAGAAACACTTGAACACAGCTTTGTTGCTTCAGGAAAAATTGTAAGAGTATTAGAAGGCGGGCAAGGATTTTCTTTCCGTTTTCATAATTTAAATGATGAAGCTTTATCTGCAATTAGCAGTTATATTTCAGAGTAGTTTTAATGGAGCAAGAACAAGAGCATAAACAACTTCATAAAGTTGTTGATTTTAACTTTGAATCATCTCAAGATGGTGCTCATTGTTTTGCAAAATCTTATTATCCAAAAGCAAAATTAACTAAAAAAGTAGTTCATGTTATTTTTCAACATGGAGCAATCGAGTACCATAAAAGACATCAAGAATTCTTTGATCACCTACGTGGTGAATTTGGTAATAGGCTAGTTATCTCTACAATGGACCTTGTAGGTCATGGGCTAAGTGGCGGATCTCGTGCGCATATCGATAAGTTTGATTATTATGTGGAAGATTTTTTAAAGTTTATCCGTATTTTTCATCATCTCTATCAGTTTCATGAAGTTGAAACTCACCTTGTAGGCCATAGTCTGGGGGGGATGATTATAACTAAAACTCTCGTTGATAAAGCGGATCAGATACCCTTTAAGATCTCATCGGTCACTCTTACTAATCCATGTATAAAGCCTCTTCTAGAACTTCCAAAATTTGTAAATGAATTAACAATAAAGCTTTCAAAAAAGCTTTCAAAAATGAGAGTACCTTCTTTGTATGATGGCTTTAACCTTACAAGTGATAGAAGTAGGGCAATTGCTTTTAATCATGATCCTCTAAACTCAGACTTTGTTACTGTAAAAATGGGTGTGGAAATATTGAAAACAAGTAAAATTATTACGCCTTATTCGTACTATATAAAACATCCGATGTTTTTTCTTCTATCAGGGAGAGATGAAGTAGTTGATGTTGAAAAAACAAAGCTATTTATGGGTGGATTAAATAAAGCGATGACTAAAGAGAGTTTTTATATTGACTCTAAACACGATATTTTAAATGAAATTTGTCGCAAAGAAGTTTTTCAAGAAATTAGTGATTATATAAAATTTAAGCAGTGGGAGCAGCAATGCAAAAGTACTTAGTATATTTTAGTTTGATGATCATTTTTATATCATGTGCATCTATGAGTGATAGTAATAAAGCTATTCAAACGAATATATCATTTAAAAGTGGTTTAAGTGCGAATAAAACATGGGATGACTCTTTAACATTCAAAAGAACTTCTTGGTTTCAAAGAGCAAAGATGACTCAGGATGTATTTTGGGGAGAAGTTCCTTCTAGCTCTCCATTTAGGCAATGGCTTGCAAGCTCAAAAGATTTAGTAGAGAGTCGATGCGCACAGTTTTACTTGGCTATTAGCTATTCAAACGATTTAAAAGGAAACTCTTTAGGCGTAGTTAAGTCTGCTATCGAGCAACAAGGATTGACTCAAATGAGCTTAGCCTCTTTTAAAGCAGCACTTAGAGGTCACCCAGCATTTATTAATTTTAATTTAGAGAATCATAAAATAATGGGCTATTGCCTGCCTCGTGGAAAAGAAGCAATAAAGAGTATTTATGTTGAATTTCCAGGCTTCACAAGAGCAAAAATTAATTAATCTCGATTAAACCGATGAAATCACTTGGGTAAATGACATAATCTAAAAAGTTTAAGAGATTGTATTAAATATAATCGCTATTTTACCGATAAGTACTTGAGGTTTAAATATGAGCGATAAGAAATTTGAAAGATTTGGTAAATACTTAATTCTAGATCACCTAGTAGATGGTGGTATGGCAAAGATTTGTCGAGCTAGATATTTAGGTGAACAAGCCAATAAAATTGTGGCCATAAAGATGGTTCAAGAGCAATTTTCTAAAGATCCTTCTTTCGTTCAAATGTTTGAAGATGAGATCAATGTAACTTTTAGTCTTCTACATCCAAATATCGCACAAATGTATGACTACGGTATGGTAAATAATCAATTATTTACTGCGATGGAGTACGTAGATGGAGCAAACCTTAAACAGTACCTTGATAGATTAAAAGAAAGAAAATGTGTATTTCCAGAAGAGATTTCTGTTTATATTATTTCTCAAGTTTGTCAGGGGTTACACTATTCACATACGTTCACGGATAAATTAACAGGAAAGCCATTTAACATAATTCATAGAGATATTTCTCCACATAATATTATGTTAACTTATGATGGTTCAGTTAAGGTTATTGACTTTGGTATTGCGAAGGCTGATTCAAACTCAGAAGCAACACAAGCTGGAACAATAAAAGGGAAGCTTTCTTATTTAGCACCAGAATACCTTGATGGGTTAGACCTAGATCCAAGGTATGATGAATTTGCTGTCGGTATTACGCTTTGGGAGATGTTAACTGGTAGAAAGTTATTTAAAGCCAATAACGATCTTGCAGTATTAAAGCAGATACAAGCTTGTAAGATCCCACCGCCATCAAAATTTAATCCACATATACCAAAAGAATTAGATGCTATTGTTTTAAAAGCATTATCTAAAGATAGAAGTGCTAGATATGAAGATATGGATAAATTTAACAGAGCTCTTGTTAAGTTTTTATATCAAAATTATCCAGATTTTAATCCTACAGACCTTAACTCGTTTGCAGAACAACTATTTGCTCAAGAGATAACTAGTGATAGGAAAAAATTTGTAGAGTATGGAAAAATTGATATTGCGCCTTACCTAAAAGATTTAAAATATGATGTTAAGGCAAAGAGTGCGTCTAGTGATATCGAAGGTCCACAGAGTTTAACAAAAAGTAAAATTGAGTTAGATTTTGGAGATGCAGGTAATATACCTCTCGATGCAACTCTAGAGCTTGATTTAAAACAAAGTGCAATTACAAAAATAAAGCCATCTGCTGGAAGTACAACACAGACGAAAAAGAAAGTTGGTAGAAGGACCTCTGCGAGCGGAGGCTCTGGACGAACACAAGCTAAAAGAAGAACAGCTGGAGCAACATCAACTAAGAGCGTTCGAAGAACAGCAAGTGGAAAAACAAGACAAACAACAGTAAGAAGTAAAGGGAAAGCTAAATCAAGTGGTAGCAATGTAAAATATGGTATTGTTGCAGCAATGTTAGTTGCTGGTTTTCTATATTTCCAACAAGACTTATTAAAAGATTTAATTGGTAGCAGCTTTGATGGTAGACGTTCAACGAGTTCCGTTAGTACGAAGTCCTCGAGAATGGATAATACTGATACAGCTCAAAAGTCATATGGAAGAATTAGTTTTAGTAACTATGATTTCGATATGGAAGTGTATATAAATGGTCGAAGACAAGAGTTAGAAGGGATTGAAGTAAAAGTACCTCTTCACAAAAAGCTAGTAGTCTCAATTAAAAAGACCGGTTTTAAAAAGTATGTTCATAGTGCGGTACGACTAGATAAAGTTAATAATGAAGCAAATATCGTAATTCCTCAGATGATGAAAGAAAGTGTTGGACTGCTTAGTACTTCAAGAAATTTTACTTCTGGTTCTAAAATAATTTTCCATATAAATGGAGAAAAAGTGGAAAGGGATCTTCCGATTGACAACTTTAGAGTGCCTGCTGGTGCTTATGAAGGAGTTATCGCGAACCCTCTTCTTGGAACAGAGAGAAACGTTAAATTTGTTATTGAAGAGAATAAAAAATTATTCTTAGAGTAATTAGCTTTTCTTTTTAGGTTTCGTTTCAAATCTTTTTTTATGCTTAAAACGATTTTCTTTTCTCATGCTAAGAAGCTTTTTAATTTCAGCAGCAGTCTCTTCAAGAGCTTTACCTGTGACATTAAATATTGGCCATCTTTTGTTCTCTGAAAATAGAGAGTTAGCCCATTCAATTTCTTCAACGACCTTATTCATATCAGCGTAGTCACCATCTTTGACTGCCCCTAGACGAGATAGACGGTTCTTTCTAATTTCATGAAGAGCTTCTGGATCAATCGTTAAACCAAATATTTTTCTTTGATTTATATCGAAAATTTTCTCAGGTAGAGGCATATTCATAATAATAGGAACATTAACAACTTTTAACCCCTCAAGTGATAGATAGATTGATAGGGGGGTTTTAGATGTTCTTGAAATACCTAAAAGAATAACATCTGCTTCTTCAAGAGTTTTTATGTTTCTTCCATCATCATGGTTGAGTGTAAATTCAACCGCTGCAACTTTTCTAAAATATTCATCGTTTACTGCATGAAGAAGACCCGGTTGGTTGTCAGGTTCCATTTCAAAAACATTTGAAAAGCTTTGAAGTAGTGGCCCAAGTAGATCTACAGATCTCACTTTTTGTGTTTTTGATAGTTCTTGAACATAGAGTCTTAATTCTGCTGAGACGATAGTGTAAACAATCATATCGTGATGAAGAACAACTTCTTGAAAAATGGCTTCTAGATGTTCTTTTGTTCGAACGTTCTTATATCGAGTAAAAAAAATTTCTTTTTGAGGAAACTGAGCAACAGCAGCTCTTGTCATTTCAGTAGCTGTCTCTCCCGTACCATCAGATATAACTACAACTTTAAGATTTTTCTTTTGTTCAATTGTCATTTATTCCACCAATGAATTTATAAAGTGCTGTAAATCATCACTTAGTTTAGTTGTATCAAGTAAGGGGTTGTATGTCGATTTCTCTACCTTTTTAAACCAAGTTCTTTGAGACTTTGCTAGTTGACGAGTAGAGATACTAATTCTTTGTTCAAGAGCATCTTGAGACTCGAATTCACCATTAATAAAAGCCATTGTCTCTTTGTATCCAATTGACTTGAGAGGTTTTTCTTCACCGCTATAACCTAAATTGAGTAAATCTTTGACTTCTTTGATAAGTCCACTAGAAATCATTTGCTTTGTGCGTTCTTGTATTATTTCAAAGTGTTGTTCTTTATCCAGATCAAGGTGAGCGTGGAAAACATTCCAGTTAAATTTTTGAACTGGAGAGTCTGGGGCTTTGAGTTTCATTTTTTCTCGTTCAGTTGAGAACTTCGTTCCGTTGGCCCAAAGATGTTCAACAGCACGTCGTATACGGTAATGATCGTTTTCATGGTATTGATTTAAGCTTTCTTGATCGTTTTTTTTCAGCTCTTTTATGAAAGGTGAAATTCCTTCTTGTTCATAAACTAGATTTGAGCGATCTAAAATATTTTGTGGCGTTGTCTTAGAATCATACATACCCTTCAAAACAGCTTGAAGGTAAAAACCAGACCCTCCGACAAGAAAAACTATTTTCTCTTTTTGATGAAGCTCGTTGATTAATTCAATTGCAGCACTTGCATAATCAGCAGCATTCATTGGATCTTTTATACTTTGTGTTCCGACGAAGTAGTGAGGAATGCCTTCTTGCTCTTCTTTAGTGGGCTTTGCTGTTCCAATTGTTAATTCTTTGTAAAAAACAAGTGAGTCAAAGTTAACGATAACTCCACCAAACTTTTTTGCAAGTTTTATGCTGGTGCTTGTTTTTCCACTTGCTGTTGGACCAGAAATAACACAGATTATCTTTTTCATAATATCTCTAGAAGATCTTTTGCTTTTATTGGCTTTAAGCTTTTATTCTCAATTAAAATTGAGGTGGAACAAAGTTGTAAAATACTCTTTAGATTTGAAAGAGTTAACTCGTAGTTAAGCCCCATAGACTCTTCAAGTATCCATTTTCCTTTCTCATGCTTTCCCTGAAGGAGAAGGTTTAATATTACCTCCGGAGGAAAACTCGAAAAAATTTTTGGGAAGGCTCGAAGTATAAGGGTCGCTTTATCAAAAAAATCAAACTCAAAACCTGTGGCTCTTATGATGTCTAACTTTTTATTATTAGCTTTTTTATCAAGTTTAATAGGGGTGCTTACTAGAAGAGGTATTGAAGATTTTTCTTTATCCTCATATAAAAGAGTTTCTAAATAAGTAAGTAAAATCTCTTTTGAATTCGCTAGAAATAATTGTTCGTCTTGTTTGTAGAGAATAACATCTTGAGTTCTAAGAAGAATAGAGAATTCATCTACTTGATTTAAGTGACTTAACTCATTTGAATCAAGTGAGTTGAAATAATTATTTAAAGAATTTGATTCAGTAAAGTCTTGATGTCTATAGTTTATTTCTTTGAAATTATTTATATCTTTACCTATCTCAAGACTAGATTGCCTTGGAATTAAGTTGCTATCAGATGCATTTTGTTTTGGTAGGTGAGTCTTTATAGATCCTGATATAAGTGAAAAGACACTACTGGCACCAAAAAGCTTAATTACTGTTTTATTGGGGTGTACATTAACATCTAATTGATCGGGTGAAATTGTTAAAAAAGCTATATAGCTTCCACTTTCTCCAAAAGGCCAAAGTGATTGGGCACTATTCAAAATGACTTTATGAATTTGAACATCTTGAACAAAACGTCCATTGATAAAAATATATTGAAACCTTCCAGCATGACCCTTACTACTATTTAGAGATATAAAAAGTTCAACCTTTGATTGATCGTATTCACTCTCAAAGTTAATAAGTTGTAGGGGGTTTTTCTTTTTTTCAAAAAGTTTTTTGATTCTAGGTTGAAGGTTCTCTACTTTTGGAAAGTATTCTTTTTCAGCCTCATCCCACTTTATTGAAAATTCTATTTCAGGGTGAGTAAGAATAAATGCATTAATAATTTTCTTTAATTGATTTTTCTCGCTCGTTTGAGACTGAAGGAATTTCATTCTAACTGGCGTATTGTAAAATAAATCTTTTACATAAACTGATGTTCCCGTTTTTGCTAATTTAGTACTTTCTTGATCTTGGGATACAACTTGTCCTCCATGAATTTTTATTGTTCCTCTAGGAGTTCCTTCTTTATTTGAAGAGCAGGTAATCTTACTTACACTGGCCATACTCGCCAGAGCTTCTCCTCTAAAGCCATACGTATAGAGACTATAGAGATCTTCAAATTGATCTATCTTACTTGTGGCGTGTCTACAGAAGGCCAAGGGAAGGTCCTCAAAATCGATTCCAACTCCATTGTCTTCAACACTGATTAGATCCATTCCAAAGTTTATAATATGAACATTGATCTGTGTTGAGCCTGCGTCGACAGAATTTTCTAAAAGTTCTTTGATTAGAGTTGCTGGGCGCTCGATTACTTCACCAGCTTTAATCTGGTCGATTATATGTTCAGGAAGTAAATTGATCTTGTTACTAGAGGAGGGGGGTGTAACTTGTGTCATCCTTTATAAAAGTTGACCTGATTTCTACCGCCCTCTTTTGATTTGTAAACTGCCGAGTCCGCTCTTTTAAATAGATCTGTCCCTGTGTTGACTCCCTGACGATAATCAGCAACACCGATCGAAGCGGCAACTGGTAGTTTTTTTCCATCATAAACAAAGTCGTGAGTTTCAACTAATTTTCTTAGTCTTTCAGCAATCTCAAAAGCTTGTTTGAGGTTAGTATTTGGTAGAAGGACTACAAATTCCTCTCCACCATATCGAGCAAATACATCGCCCTTTCTTATTCCGTTATCTCTTAGTAGTTCCGCTTTCTCTTTAAGAACATAGTCTCCAGCATCGTGCCCATAGTTATCATTTAGATGCTTAAAGTGATCTAGATCAAAAATAATTAAAGAAAGAGGTTGTCCTGTGATTTTTGATTTTTTAACTTCAAGATCAAGCTTGTTATTAAAATACATTTTATTATAACACTTTGTTAATCCATCAGTATTGGCATCCTCTTGAAGCTTGTCGTAAGTAAGCCTTTCCGTATCACCTTGAGGTAGATACTTAAGAGCGATACTTCCGATTTTTATCATATCGCCTTTTTTAAGAGTTGCTGCTGCTGCTGTTTTTTCATTATTAATAAAAGTTCCATTACTAGAACCAAGATCTGATAGAGTTGCTACTCCAGCATTAACATTTACACTAAAATGTTTTCTTGAAATACCTTGGAAATCTAAAGGGATTTGACACTCAGGGCTTCTGCCAACTGAATTATCACCGTCAAGAAGATCAAAAATCGTTCCGTTTAATTCACCACCGACAACTAAAAGACAAGCGGGCTTTGATTCAGCCTCTTTATCACTTGCAGCTAGAGCCGCTTTTATGTCAGTAATCACTAATGTAGCGTCATCACTCATTAATTTCTCTCCAAATCCTTAATATCTTTACCTGTATATTTTATATAAAAAACTGTTTAATACAATAGATTACAATTTTCCCTGAGTAAGAAATTTGTAAGCATACTTCTTACCAAGCTCAACTCCTGGTTGATTAAATGGGTCAATAAATAAGTAATGCCCCATCAAAGCAGTCAAACTTTCAAAGAATAGAATCATTGCACCCATATTATACTCATCATTTTTTTCAATTTGAACGTGGCAAACGTTTCTATTTCTATCGTTTAACGCTTTTAGTGTTCCGTGAAGCTGGGCTTCAATTAATTGATTCAGGGTGTAACCATTTAGATTATTGCTTGAGTCTTTTCCAATGTTGTTATCTAGTTTAAAATCAAAGTTTCTTGTTTTTACTTCAATTAAAAATAAAAATTTATCATTTGGGCCTTCCATAAATAGCTGCATCTGAGAATGTTGATCAGTTGCACCATAGGCGGGGATTGGTGTTAGTCCCATATTCTTATTTTTTTCTTCTGAAAATTTTCCTAAACTCTCTCCCCAAAGTTGTACAAACCAGTGGCTTAAACTTTTAAGTTTTGATGAGTAGGGCATAAGTATTGTTTGATCAACTCTTTGTTCTTCTTCGATAAGTAAGTAGGCCAAGTGAGCGGCTGTTTGAAGAAGATTATTTTCTTTGTAGTTTGTACTGAGTATATTTTTCTTAATACTTTGAGCACCATTAAAGAGTTTTGCAATATCAATTTTTGCAAATAGAGCAGGAAATAAACCAACACTTGTTAATACTGAAAATCGTCCTCCAATATTAGATGGAATCTCTAGAGTATCAAAGCCTTTTTCATTGGCCAGATCTCGTAGATCACTTTTTAGAGGATCAGTAGAGAAGACAAAATATTTATTAAACTCTGACTCTGATACGCCAGCCTCAACTAGTAGTTGCCTACAAATTGCAAAACATGCCATCGTCTCAGCTGTTCCACCAGACTTTGAAACAACATAAAAAATTGAGTCTTTTAAATTAATTTTTGAGAGTTCATCATTTAAGAAGTCTGCATCAGTATTGTCTAAAAAGGTAAATGAACAATCTTTGTTTTTCCCAAGTGCATCTATTAGCATTTGAGGGCCAAGAGCAGATCCACCAATACCAATTTGTACAAAGTGTTTTTTAGTTTTGTATTTTGAATAGAGATTTTTTGCTTTTTCTACATGAGTTAAATCATCTGTAAGATCAAAAAAACCGATATCGTCACGATTAATTGTATTTAAAAATTTAGCGTGAATACTTTTTAAATATTCATCACTAAAACTATGATGTGTTTGATTAGCATTAGTTGAAAAATTGAATATCATTTTGAATATTCCTTTTTTAGTTCTCTGGCGATAACAACTTTTTGAATTTGATTTGTACCCTCTACTATTTGAAGAACTTTTGCATCTCTCATATATCTTTCAACAGGGTATTCAGATGTATAACCAACACCGCCGTGAATTTGAACAGAATCTGTTGTTACTTTCATTGCAGTATCGGTTGCTCTCATTTTTGCCATCGATGCAATCTTAGAGTTTCTAACACCCGAATCAATTGCATTTGCAGCTTTATAAATAAGAAGCCTTGCCGCTTCAACGTCTGTGGCCATATCAGCCATCATCCACTGGAGTCCTTGAAAATCAAATATTGCTTGGTTAAATTGTTTTCTTTCTAAAGAGTAGTTTATAGCTTCATCTAAAGAACGCTGTGCGAGTCCAACGGCAATTGATCCGATTGTAACTCGACCTTTATCTAGGGCACTGGCTGCAATCTTAAATCCCATGCCTTCACTTTGAAGAAGGTTCTCTTCTGGAACAAAACAATTCTCAAATATAACTTCACGAGTAGGACTTACTTTCCAACCCATTTTTTGTTCTTTTTTACCAAAGCTCAATCCCTCAGAACCAGCTTCTACAATAAATGCTGAGATACCTTTTGCACCAGCATCGCCAGTTCTCGCCATAACAATATAGGTACTAGATATTCCACCTGAAGTGATCCACATCTTTGTTCCATTTAAAACATAACCACCATCAACTTTTTTAGCCGTAGTTCTTAATGAAGCGGCATCACTACCAGAGTGAGATTCAGATAAACAGAATGCTCCGATTTCTTCTCCGGCCGTAAGTTTTGGAAGGTATTTATTTTTATGATCAATGGATCCAAATTTTTCTATAATTGATTGAACCATTGTTGAAACTGAAACAGTGACAGCGTAGGCAACAGAGTATTTTGCAATTTCTTCAAGAACAACACACATGTCTTCACATGAAAGATTTGCTCCTCCAAACTCTTCTGGAAGCGTAATCCCTGTTAATCCCATTTGGCCTAAACCATTAAAGATTTCCATTCTGAAATTCGCATTGGAATCATCGTGTTCCATATGAGGTTCAATTTGGTCGAGGCAGAATTTTTGAACAGAATTTTTTAACTCTATTTGTAATTCATTCATGATTACTCCATGCAGCTTAAGTTTGATTTTATAACCATGAATTTATAGCAAATATAATAAGATAACGGTACTTAAGAGCACCGTGTTAGCTAGAATTTTATTTCTTTTTGAAAAATAGATTGGCTACGAGGTATTCCCTACTTTACTGCTCGATCTTTGCCCTCCTTGTCATTACTCCTCTTGAGAATTAACTCCCCACCCATTGATTAAAACGGCATTAACGGCGATAATAACGGGGTTTTCAGATGATATTCTAAAGGAGAAAAAATGTTATTTAATGGAGAGGCGATTCAAGTCGAGCTAAAAGGTGAGATCGCTCATTTTACTTTCGATATTAAAAATAGTGGGGCAAATGTAATTGGTTCGCTGGTTATGGGTGAGCTTCCAAAAGCTCTTGAAGCGATTCAAGGCTGTAGTGCAAAAGGGCTTTTAATTAAAAGTAATAAAGAACACTTTATTTTTGGTGCTGATATCACTGAGTTTGTAGGACATTTTAAAAAGTCTCATGAAGAACTTAAAGAGTGGATCCTTCAGATGAATAAAACACTAAATGGTTTTGAGGATTTAAATATACCTTCCGTTGTTGCAATTAATGGATTCGCTTTAGGTGGCGGGTTAGAAGTTTGTTTAACTGCAGATTATAGAATTGCAGCAAGTGGAGCAAAGATTGGGCTTCCTGAGACAAAGCTTGGTATCATGCCCGGTTGGGGAGGGAGTGTTAGGCTTCCAAGAATTTGTGGTGCAGATCATGCGATAGAATGGATCACAAGTGGTAAGCAATACAAAGTAGAAGATGCTCTAAAAGTTGGAGCCGTTGATGGAGTTGTTGCTCCGGATAAATTAGAAGAGATGGCCCTTTTAACTCTTAATAGAGCAATTAGCGGAGAGCTTGATTGGAAAAAACAAAAAGAAATAAAAAAATCGCCTCTAAGGCTTAATCAAACAGAAGCCGCGATGACTTTTGAAACTGCAAAGGGATTTGTACTAGGTGTTGCTGGAAAAAATTATCCTGCACCTGTAAAAGCAGTTGAAGTTATGCAACAAGCTTGTTCAATGACAAGAGAGGACGCAATAAATGTAGAAGCTGAAGCTTTTGCAATCTTAGCAAAGACACCTCAAGCGGAGAGTTTAGTTTCTGTCTTTTTGGGAGATCAATATCTTAAAAAAGTTTCTAAGAAAATTACAAAAGGAATTGATAAAACTAAAAAAGCAGCCGTTTTAGGAGCTGGAATTATGGGGGGAGGGATTGCTTATCAATCAGCAAGTAAAGGCACTCCAATTATAATGAAAGATATCAATGATCAAGCTCTTGAGCTTGGAATGGGAGAGGCCGGTAAGTTATTAAACAAACTTGTGACTCGTAAAAAAATTGATACAGCCAAAATGGCGAAAACAATTTCAATGATAACTCCAACATTAAGTTATGGTGACTTTGAAAGTGTTAATACTGTTGTAGAGGCCGTAGTTGAGAATATAAAAATTAAAAAAGCTGTTATTGAAGACCTTGAGTCAAAAGTAAGTGAAGATACTGTTATCGCATCTAACACTTCAACTATTTCAATTACAGAACTTGCAAAAGACTTAAAGCGACCAGAGAATTTTTGTGGGATGCACTTTTTTAATCCTGTTCATAGAATGCCTCTAGTTGAAATTATTAGAGGTGAAAAATCAAGTGACCAAGCAATTGCTAAGACTGTTCAATACGCACTTCAAATGGGAAAGACTCCAATCGTAGTAAATGACTGTGCTGGATTCTTAGTGAACAGAGTTTTATTTCCATACTTTAATGGATTTAATCTTCTGATTGAAGACGGTGTTGATTATCAAAGAATTGATAAAGTTATGGAGAAATTTGGATGGCCTATGGGTCCAGCATATTTAATGGATGTTGTTGGTATCGATACGGGAGATCACGCAGCAAGTATTATTGGTGACGCGTTTCCTGATAGAATGAAAATTGATAGAGATACAATTGTTGAGGTTATGCATAAAGAAAAAAGACTTGGACAAAAAAATGGAATCGGTTTTTATAAATACGAACTAGATAGAAGAGGAAAAGCTAAAAAACTTATTGATGCCGGAACTCAAGCAATCGTTGATAAGGTTGTTAAAAGAAAAGTTGAAGTAACAGATGAGGAAATTGTTGAAAGAATGATGTTCCCAATGATTTTTGAGTGTGCAAGATGTCTTGAAGAAAACATTGTTGCAAGTGCAACTGAAGTTGATATGGGTCTTCTTTTAGGTCTTGGTTTCCCTCCTTTTAGAACTGGAGCTTTAAAGTATGCTGATAGCGTTGGACTTTCAAATATAGTTGAAGCGTCTAAAAAGTATATTGAACTTGGGAAGATGTATGAGCCAACGGCAGGATTTAATGCTAAGGCAGATGCTTCTGAAACTTACTATCAATTTTAATTTAAGGAATACAATATGAAAAAAGCAGTAATCGTAGATGCAGTAAGAACAGCAATGGGAAAATCTAAAAATGGATCATTTCGAAATGTTCGAGCAGAAGAATTAAGTGCAGCTCTTATGGATGGAATTCTAGAGAGAAATCCAAAAGTAAATCCTGCGCAGATTGAAGATATTATCTGGGGATGTGTACAACAAACATTAGAGCAAGGTTATAATATTGCAAGAAACGCTTCTCTTTTAACGAGAATTCCAAAACACGTTTCAGCTCAAACTGTTAATCGTCTTTGTGGGAGTTCAATGACGGCACTTCATATGGCCGCGCAAGGAATTCAAGCAGGTGAAGGTGAAATCTATCTTGTTGGTGGAGTTGAGCATATGGGACATGTTCCTATGACTCATGGGGTGGACTTTAATCCCGGGTATTCAAAAGTAGCAGCAAAAGCCTCTGGGTCAATGGGACTAACGGCTGAGATGCTTGGAACAATTCATAAAATATCAAGACAGGATCAAGATGAATTCGCACTTCGCTCTCATAAGCGTGCAATTGCAGCAACAAAAGAGGGAAAATTCAAATCAGAAATTATTCCAGTTCAAGGACACGATGAAAACGGTGCTCCTTATATGGTAGTAGACGATGAGGTGGCAAGAGAAGATGCAAACTTAGAATCTCTTTTAAAACTTCGCCCAGTATTTAATCCTAGAGGTGGAATGGTTACAGCTGGAAACTCATCCGCTCTTAGTGATGGAGCAAGTTGCTTACTTGTAATGAGTGAAGAAAAAGCAAATGAATTAGGCCTTGAGATTATGGGATATGTAAAATCTATGGCCGCAGCAGGATGCGATCCTTCTATTATGGGATACGGGCCAGTGCCAGCAACTAAAAAAGCTTTAAAAAAAGCAGGATTAAAAGTTGAAGATATTGATCTTTGGGAATTAAATGAAGCTTTTGCTGCTCAGTCTCTTCCTGTAATTAAAGATCTTGGTCTTGCTGAAAAGGCAGATGAAATAATTAATGTAAATGGGGGGGCGATTGCTCTTGGGCATCCACTTGGTTGTAGTGGAGCAAGAATTGTAGGAACTCTTTTACATGAAATGAAAAAGCGAGATGACAAACTTGGTGTTGCGACAATGTGTATCGGAATTGGCCAAGGTGTAGCAACTGTCATCGAAAGAAAGTAGATAGCGTTTTTATTAAGGTTTTATTAAGGTAGAAAGTGATTTCTTTTATATAAAATACTTTGAGTCTTTAAACTATTGAATTAGAATATTAAAGATTAAATATTTTCTTTAGGTAGTGAAATGAAAAAAATTTGTGTAGTTGAAGACAACGAAGATATTCTAAACGATATCACTTTTATCTTATCCTCTCATGATTATAAGGTTGTTCCGATAAAGTCATACAGTGCTTTTATTAGTTCTAATGAACTCGTGGATATCGATTTTTATCTACTTGATTGGGATCTAAGTGAGGATGGAAATGGCCTTGATATTGTTTCTAAGATTAGGGAAACAGATAAAGAGGTACCAATCTTCATGGTAACGGCAAATACAATGATTAATGATGTTGTTACAGCTCTTAAAAAAGGAGCTAATGACTATATTAGAAAGCCATTTAGTTTTGAAGAACTACTGATTAAAATAGAAAAATTCTTTATAAATAAAACTAATAAAATTGATAGCCTTGAGCTTCTTCCGTCGTCTTTTGCTCTAAAGTATATGGATGCACTTATTGTATTAACGGCAAGAGAGTATTTGATTTTTGAAACTTTGTTCAAGAGCAAGGGAAAGGTTTTCTCTAGAGATGATCTAGTTTCTGTTTTTGCTGATGATTCGGCAGTCCAAAATAGAAATATTGATGTTCATGTTTTTTCTCTTCGAAAAAAGATTAGCAATGTACCAATGGAAATTAAAGCTATTCGTTCTGTTGGCTATGTCTTAGAAGGATAATTAGCGAATAGAAAAGGTTAATATGAAAGTTATGGACACACTGGAAATACTTCTTGTTATTTATAGCTGTGCCGTACTTATAAACTTTATTGCAAATTTTATAATGTGGAGAGCCTACAAAAAAGATTTGTACAAAATTTCTTGTATTCTTTGGGGAGCTGCTCTTTTTCACTTTATCACTCAAGGACTTTTTCAAAAGATGTCATTTTTAAGTGCTATAACGCTGGTGACATCTTATCCAGTTTCGATCAGCTTGAGAAAAATGTTAGAACAAAGTTTTTTAGAAAAGAAGTTTGATTACAAGAAAAATCATATTGTAATGGTTCTTGGGACATTACTTACAGCTCTTTTATTTTTATTGAACCAGCCGTTTGAAGTATATGCTTATCCTGTTGTTATAGGAGTCGTGTACCCTGCTCTCTTAACAGCATATGAAGTTTTCACTTCAAAAGAAAGATTGAACCTATCAAGTAAGTTCTTATCAATCTTTTTGGTTTTACACTCCATTCATATATTAGATTATCCTCTACTTCGATTTTCTGATTTTGCCATTTTGGGCTTTAGTATAGCATTAATTTTATTATTTGGACTATCTGTCGTATTGCCCTCTTATGTTATTGCCATTAACTCTCAAAACAATTCTTTAGAGTTAAAAGGTGAGTTTGAAAATAAGGATAAAGAATTAGCAGAGACAAAAGACTACTTTAATATATTGGATAAAAGTGTTTTAACTCAGCTTCAGCTATATCAAGAAAGGTTTGATGAGAACTCAGCGCTTCTTTCAACTCTTTCTCACGATCTAGGCGGAGCTCTTCAAATAATCTTATTAAATAATTATAGACTCGATAAAGAATTAGAAAAGGTAAAAGACACCTACCCGGAGCTATTAGTCTTTAATCAAAAGAATAAGGATGCAACGGGACGAATCATAACAATGCTTGATTCAATTAGAAAAATACAAAAGAACATTTTAAAAGGTGCAGATGTAAATGAAATCATTTTTAATTCATCTGATTTATTTTCTTCTGTGAGTGATAATTGCTTAGATGAGGCAGAAAAAAAGGAAATCAAATTCTCTTTTGATTCAGACTGTAGTGAACTCGTAACCTTTGGTGATTCTGAAATCTTATTTAAAAATGTTATCGCAAATTTAGTTCGAAATGCAATTAAATTTAGTCATAGAGGATCTGAAGTTTCAATTAATATTAAATCAACAGATGAGATTTATTATATTATTGAGATTACTGATAGTGGAGTAGGGATAAGTAGTCACGATATTGAAAATATATTTGATCTAGAAAAATCAAAAAGGTTACTAGGAACTGAAGGTGAAAAGGGATCCGGTGTTAACTTATCTATAGCCAAAAAATTTATGAGTCTATATAGCGGAACAGTTAAGGTTCATTCAGAACTTGAAGTTGGATCAACTTTTTCAGTCTATCTTAAAAAGTATGTTAGCTATCCAGAGGCTTAAAGTTCTCTTAAAAGATTTTTAGCAATAATCATAATCATAACTTCGTTTGTACCAGCACCAATTTCATTGAGCTTATTATCTCTCATAAGTCTTTCAAGAGGGAACTCTCTAGAGTAGCCATAACCACCATGAAGTTGAATTGCATCTAATGCAATTTTTGTGGCCATCTTAGGAAGTTGAAGTTTAACCATTGATGCTCGAGTATTTGAAACTTTTCCTTCATCCCAAAGTTTACAAGAGTCATAAAGAAAAGTTCTCATCATTTCTGTTTCTGATGCCATCTCAGCAATCATTTTTTGGATAAGTTGGAAGTTACCAATTGTTTTTCCAAACTGCTCTCTTTCGTTTGCATATTTTAAACATTGATCAACGCACGCTTGGGCTATACCAAGTGAGATTCCTGAGATTGTAAGTCTTTCTATTTCTAGGTTTCTCATCATGTGATAAACAGAGTCACCTTCTTCTCCAACTCTATTTTCTTTTGGAACTTTTGCATTTTCAAAAGCAAGCTCTCCGGTAGGACTTCCACGCATACCCATTTTATGTATTTCTTTAGATACTGAAAAACCTTCAGTTCCCTTTTCTACGATAAAACTTGTAAGGTCTTTCTTACCTGCACCAGTTCTTGTATATAGGTAGACAACATCTGCAAATTGAGCATTTGTAATCCACATTTTATTTCCATTAATCGTATAGAAGTCACCATCTTGTTTTGCTTTACACTGCATACCTACAGCATCAGAACCAAAACCAGGCTCACTCATTCCCATAGCACCAATATGTTCTCCAGTGATTAGCTTGGGAAGGTACTTAGCTTGTTGCTCTTCCGAACAATTTGTTGCGATATTATTTACACATAACATTGAGTGGGCAAGATAAGATAAAGTTAAGCCCGGACAAGCTTTTCCAAACTCCTCCATAACAATTGTTGCTGCAGTAGCACCAAGGCCTGCTCCACCGTATTTAGGATCCGCTGTAATGCCAAGAAGTCCTAATTCACCCATCTTTTTAAAAGCTTCTATATTGAATGTTTCATCGGTATCGTGTTTTTCGGCGTAAGGAGCGATCTCTCTTTGGGCGAAATCACGACAAACTTCCTGTAATTGTTTTTCTTCTTCTGAGAAATACCACATAAATTCAATCCTTTTAGCTGTTAAAACAGCATCATTATAAGCGTTTAGAGTCGAAATTTATATAAATATTTCAAGCTTTCGACTTTTGTTAAAGAAGATTTCATATTTCTAGAAAGCCGCTACGCGACATATGGTAGTTCAAGTGAAGCGCTAGCTAGAGAGACACTAAATATGATAAAAAACAATATTTCTGTAATCGATAAATCTCAGTTTAGAGTTGTAAAAGAAATCATAAAGCGAAAATAAGGGCTTTAGCTGTACATATTAAATCTTTGTCCTTAAAATTTAATTTCAAGGACATGGAGTGTTTATTTGCAGCTAACTACGCCAGAATTAAAAAAATATGACTCGGTGTTCCCCGGGGAGAATTGGTTTTTCTATTGGAAGACATCTCCATCTCTATGGGAATCAAAAATTCAGTCTTATAATGATGTTTCTCCAATATTTGTCCCCGTTTACTGGGGTCTTCATAATGAGAACCCTGAGCAGTTTGACTTTGGTACTAATAGACCAGAAACAGACCTTAAAAGAATTCTAGATATCGCCCAAAATTGTAGAAAGGAAATAGTCTTAATTCTTCCACTTGGACCTAGTCCATTTTTTACAAGCGGTGGACTTCCAAGTTTCTTGGCACAATCATTAGCACACGATAGTACAGGAAAAGTTTTAGCTGTTGTAGATAATGAAAAGAGAATTAATAAACTCTTCTCTTATTATGATCCAAGAGTTTTTCAAGCTTTTCGAAAATTTACGTGGCACTTAGGTCAGTTTCTTTCTCAAAATGGTTTTAATAAAGAACTATTTGGTGCTGATTTTGGTTATCTTGAAAATAATGACTTTAAATCTTATTTTGAAGATTACTCAGGGGCATTTTTAAAAGGCTTTCATAGATATCTTGCCCAACTAGAGAAATCGGAACCACAAAAAATAGAGAATTTAATTTCTACTCCTGCATATGAAAATGTTCTAAAGAATGATTATGCAAAGCTTATAAAGTCACTTTATATTGATTCCGCTAAGGAGACTATTGCGGCAAATTGGTCTGGAGCATTGAGGTTTTGTTGCCTTGGTGGAAAGCCAAACGATATTTTTAGTCGCTCTCATGAGAAGTGGGAAGTCCAGGGTCATTATATAAGAACTCTTTTTGAAATTCTCGTAAATGGACTACTACCTTCTTCTTTTCTTTTACCAGAATCAGTTCGAACAAATGTTCTGCAAAAAGCATTAAAGGATGTTGTCTCACAATCTTTAGTTCAAGCGCATTTAAACAATGAACTTTATGATGAAGAATTACATACAAGTTTTCAGCCTCAAGTATTTTTCAAGGTCTTTTCAAAAAACTCTACGATGGAAGAGGTTAGTCTTAAGTATTTCTTTGATAGGGAGTATCAGTGGATGTATAGAATCTTTTCTCAAGATTTTCACTACGAACAAGACTATGAAGACATTGAAAAGGTTCACTTTTTCTTTGGAGAGAAATTAGAACTTACCGAATTTAACCAAATTCTTAAACTGTTTTTAAATGGTGGACGAGTATTTTTAGATAAGCATAAGCTTAGTCCTGAACTCTCTAAGAGATTAAATTTATTTCTAACTGAAAATAGTATTGAAACCGAAAGCATAAATTATTTAACACCTTTATTAAAAGCAAGTTTAGGTGATGGGTTACTTATTGCTTATGATAGTGAAAAACTAAAAGAGCAATCATTAGTTAAACGAGTTGGCTTTTGGGAAACAATGACAAAGTTTTTAAAACTAAATACTTGTGCGCTAGATATTGATGAAGGAATCATGTATATCTGGAAAAATAGATGTTCAAATACTTATGAGCTTAATTATGAAGAGATAAGACGAATCAGTTTCTACAACCCAACATCATATAAAAAGAAAGCAACAATTAGATCCTCACAAAACTATGCTTATTTAAAAACTTTAGATGAGGTTAGTGTTGAGGTGAGGTCTACTCCAGTTGGTATTGATATTGACTTGATGCCTGGAGCTTCGGTCTCAATTGATTTTGGATACTTTGAATAGGGGTTATGAAATGAATAAAGATATTAATGTTTTATATCAATTTACAGATAGCCCTGAGGGATCAAACTATAAAGTTTTACAACTTTTTAGTGACGAAGGTCCATTGCCCGAAAAGCTAATCAACTCAGTTCTTCGAAGCTTTGATGAGAAGACTGGCGGTGATATTCAATTCACTTCAATAGAGCAGTTAGGTCGTTTTTGTATTGAGCTTCTCAAGGAATCCTCTGGCGCAGAGGCTTTTTTACTCTCAGTGCAAGACTATAATATAGGGTTAGAATCGTGTAATAATACGGAGTCTTTTAAAGAGCTATTTCGCCGCTATGGGACGAGTATTCAAAATCCAGACTCAAATATTAAGAAAAACTCACTACTTAGCAAGATTTTCAATTAGTAATATTTTCAACTAGATAGATTATACTCTTGACCGGCTCTAACTCAGAGCGTATAAGCCTCTTTATGGAAACAAAACCACTAAATATCTTTGATTTTACTCAAGAGTCGCTTGCTGATTTTCTCGTTGAAAAGGGCTTTTCGAAGTTTTCTGCTTCTCAGATCTTTGATTGGCTTTATAAGAAGAAAGAAGTTGATCCACAGAACTGGTCAAACGTTTCTAAAAAGTGTCGAGAGTACTTAGTTGAAAATGTTGACTTCTATCTTCCTAAAGTTATTTGGAATGCAAAAAGTAAAGACGGGACAAGAAAATTTCTTGTTCAGATGAATGATGGCCAAACGGTTGAGAGTGTTTTAATTCCTGCAAAAAATAGACTTACACAATGTATCTCATCGCAAGTTGGGTGCGCCATAGGTTGTACTTTTTGCCATACAGGAACTCAGGGCTTTAAAAGACACCTAACAACTGGTGAAGTTACAGGTCAGTTTTTAACTTTAAGTATTTGGCTACGTGAGAATGTTCATGTTGATGAAAGAATTACAAATATCGTTTATATGGGGCAGGGCGAGCCTCTACATAATTATGAAAATGTAAAAAAAGCAACTCAAAACTTTTTAAATGATAAAGGTTTTGGATTAGGTCAAAGAAGAATTACATTATCTACTTCAGGGCTTGTTCCGAAGATAAAGATGCTTCATGATTTCCCTCCAGTGAATATTGCAATATCACTTCACTCTGCTGTGGATGATACAAGAACTGAGCTTATGCCAATTAATAAAGTTTATGATCTTAAAAGATTATTTGAAGCGATAAAAGAGATTCCACTAAAAGCGCATAGAAGAATCACTTATGAATATTTATTGATCGATGGCTTGAATGATCAACCAAAAGACATTGATGCCTTGGCAAAACTTTTGGAACAAAAAGAATCAAAGATTAATTTAATTCCTTTTAATGAATACCCTGGATCTAACTATAAAAAGCCGAGCGTAAAAAGAACGTTGTGGTTTATGGATCAGATGTGTAAAAAAGGATTTACATGTACCATAAGGGCTACAAAGGGTGACGATATACTTGCAGCCTGTGGTCAACTTAAAACAGAATATGAAAAACTAAATACCTGGGATAACCAAGTAGAAATAGTTCCTGTTGATAAAAAAGTTCAGGAAATTGCTAGTCTTTAGAATCGAATGAATCGTATTTCCAAAAACGTACGCCACGCTCATTAGTTTTATCAAAAACTTCTTCATCACTAGCAACGTCTCTTTTGCTTTGCTCTGAATCTTGAGCAGATACCTTCTGATCCTCATCTTCACTTGCAACAACACGTTTTGTCTGTGAGTATTCAGTTTCAAATTTAAATTCTAGGTCCCCATCAATACTAGCGTTTACTGTTTTAGCAAAACTAACTTTAGACATGATACATAGAGTTAAAATAAGTATTAAATTCTTCATAGGCTCTCCCAAGCATTGTTTACACAACTACTTTATCGGTTTATTTGAGGTGAGCTTTAGCTATTAAGTTGGGAATAAACATAGGAGAGTAACCAACTCTGGTACTGAGATTAAAAGCTTCTAAAAACTTGCTAAGTTGTTTATACTATTAGGAATTTATAAGTTTGCTAAGGAGAGTTAAGTGGCAAAGGATCGTTCAAAAGGAATTGTTGGAATTTTTATATTAATAGCCGTGCTATTTGTTTTATTTTTAATTTTCGCGTTCTACACAGTTTCTAGTTTAAAGAGTACTTCTAAAATGTCAGATGCTTTCGATAGTAAGGCTGCTCCAATTGCAGTTGTCGAAGTTGATGGTGTAATTATGGATCCTAGGAAGACAATTAAAAAACTTCTAGTTGCTGAAAAAGAAGATAAATATAAAGCAATTATTCTAAGAGTTAATTCTCCTGGTGGGGCCGTTGGACCTACTCAAGAAATCTATGAAGAAATTTTAAGAATAGATAAGAAAAAACCAGTTTACGCCTCTTTTGGTTCTGTTGCAGCTAGTGGTGGTTATTATATTGGAGCAGCCTGTAGAAAAATTTATTCTAATGCAGGAGCTATGACTGGATCAATTGGTGTCATCATGAATTTCATGAATCTAAGTAAGCTTTATGAATGGGCAAAAGTTAACCCCGAAGTTATTAAAGCTGGTAAGTATAAAGACATCGGGAATGCTGCAAGAAAAATGACAGATGAAGAGAGACTTCTTCTTACTGAGATGACAGCAAATGTTCATGAACAGTTCATAATGGATATTTATAAAGTTAGAGAGAAAAAAATTGTTGGTGGTCTCGATGGACTTCGTAAATATGCTCAAGGGCAAATCTTTTCAGGGCAAGGAGCTATGGAGAGAGGACTTGTCGATGAGCTGGGTGGTTTATATAAAGCCGCTCGTTCAATTCATAAAGAATTAAAATTAAAAGAAAAATTTGGGTTGAAAGTTATTAAAATCAAAAAGGATTCAAGCATTCTTGATATGATTCAAGGTCTTGAGGAATCAGTTGAAGATTTAGGATTTAGAATTAAAAATAACGCAATCCCATTAATGATATTTAATCCATAGGAAGAATATTGGATTTTTTAACAGCTACAACTTTTATTAAAGAGCACTTGTTAGCAATCATTGCGATTGTAATTACAATTGTTCTTCTTTATCACTATATTATCGAAAAAGAGCATGGTGTAAAACTCTCGAAAAAATATAGAGATAGCATCTTTGAGGCTCAATCAAAAATTTTCCTAAATGCTACTCAATATTTGATTTCTGGAGACAAAGACTTAGCGATCAAGGAATTCTTGAATGCAGTGGATCTTAATCGAGAAACCCTTGATACGTATTTTGCTCTTGGTGGTTTATTTCGATCTAATGGTGAAATAGATAAAGCCATTAGTATACACAGATCATTAATAGCCCGAGAAAACATAAGTGAAGCCAGCCGATTGAAGGCTTTAAAAGAGCTAGCTGTGGATTTTGATAAGGGCGGCTTTATAGATAAAGCGATAGAAACATATAAAGATGTTTTGAAAATCAATAGAGACCAATATGAAGTAATTCAATCTCTTTGCCGAATCTATGAAGATATTGGAGAGTGGGACCTAGCGTATAACTATAGAATTATGCTTTCTAAGGTTGGTCACGAAAATCAAAGTGAGACAATCTCACATATCCTTGTTGAAAAAGCAAAATTACACTTTGAAAATAAGGACTTTAAGTCTTGTTCTGAAGATTTAGATGATGCGTTTCGGTTTGCTCCATCTGTGTCTGCAAAAATTTTAAAGCTAAAACTTTTTATTGTTCAAAATCAAATGGAAGATGCGAAGTCACTTTTAATAGAGCTTATAAAAGAGCATCCAATGTATGCGTCTTTTATTTTTATATCTCTAGATGAAAAATCAGCTAAGGTAGACGACGATGAATTCAATGGCCGTCTTGAAGTTCTTAGAAAATACTTTTTAAACTATGATGATTGGTCTAAGGAAAATTCACCCTCAATTATTCTATCTCAGGTAAGACTATTAAAGGCTGAAAGCAGAACGAAAGATGCTTATGACTTATTATCTCGCTGGATGGAGAATAATCCAACTGGTGGAGATGTTCTTAAGGTTGAATATATAAAGCTATTAATTGATGTACAAAAAGAACAAGAAGCTCTTGTGCAAACAAAAACGCTACTTAGTTCTCTTAATAATACTTTGACGAGGCATTTTTGCTCGCAATGTGGTTATGACTCTGATGCAATCTTTTGGAGATGTCCTCAATGTCATAACTGGGAGACAATACAGTTTAGATGGAAAGTTTAAAACTAGCCCTTTTATTATTACTGACTTTGTCTCAGGTATCAGCTTCAGAAAAAGTTGTAGGAAAACTGTACTTTAATCAGTTTCTTGGTCATTTGCATAAAAATCCAAGCCGCTCAAGCTCAAGCTTAACTACTATTCAGTGCGCCTATCCGGTTAAAATTTTAGAAGACTCTGAGTCTGAACCTCCAAAGGGATGGGTTGTTGCTAGGGTAGGAGATGATAAAGGTTTTATTGAATCGCAATTTTTAAGTAATAAAAGACCTTTGTGTTTTCAAGAAGAGTTTCCAAAATTCTATTTAAATTTAAATCTAGATCTTACAGATATGTATTACTGGGGACGTTTGAGCGATCAATATGTTCTTGAGGAGTCAAAAGTTAAATGAAACTTTTAATAATTCTGTTAATTCTAGTAAGTTCTATTTCTTTTTCTCAAGAGGTACGAGAACTATCTAAGACTCTTGGCAAATCACCTAAGGTCAAACTTCTGCCAGAGGAGAAAGAGCAGAGTTTAATGGATTACTCAAATATTAAAAATGTTTTAAAAAAAGATGGACTTGTAAAACATAAAAAGAAGAAAACAAAAGATATACAAAAGATTAAAAAAATTAGAAGCCAGCTAGAACTTAAAAAATATAATTACCCTGATGGTGATCGATTCTGGAGTTTCTTTTCCGAATATTGGCTTGTTAAAAATGCACAAACTCTTCAATGGGATTTTTCAAAGCCTCAGTATGGAATAGCGACAGCTTTTAGAAGACTATTGGAAAAGATTGGTTATTATCATAGAAAAATTAAAATTTTAATTGTTAATACTCCAAATTTAACACATGCAGCTCTACCGGGGGATAAAGGAGAGTACTTCTTTATTATTTCTCTGCCATTTATGAGAACTCTTGACCTTACAAAGGTTGATATATCACTCCTCTTTTTAGAGGATATGTATCGAATAGATATGGGCTATTTTAAAGAAAACATTAAAGAAGATCTGGGGTTTCTTGGGCAAAATTTTAAGGCGTCTAAATTTAACAAAAAAAAGTTGGATAACTTATTAAAAGATTACACTCGAATCCTTTTTAAAGATGGATTTAGTTTTCAGCAACAGTATAAAGTTACGAAACAGATGGACTCTGTTCTAAAAGCGGATCCTGCTTTGTGGAGTATTTATTTAAAGATGCTTAATAAGATAGATGAGTTAGTAAAAGATAATTTATTGTATAAAGATTATAATAAAATTTATCCATCACCAGAGTTACAAATTAAGTGGATAAGCCCTAAAAAGAAAATAATCTAAATGAGCTATGCACAATCAAACTTTTCTTTTTCACTAGGAATGAGAAAAATACTTTCTTACTATTTAGGATTCTCAATTCTATTTTTTTTAATTCACTTAAGTCTTGTTTCAACTGTTACATTCTTTCATTTTCTAATAGACCATGACATGCATATTATTGAAAACTGGCTTTTTACAAATGCCTGGGAGCTTATAATTAGTTCAAAGTTATTAGCGTTTGTAATAATTATAAAATTTTTAAAACTTAATAACTACCTTGTTACAGACCTTCTAACAATTTTGAAAACGGATCTTTGGAAACCGAGTAGGTCCGCTTTTGTAATGATACTATTTCTTGCAACTTGCTTCTTCGCTATTTTATTACAGTTTGGAAATGGTATAACCTTTAATCCTAAATCGTTAGATTACGTTTATTTTTCATACCTGGGATCTATTTTATTTTTTATAATTGATTTTTTAGTAATTAATATTTTGTTGAGAAATGTAAAACAATTTTCTAAAAAGAAAAATTCGTTACTAATAGCTTCCTTATTAGTTATATTTCTTGCTTTCACTAAAATGACCCTTCCTTATATTGATAAATTTTTATTTATAATTATTCTTCATTTTCTAACTTTATTGATTCTTTTATTTTCGGAAAAAAGAAATATTATGAATATCATTTTGTACTCGACTCTTTTAATAGGGCCACTAGCGTCACTATTTGGTTTTGATCTTGTATGGGAGAATGCCCATGCAGTTTACATTTATAATACTAAACTTCCTCTGACTGGTATTATTGGAGTTTGGCTGATTGGAATAGTCTATTACTATAAACGAAAATCTGTTCACGTTGACGTTAAATTAGAAGGCTAGGATAATATAATTCTTAAACACAATGGAGTTCTTATGCACGGTGAAATGAATATACTACTGATACTTCTAAATTCTGGAATTGTCGTAAAGATTGTTTTATTACTTTTAATCTTAGCCTCAATAGTATCTTGGGCAATTATTTTTCAAAAGAAAAAAACATTTAAGAAATTTGAAGAAGAGAATGAAAAATTTTGGGAGTTTTATCAAGCGTCCTCGAGTTTAGAGGATATTTATGAGCAAGCGAATAAATATGAAAATTCTTCATTAAGTTTAATGTTCGAGAAAGGTTATGTTGAGCTTAATAAAATTAAAGATAAACTTAAGACGACGGGTCAGGAAGAGAAGTCTCAAAGCTATGTTCGAGAGTATGGAATTGAAGCAATTGAGAGAAGTCTGACTCAAGGAGCAAGCCTATCTAATGAAAAGCTTGATACAAGATTAGAAACATTAGCGAGTGTTAGTTCTGTTGCACCTTTTATCGGTTTATTCGGAACAGTTTGGGGAATAATTGACTCATTTACAGGCCTTGCATCTGGTGGCGGAAGTATTGAAGCTGTTGCTCCTGGGATTGCAGAGGCACTTGTTGCAACTGCCGTAGGCCTAGCCGCAGCAATACCTGCGAATTGGTTTTTTAATATTTATACAAATAAAATCTTAAAACTAAATAATCAAATGGAATCTTTCGGTCAAGACTTTTTGAATATGATTGAAAGGGATACTCTGAACTCAGAAGTTGTAACTAAACAAGAGCAGGAATAATATGGGATTCAAGCTTAATAAAAAGAAAGGACCTATCTCTGAGATAAATGTGACTCCTTTAGTAGATGTCATGCTTGTTTTACTTGTTATCTTTATGATTAGTGCACCTTTAATGTTCAGTGGAATCAATTTAAAGCTTCCAAAAACAAAAAAAGTTAACAATTTAAAACTAACTCAAAAGCAGGTGATTTTATCAGTTAGCCCCGCTGGTGAATTATTCTTAGGTGATATTAAATATGTTGAGAGTGAAATCTCTCAGTTTATTCTATCTCAGTTTAAAGAGTTTAAAACAGAAGTTCTTTATTTAAGAGCTGATTACTCTTTAGAGTATGGAAAAATAGCAAAACTTGTTTCAAAACTAAAGAACAGTGGAATTACCAATATTGCACTCGTTACGGAGATAGAAAAGAAATAATGATAGGTAAAAGCTCCTTTGGAGTAGAAGATAAATTTAATAAGTATCTAAGTCTTGCTGTTATTTTTCATGCAGGGATCTTACTTTTTATTTTTACTTTAAATACAGTTCTTAAATTAGATCTATTTCGAAAAGATGAAGTTCCAAAAAACTTAAAGCTTATCCAATCAAGCGTGCGAGTTGATATTGTGGCCATGCCAAAATTCACAGTTCAAGAGCTTAAAAAAATGAAAGTTGCACCAGTGGCAAAAGAAGTAAAAGCTGAGGTTTCTAAAAAAGAAGCTGAAGATGTGATTAAGCCTGGTGATGTTGTAATAAAGAAAGCCAAAAAGAAAATCAACTTAAAAAACCTTCTTTCTAATTTAAGTAAAAAAGAAATTAGGAAGCTTAAGAAAAAAAATAAGAATAAAAAGAATTCGAAAGGTAAAATTAACCAAAAACAAAGAGAGCTTTTAAATAAATTAATCCTTGAGGGGAATCACGTAAGCTCTGGCTCTAGCCTTGTTGGTGATAATTCATCTGAGGCCAGCTCAAAATTTAATCAATATGTTCAAAATCTCTCAAATTTAGTTCGTCCGCACTGGAAACTTCCTAGTTACTTAATTGAGAAAAATTTAAAATGTCGAATTCGAATTTATATTGCAGCAAACGGAAAAATTTTAGATAAAAAAATATATGAATCAAGTGGAGTCTCAGAGTTTGATCAACGTGCTTTAGCAGCAGTTGAATCTGTCTCCATATTACCCAAGCCAGATGGTGAGATTATATCCAAGCTTGCAGCTGGAGAGGCCGTACTAGGTTTCCCTCTATAAATAAGGAATAAGATGAAGATAATATTATTGATGATGATGATGCTCTTTCAAGCTCAAGCACAGGATAGCTTAACAGTTGTTGCAGTGGGAGAGGCTGAGATAGAGAAAGATTCCTTAATTATCGCAAAACCAAAAGTAAGTTTTAAAGCTTCACCTAAAATATTTCAAGAAATTAAAGAGATTGGTGAGATACTTAAGTCAGACTTCTCGTTTTACAAGCATAAATTCTCTCTAGAAAAACCTAGTGATGGCAAGCCCACTTACAATATTAAATTAGAGTTTAAGTCGTTTAATTCCGTATCTGTTGAAGTTATCAATAATATGAACTCAGTAAGAAGCTCTTCTTTTAATGTGCCTGTAGATGCTAGAAATATTATTACTACAGCTCATACGGTTTCCAATAAGATATATGAAGCAATAGCAGGAGAAAAATCAATTTTTCTAAGTAAGATTGTTTTTGTTTCAGATAGAGTTAGTACTAGAAAAGAAATTCGAAAAGAACTTTATATAATGGATTTTGATGGTCGAAGGAAACAGCGTTTAACTTATACAAACTCAATGATTATCTCTCCTGCCATCTCTCCAGATAATTCAAAAATTTTATATTCAGCAATTGAGAATAAATGGAAAAGATCATCTAGGGGAGCTGTCATAAAAGTTAAAAATATAAACTTATATCTTCTTGATCTTAAAACTAAAAAGACAACTCTCATCTCTGAAGTTGATGGGATGAACTCTGGAGCTGTCTTTAGTGCAGATGGAAAGGATATCTTCCTCACTCTGACACATACAAAAAATGCAGATATCTACAAGATTAACTTAAAAACTAAAAAGAGAACTAAGATAACAAGTCACTTCTTAGATGATGTTGATCCTCATATTAATAAAGATGGAAACCTTTTAACTTTCCTTTCTGGCAGAAGTGGAAGAGCAATGATCTATACTCTAGATCCAACGGGTGTAGAGAAGAGTGTAAAGAGAATCAGCTATGTTGGAAAGTTTAATGCCGCTCCAAAATTCTCTCCTGACGGTTCACAGATCACTTTTTCCTCTTGGGTAGATGATAAGTTTGATATCTATAAAATAGATAGTAATGGGCAAAACCTTGTGAGACTTACTAAGAACTTTGGCTCTAACGAAGAGGCCAATTTCTCTCCAGATGGGCAATTCATCGTATTTAGCTCTCAAAAGGTCATAAATCGTAAAAAAGCTATACAAAATATCTACATAATGAACGTCGAGGGTGAAATTATTAAGAAGGTTAGTTCCAACTATGGAAAAATCTTTACACCTAGATGGTCTAACTAACCGAAAACAAAGGGATTGACTCACAAAGTTAAAGTACCTGAGCACTTTAATCTTGTAAAATTTTCATACAATGTTATACTTTTTGAAGTTACGCATCGCATAAATATTTTACAGTTTTTAATATAAGTGAAAAGGAGATTAACAGATGAGAGCACTAGACCTAAACAAAGTATCAACACTTTCAACAGTTCTTTTAACAAACCTAGATGAGGGAGTTTTCTTCTCTAAGATTTCAGAATTTGTTGCTGAGCAATTTGGAGAGTATAAAGTACAATTATTTAGTGCAAACACTGATGGATCTACAGAGCTTAGAGCTCAAGACGGAAAGCTAGTTAAAAAAGGAATGATCTACCCTAAAGGACAAGGTCTTTCTGGATATGTTGCTAGAACAAAAAAGGCTTACTACTCAAACTCAAAAAGAGATCCAATGTTAGCTAACACAAAAAGAGACGAAGCTGTTGAATGTGAAGTTTGTGTTCCAGTAATCTGTGGGGATCTAATCATTGGTACAATTCACGTACAATCAAGTAATGAAGATAGAAGATTTGGTGATGAAGATGTTGCTCTAGTTAATGAAACTCTAAGCCATCTTGAAGCAGCGATAAAAAATATGAGAATGTATCTAATTGCTAAAAACTTAAACAAAGAATTAGAGCAAAGAATTCTAGAAAAAGAAGAAGAATTAAAAAATAGAGGCCCAGTTCTTAAGGCCAATAGAGGATCAAAGTCAAAAATTGAAATTATTGGTCACTCAAATCAAATTACTGATGTTTTAAATATCGCGAAAAGAGTTGCAGCGGAAGACTTCCCAGTATTTATTCAAGGTGAATCTGGAACAGGTAAGAAGCAATTAGCAAAGAAAATCCACTCTCTTTCAGATAGAAAAGCAGCTGAGTGTATTACTGTTCACTGTTCTTCAATAGCGGAAGGGCAAATTGAAAATGAACTATTTGGAACAACTCAAAGAGCAGGTGTTTTACAAAGAGCAAACGGTGGAACTGTAATTCTTGATAATGTTGAGCAACTTCCAACTTCAATTCAATCTAAACTATTAAGAGCTTTAATATCTGGGGAAATCTACAATACAGATTCAAATATCCCTCAAGCAATTAACGTAAGAGTAATCTCTTTAACAAACTCTTTAATTGAAACAGCAGTAGAAGAAGGAACTTTTAGAGAAGACCTTCTTTATAGACTTAATATCGTAGGTGTTAACATGCCTTCACTTTCTGAAAGACAAGATGATATTAAAGTATTAGCTGAGTACTTCTTAAATTTAGGAAAGAAAACGGAAGACTTTAAAATCCTAACAAGCGAAGCAGTTGAAAGACTAGTTGGGTATAACTGGCCAGGAAATATTCAAGAGCTAAGAAATATCATGGAAAGAACTTATATCCTTGCAGAAGGAAAGTATGTTGAAGGTTCAGATCTTCCAAACCTTATTGTTGAACTAAAAGAGCAAGAAGTAGTTGTTGAAACTTTTACTGAAATGACACTTCATGACTTAGAAAGAAAGCACATCTGTAGAACGCTTGAGCACCTGGATGGTAATAAAACAAGAGCTGCTAAAGTTCTTGGGATCACTGTTAAGACTCTTTATAATAAGCTTCACAGCTATGGGCTAGTGCATCCAAAGGCTGAATAAAAAATATTGATGTATTGAAATCGAAAACGTAGAATATCTCTCAGGGAGAAAATAATGGCAAGAACAGCAAAAAAAGGTAAAACAAAAAAAGTAAGTAGTGAAGTCGCTGCAGCGATCAAAAGCTTTAAAGCAAGCGAAGAAGTAGAAACTTTCTACAGCTATATTCATGAAAACAAACTTAGAGCAGAAGCTTCAATGCTAATTAGCACAGTTCTTCAAACTCTTAAGCCTGCGAAGAGAAAAAGAAAAACTCTTCAATAAGAAATTAAATTATTAAGATAAAACACCGGGCACTGACTCGGTGTTTTTTTTTGGAAAAAGCATGGACGCAAAAAAAATATCAAAAAATAACCGAATAATATTCGACGCCCTTTATGGCTTCATTCATTTGACTGAACTTGAATGGGAAATCATCCACACTCCTTTTTATCAAAGACTCCGCTGGATTAAACAAATCGGATTCTCTTGCTATACTTTTCCTGGAGCTGAACACTCTAGGTATGGCCACTCAATTGGTGTTATGAATAATGCCCACTGTATCTTGGAATCAATAAGAGTTTCAGTGAGTGATGAGGATCTTTTTAATACAGAATGTAAAAGCGATGAAAAAATTTATCATCAAAGTATAAGGCTTGCAGCTCTTTTGCATGACCTTGGAACTTTTATGTTCTCTCATACAACAGAGATGGCTTATATTAGATTTGGTGAAACAACAAATGCTAAAGGTTCTAAAGGTCATCCTGATGATCACGAACACCTTGGCTCTTTTATAATTAAAAATACAGACTATGAAAATGGGATAACTCATACTCTTAAAAAATATGATATTGACCCTCAAATGATCTCAGATCTTGTAAAGGGAGTTTCTCCAAGTACTTTGGCCAATCAAATTCTTCACTCTGAAATTGATTGCGATAGAATGGACTACCTTCTCAGAGATGCTCACTATACTGGTTTAAAGTATGGAGCTTATGATAGAGATTATCTTCTTCATCACTTTACAATGGTAGAGAGTGGTGGAAGCAGAGTTTTTGCAATTAAACATAATGCTCTTCACTGTGCTGAAGATTTTTTAAATGCAAGATTCGCTTGGTACTCTCAAGTTGTTCGTTCAGCTAGGGGGGCAAAATACGATGCTTTAGCTGAAGAGTTAACTTTTTATCTACTAGAGAAGGGGCAGATTTATACGTACTCTAAGTTATTAGATATGGTGAAAAATGATCCAGTGGCATTCTATCAGTTTAATGATCAATACTTTATGACTCTTGTTCACCGTTTATTCTCAGAAGGATTTTTTGATAAAGAAATTCGAATGAAAGAAATAGCTGAATGTATTCTATTTGAAAAGTCTCCACGAACGATAAAACTTCCAGAGTTTAATCAAAGGATTTTATCTCAAGATGATGAGCAGATGGATGCAAAGATTAGAAAAAAAGCTCACGATAAAGTTTCAGAGATTAGAAGTATTCTAAAAGCGAAAGGGACTCAAAAGGATTGGATCGTTGAGGATATACCTAAAAAAAATATCATCTTCGTAAGATCTAAAAAACAAATAATAAAAAAACAAAATTCACCCAATATTATGCTTGAAAGAGATCCAGCAAAGATATTAATGGATAATGGAGACTTGAGCTTACTTGTAGATGTACCTAATTCAATTATCTCAAACCTTCAAAGCGTGTATAACTTTGTTCCAAATGTTTATTGCAGCCAGTCAGCCTATGAACTCCTTGAAAGAGAGGGAGCCATTTAGTCAGGAAAGGCTTCTTTTTCCATAGAGACGAGCAACTCAGATACGAATATAATTTATAGATGTATAAATTCTTAAGTCTTTTATTTCTTATTACTCTTCCAAATATAACTCATGCAAATCAGTTTCAAAAAGATTGTAATGATGTCGGAAACTATATTCACGATCATGCCAATGAAGTATTTAATGCTTTATACGTTAGCTACAACGGAATTGGATTAAGAAAAAAAAATATCTATGAAAAAAACTATCAGTCATTCGCATGGAAATATATGGACTATGGCTACGGTATTGACGAGAGGTTTAAAAATTATCAAAAAAATTATAGTACAGCTCTAAAAAATCTAGTTAAAAGTGAAGAGTCAGAGAAAAAACGTTTTGATGAAAAGTTAATAAAAACCTCTTTTAGAAATTATAAAAAAGAAGAATTTGGTTTTTTAGCTTTATTTTCAGGCTACTACTGTAGAAGATTGATAGGAAAAAATGTATCGACCTGTAAGAAGAATTTAAAAAAAATTGTAAAACTGATTGATAGGCAACAAATCCGTCCTTATGAAGGAGCTGGGGTTACAAGCTTAACATTACCAAATATTGTAAGATCAACCTTAACTTCTCCTGAAATTGTGGAAACTTTATATCGAGTTAATAGTGAACTCATTCCAAAGGCAAAAGAGGGAAATTATATTTATAAACGTGGAAATGTAAAAGATTTACTCGTAAGCAAGGCTAGTTCCGTTATTAAAGATAAAAATAGAGCTGATGATCTAGCTTGGGATATACTCGCAACATACTCAACTCGAGGAGCTTCTCTTGAAGGGTATTCAATAAATTTGGTTAGTGAGAAAACGGCTTTTTCTTTTTCTCAGATTTATGAATTTTCAAATTTAATGCATGCTTTTGATTCTACAAAAATAACAGGTGAAAACTTGTTTTCACTTCCTTTATTTAAAAAAAATTCTTGCGTCTTTGGTAAAGCATATCATTTTTGGATGATGGCATACCTTAGTAGATACTTACACAAGCAAGGAGTTTCAAAGCTAGATGCATTCTACGCTAGTGCAGCAATGGGAGTGATGTATGACTTTTACGGTAGTGGATCATCCCAAAGAGCGAATACTAAAATATATGAAAAAAGCTTAAAAAGTATTTATACAAAATCTATTCACCACTCTTTATTATTTAAAATACTAGGAGCTTTCTATGGAGTTGCAGCAGGGCAACTTGAAAGTGTTGATGTAGATTCTCTTTACTCACTAATCAATAATGAGATTTCTGATAAAAAAAGAAAAGTGTATAAGGGCCAACTTACATTTATGTATAATCTTCCACACTTTTTACAGAGAACAGCCGTAGATAAAGTTATTCAGCGACTCTCTAAGCATATTCCCTGACTAAAAGCAACAGGTACTATCACTTCCATTATATAGAGTACTTTACTTTGGACGCCAAAAAGCGTTAAAATATAATAGCAGATGGATCTGCCGGTTATTTTTAACTGAAATGGACTTCGGAAGGTCAAATGATAGAAAAAACATTACTCAAACGTAGTAATTCTAGCCAGTTAAAGGCTCCATACGTATTTCATATTGATTCAGTGTCAATTAGCTTTGGCAAAATAAGAGCATTGAAAAATGTTAATCTCACTGTGAACCCAGGAGAAATACTTTTTATCACTGGAAAGTCGGGGGCAGGAAAATCTACTCTGCTAAACCTTTTAGCTGAAGACATTAAACCTAAAGAGGGAAAGTGCATAAGGTCTCGTTCTAAGGACCTATTTGTTGCTCAAGTTTTTCAAGATTTAAAGCTTATGGAAAATAAATCTTGCGAAGAAAACCTTTGGGTTAGTTATGATCCTAAAATCTATAAAAACAAAAATGAATTTCATCATGATATGGCTGAATTAGTTAGAGTATTAAACTTTAGCGATAATTTAAAAACTAAGATCAAAGATGCTAATGGCGGTTTAAAGCAAAAAGTAGCAATGGTAAGAGCTTTGTTAGCAAAGCCACAAGTACTTCTTGCAGATGAACCAACAGCAGCTCTAGATAAGGAGAGTGCTATAAAATTATTTGAAGTTTTAAACTTTTACAATGTTCGTAAAAACCTAACAATTATCTGGGCCTCACATAATAGAGACCTAGTTAAACAGTTTCCTGGAAAAATCGTTCACTTGGATGCTGGAAATTTAGTTTATTCGGGGCATGCATGTTTTATTTAAATCATTTCTTCAAAGCACTTTCAAATTTTAAAGTTAGTGGAATACTCTTTGTTGTTTTCACAATTGCTCTTGTTTCAGTTACTCACAATAGAAAAAAAGTAAAAAAGTTTTTCTCTGTGAATAATAAATCAATCGCAAGGCCATATTTTAATGCTCTTATTTCAAATGATTCTAATCTTTCAGGAATTGCAAGAAAGATGAGAAAGCTTCCGGGTGTTAAGGCCGTAAGAGTTAAAAAAGCACTTGAGGTAACAAAGGAGCTTGGGACATTACAAGCAGAGTTAAAAAGTGATGTTCTAGAAAGTCTTGCTGGAATTAATTATTCTAGTGTGACAATTGAATTATCTAATGCAATTCAGTCTCGATCTCAAAGCCTAGTTAGAGAGTACTTAACTCGATTAGTTGGAAGTGAATCAGTAACAATTTCAAAAATAAAAAAACCAAAGACAATTAAGCAATCGAAGAATTCTCCAAGCATGCTTCTTCACAGGTGGGGAGATAAGTATATTATTTTAGTCTTATCTTTCTTGTGGCTTGCAAGTTGTATTAGTTTTGCTAAATACTTAAAAAATTATTCATTCTTAATTGAAAAATTTCAAAGAAAGAGAAAAGTTGATACGAAAATATTTGCTTTTGGTTTAAGCTTTTTAAGTTTAAGTGCCTATGGGATAAATCTATATATTTATCCAAAAGTGGGGATGTACGAAATATTCTACGTTCTTGCAGTATTTGCGGTCTCATTTTTTATATTTTCTTCAAAGGTTGAATTCAAAAAACTTATTTAATGAAAAAAATTCTTTTCTTAACATTTACGATCTTAAGTCTTTCTCTTAATGCTAAGAGTGCAAATATTAGTAAGCTAAAAGATAAAATTTCTAGACAGTCAGCTGAGGTATCAAAGATTGGTGCTCAGATTAAAAGTCTTGAAAAGAAGCTTGGAAAGACCAATGAAACCTATATGGATAAAACGAGATTATTAAAAAGCTTAGATCAAAAAATTGTTCAGCTTCGAAATGATCTTTCTGCTTCGGCTTTAGATATCTCAACATCTTTTAAGTCTAGTAAGAAGATTCTTAATCATTACCTGCTTAATACTGTTGACGAGTATAACTCTGATGAACTTTTAAAAAGAAAGATCTATTTAAAAATACTTCAATCAAAGCTTTCGAAACTAAAACAGTCTCAATCAAAGTCTCAAGAACTTCTTGTTGCAATTAATGAGTACGAAGAAAAATTAAAGAATGTACGAGTAAATGAAGAGACTCTGTATCAGTTAATTGTTGATTTAGAGAATAAAAAGAAAAATCTAGGGCAGTCATATATAACAAAGTTAGATAACAAAAATGGATTAGAAGAAAAGCTAGAGTTAGCTGTTGCAAGAATACGAGTGAAGAAAAAAACAATTAAAAAAGTCTCTCGCTCTAATGTGAAAATAAAGATGAAGTTCTCTAACCCGATCTCGAGTTATATTAGTCGAAAGGGATCATCGAAAGGTGTTACTTATAAATATAATAAGGTTACACCGATTAAGAGCTCTAAGAGTGGTCAAATCGTTTACTCTGGTGAACTAGCAAGCTATGGGAAAGTTATAATGATTGATCATGGAAAAGATGTGAGATCAGTTATTCTTGGTGATATTAATATAAAAGTAAAGAAGGGTGATCTTATAGATAAGTCAGGAGTTATTGGTTATGCCAATGTTGATCCTGGTTTAACAAAATCACTGTACTATGAGATTAGAAAGAAAAATAAAGCTCAAAATACATTAAAATTATTAAAGAAAATATAAAAGGATAAATATGAAAACGCTTGCTTCAATAATTGTTTTAACAATTATGTTTAGCGCTGTTGCTACAGCTAAAGATTCAAAAAAGAAATCACGTTTTGAAGAATTAGAGCTTTTTAACAAGGTTCTTTATTTAATTGAAAATCAATATTATAGAAAAGTCGATACAAACAAGCTTATTGAAGGTGCTCTTAAGGGGATGATGGATACACTTGATCCACACTCAGCATTTTTAAATAAGGAATTCTTTAAAAAAATGCAAAACGATACTGACGGAGAATTCGGGGGACTTGGAATCGAAGTTACTCAGAAAGATGGAGTTGTATATGTTGTAACGCCTATTGATGATACGCCGGCATATGAAGCTGGAATTAAATCAAAAGATAAAATTGTTGAGATAAATCATGAATCAATTTTAGGAATGACTTTGGACGAGGCAACTGACCGGATGAAAGGTGAGACCGGGACTAAAATCCACTTGGGTATTGTCAGAGAAGGTGTGAAAGGAATTAAGAGCTTTACTCTAACTAGAAAGAAGATTCAGGTAAAGCCAGTTAAGTCAGAGCTAGTAATGGACAACTACGCATGGGTTCGTTTAACTCAGTTCCAAAGAAAATCTGCTGATTATATAATTCAAGCTTTAAAAAAGCTAAAAAAGAAAGCTAAGAAAAAAGGGGGAGTTAAAGGAATAGTTTTAGACCTAAGATCAAACCCTGGTGGCCTACTAGATCAGGCTGTAGATATCTCTTCTATCTTTTTAAAAGATGGAGTTGTTGTGTCTACTGAGTCAAGAGATCCAAATAATAAAGAAATTCGTTACGTAAAAAAGACAGGATATAAAGACTTATCGACACCAATTATCGTTCTAGTTAATGGTTCTAGTGCTTCTGCTAGTGAGATTGTTTCTGGTGCGTTACAGGATCATAAAAGAGCTCTTATTATGGGAAGTCAAACCTTTGGTAAAGGTTCGGTTCAAACAGTAGCTAAGATAGATAGTGAAAATGGCGTGAAGTTAACAATTGCTCAATATATGACACCGTCTAATAAGAAGATTCAAGCGATTGGAATTATCCCTGATATCAAAATGGACTCAGTGGAAGCAAATTGGTTGGCTGAGCATAAGAAAGAGTCTGGCTTTATTAGAGAGAAAGACCTTCGAAATCATCTAACAGCGACAATCGAAACTAAAGATGAAAAAGCGCGAAGGTTAAAAGAGAAAAAAGAGGCTCGTAAAAAAAGAATCGCAAAAATGAAAAATAAAAAAGAAAAAAAAGAAGATCTTTTTAAAAAATATAATCCAAAAGAAGACTACCAAGTACTTCAAGCGATAAACTACTTAAAATCTTTTTCTATTTATAAAAATGTTAAAACGATAAAATGAGTATTAAGGCCCAGTCGGTTAGTGACCTTGTTGGAAGCATAAAGAAAAGTTTAGAAACAAGCTTTATGGGAGTCACTGTAACTGGTGAGATCTCAAATTTAAGTCACTCGAGTGCAGGTCATTGGTATTTTACTCTCTCTGATAATTCAAGCTCCATATCAATTGCTTTATTTAAGATGGACGCTTATAGAAATCCTTTCATAAAACAAACTAAAAATGGAGATCAAGTTGTTATCAGTGGACCAATAAGTGTTTATCAAAAAAAAGGTACATTTCAATTATTAGCAAAAAAAATACTTCCAGCGGGAGTAGGAAACTTAGCTCTTGAGTTTGAAAAATTAAAAAAGAAATTAACAATCGAAGGGCTATTTGATTTAAGTATTAAAAGAGAAATACCTCGCTTTCCAGATCGAATTGGAGTCATAACTGCTTTATCAGGAGCAGCATTACAAGACTTTTTAAATGTATTAAAAAGAAGATCTTTCTGGGGAGAGGTAATAGTTATCCCAGCTATTGTTCAAGGTGACAATAGTGCGCGCTCGCTTCGAGATGCACTCTCTAAGGCTCTTCAGATTGAACTGCTTGATTGTATTATTTTTACGAGAGGAGGAGGAGCAATAGAGGATCTATGGTCTTTTAATAATGAGGATTTAGTTCGAGATATATTTGATTGTCCTATACCTGTTGTTTCAGCAGTAGGTCATCAAGTTGATTATACTTTGTGTGACTTTGTTGCAGATAAAAGAGTTGAAACTCCAACAGCAGCAGCGCAAATGTTGTCTGAGCCTCATATGGCCCTTTCTCAGAAATTGGAGTTTATCGGCCACAAATTAAAATCTCTTTTGTACATAAAACACTCTGAAATAGATAAAAAATTAAAACGATTAAGCCCTTTGAATGTGATTCATATAATTAAAGAGGACTTACATCGCAAGAAAGACCAACTGAGTCGTCTTGAGTTAAGTTCAAGAAAGTATGAATTAATCCAATTCTATGAAAAAGAGCAATATTTAGATGATTTGCTCGTAAGAATGAATGGCGCTGTGGATAAAAAACAACAAGGTTTGTCTGTGAGAATGAGCCTTCTTGAAGGGAAACTCTCTGGTTTAGACCCCTCAAAAGTCTTATCCCGAGGATTTACGATGATTCATGATGGTGAAAAGAATATTATTACAAATCTAGAAAAATTTAATAAAATAAAAGCTCAAACTCCGCTGAATATACACTTTTATGATGGTCAGGGAGTCGTTGAAAAAAAGTAATAGGGGGAAACGTGCTTAAGATTTTATCTATATTAATATTCTCAATATCTTGTTCTGGCATTCAGCCGATTTCAAGTCAAAATAAATCAGAAATAAAAAAGAAAACAATTGTTATTCCCGAGCCACTAATAAAATCGGAGCAAAAAGTTGTTCTACAACCGGGAAAAGTTAAATTTGTTAAATTTGATATTAATCTCGCTGATGGGATGCACTCTTTAATTTGTAATAATAAATCTATTCCCTTCTTTGTTGAAAAAAAACAAGCTCATGTTTTTATGGCCGAGTCGTATTTTTCTAAATTAAAACCGTATAAATGTCAGTTTCAAAATACGAATGTTTTAGATGTTACGGTAAAACGATTTCCTTACAAAAGTGAGAAGTTAAATGTTGATAAGAAGAGAGTTTCTCTTTCCAAAAAAGATTTAGCTCGAGCAATTAAGGAAAAACAAATAGTAAAAAAAGTTTATTTGAATTCAGCATCATACTTTCTTTTTAATCAAAAGTTTAGAAAACCCCTGACTAGTTATATAACTTCATATTATGGAAATAAGAGACTTTTTAATAATAAAAAACGATCTCAACACCTAGGCAATGATCTTAGAGCAGCTGTTGGTGTACCAATACCTGTATCGAATAAGGGGAAAGTTGTATTTGTTGGAGATCTATTCTTTTCTGGAAATGTTGTTATTGTTGATCACGGATTAAATATCTATACAATGTATGGACATCTATCAAAAATAAAAGTTACTGAAGGAATGATTATTAACCAAAGGGATATAATTGGCCTTGCTGGGGCTACAGGTAGAGTTAGTGGTCCACACCTTCACTGGGGAGTTAAGATCAACGGACATTGGGTAGATGGTTTCTCGTTAGTTGAAGAATCAGAGAAAATGTTTCATGAAAAATAATTCGAGTTGGTTCTCGAAGTTTAGAATTATAATTGATTCAAACTTTAAGACGAAAGAGAATGAGCTTTTTCATTCGATTCAAGCTTTTTTAAACGCTAATAAATTCACCATTACAGGAGAAGAAGAAAAAAATACGCTCTCTCCATTTGATGTTTATATAACAATTCATGGAAATGAAGTTGAAATGTCTTTCAATCTTTCCTTTAAAGAAAAAAATATGTCATTGTTTCAAGAAGAAGAGAGTCGATTTAAACCTCTTGAAACTTTTGGGAATTTAGATGAATTTACTAAGTCATTTAATACATATATCCAACTGATAAAAATTGAAATTGAAGCTAGAGAGACAAAAATCTTTAAAGATACGTTAAAAACCTTAAAAAAGGATAGCTCAACAAAACAATTAAATACTTTTGAGTATAATGAACAAGACCAAAAAATCATCGAAGACTTTGAGCTGGAATTGTTCAAATTAATTGATAAAGAGTCATTGGCGAACTTTGTTGAGAGTTATAATAAGAAAGTAAATTTTGATCTCTTTCTTATTCATCCAAAAGATATTAAAAATGAAGAATTAGAAATTTGCTACCCCTTAGTGATAGATTCAAATTTATTTATCCTTGCTTTTAATAAGTGTACTACTAGTACCGCAATTTCAATCTATGGTGCATTCTCTAGTGCTGTTGAGAGAATAAGCTTAAAGGATGAAAAGAATCAAGGAGTAAAAGAGCTTGATAACTTGTTTTCAAAGCTTGATATCCCCTTAGCTATCTTTGATCTAGATCAAAACCTAGTACTTCATAATGACTTGTTTATTAAATTGAATTTATCAGCAAAGGAATGCTTCGGTTTTAAAATTAATGAGCAAATTACTATTGATAGCGATATCTATAAGGTTCAAAAAATCTTAAATTCGGAAAATAATCTTCTTCACTTAAACTTTATTCCTGTAAATGAAGTTCTTGGTAGTAGCGATTCTCCTTCCTCTGAAGAGTTGGGAATTGTAAGCTCTTCTATTGCCCATGAATTGAATAATCCTTTAGCGGGAGTTCTAGCGGCCTTAAATGTTTTAGAGTTGGATGACTACTCGGATGAAATTCATGAGAAGTTTGATCAAATGAAAGAGTCTGTAGGGCGTTGTAAAAAGTTAGTAGAAACCTTTCTTGGCTTCTCAAAAATCAATAATCAAAATCACGGATTAACCTCGTATGGAAAAGATAGTTTTTATCAAGCAATGGAGCTCATCCGTTTTAGACTAATTGAGAATAATATAACAATCAATTATGACTATTCTCAAAAAGAAAAATTGTCATATCCTGTTAACTCTCATGTTCTTTCTATGATTTTTTATTTTTTTCTAGGGGAGTTGTTAACAAGTTTTTCTCATCAAAATCTAGTTGAGTTAAAAAATATTAAAAGAATCAATCTTGATATTATTGAGAATTACAATGGTATCGAATTCAAATACGATGAACGAATAATATTGTCTGATAATATTACGAAATCAAAACTAATAGAACATTTAATTGAAGGTGAGAAAATGCAACTTAAGCATTCTCTTGGTTCTCTTTCTCTTATTTACAAAGAAGAGTTTGGAAAGTTATAGCTTGTATCATTTTCTTTAGAAAAAGAATCTAATATCTTGAAAACACTCGAGTCACTACCTTTCACCATCTTACGGCTTAAAGATAAATATTTTCCAGAGTCTTTATTCGCGATTAACAGAGACTCAACAATAGGAATTATTTCCGCATGTAGATTATGTCTACGACTACCTTTTTGATTATTTTCAAAACGGTTAATCAACGATTTTAAATTTGTAAGCATTTTCTTTTTCTGAGCCGGAAATTTAAAAATAGCTTTTGTGCTCGTATTTAAATTTAGGAAAGAATAGACGACAAATTGTTCTCTTACTAAGTGATGAGACACAATAAAATCTAGATGCGCGATTGAATATTCTTTCGGGGTGTCAGTCGATTTACCATATCTGTTTTCAAGATATTCTAAAACATTCTCTCTTAATGTTTCATCATACTTAGAAAAGTGATTGTTGAATCTAAAGATTCCCTCTAAGATTGGTTTTATAAGTCGAATTGTAAGTATTTCCCAGTCGATCATCGTAAGAAATTTCTTTATAAATTCAATCTCTTCTTTGGGATTCTCAATTGGTAGTGTTCCAAGGATTAAGCCTCGTTCACCCTTTAGGAGAATTAACATCGAGCAGTTGTTTTCTAATATTTTATTTATAATTACTTTGTGATCAGTATTGTTTTCGTAGTGAATTCGGTCAAGCTCAAATTTGTTTTTAGGATAGTAAAGTTGATTAACTTTTTTAATTCCTTTTTGAATAAAGCTTTCTAGGAATTTTAAAAGAAGCTTTGCTGTGGCTCTTGCATCATCATGTGCTCTGTGGGCGTTTGAATGATTTATCTCAAAGAGCTGACTCATATAATTTAAATTTGAATTCATAATATCTGGAATCATATGTTTCGTCATAACATTGGTACAGATCACTTTATTTGTTAGAGGTTCTCTTCCTAATCTTGCAAGAACTCCGTTCAAAAAGGGAACATCAAATGAAGTATTGTGAGCAACTATAATATCATCACCTATAAAATCTAAGACTTCATCTATCACTTCATGAATTTGTGGTTTTCCAGTTACATCTTTTTGCTTGATTGAAGTTAACTTTTGGATAAACTCTGGAATAGGTTTTTTGGGATCAATGAGAAGGTTTTTTTCTTCTCCAAGTTGCAAATTTTCAACTCTAACCATACCAATTTCAATGATACGATCCGTTGTGTGATTTCCACCAGTCGTTTCAAGGTCTAGAACACAAAACGATAAATTTTCGAGTAATTCCCTAGAAGACATTATTTATTTTTTCCAATTTGATCAACAAGTGCAGATACTAAATTTGAAAATTTACTCATTGCGATTTTTGCAACTTCTTTAACATCTTCATGCTTTAACTCTTCTCCACCAATTCCGGCAGCAAGATTTGTTACACAAGAAATCCCCGCAACTTTAAGTCCCATATGGTTTCCAGCAATGGCCTCAGGTACAGTACTCATACCTACAAGATCGCCACCGATTGTTTTAAGCATTTGAATTTCAGCAGGAGTTTCATAAGTAGGACCTAGTAGTCCACAGTAAACACCTGTCTTTATCTCAAAGCCCAAAGACTTCGCAGCACTTATTGTAAGCTCTTGAAGAGCTGGATTGTATGTTCTTGTCATGTCAGGAAAACGTTCACCAAGTTCATCGATATTTGGACCGATAAGTGGGTTTCTGCCAGTCATATTTATATGATCTTTTATAAGGACAAGATCTCCTGGCTTGTACGCAGGATTAATCCCACCAGCAGCATTTGTTAAAATCAATGAGCTACATCCTAGAAATTTTAATACTCTTGTTGGTAGTACTACGTCTTCAAGATTGTGACCTTCATATGTATGGTAGCGCCCTTGCATTGCTGCAACTTTTACTCCGTGAACTTCACCGATAATTAATTGACCTTTATGTCCAGCAACTGTTGTTTTATAGAACCCAGGAATATCTTCGTAAGGAATAATTGTTTTGTTTTGTATCTCATCAGCATAAACACCAAGACCAGAGCCAAGAATAATTCCAACTTCTGGAACCATATCTGTTTTAGACTGGATAAACTCTTTTGCTGCATTTATTTTATCTAATACGCTACTCATTACTTTACATCCTTCGCTTGAATCACTTCGTGAATTGTCTTAGGCTTCTGTACTTTTTGCGCAGATATTTTTACAACTTCTTTTAAGAATCTTTCCTGAATGTATTGAACTTCTTTCTTTTGGTTTTTGTTGTGATAGATCGTAAAGATGCTATCGCCTTTGGAAACTTTGTCTCCAAGTTTTTTGTTAAAGTAGAATCCAACTCCAAAATCAATTTTATCTGTCTTAACTTTTCTTCCGCCACCAATCTCTGTGCATAAAAGACCGATTTGATCATTCTTAAACGACTTAATCCATCCCGATTTAGGCGCAAGAACTTCAGTTCTTTCTTTTGCAATAGGTAGCTTGTCGTAATTCGTTATAAAACTTGTATCTCCGCCTTGGTCTTTAATCATCTCTTTAAATTTCTTTAAAGCTGAACCGTTAGCGACAGATTCTTTTGCTTTTTTTAGAGCTGCAGAATAAGTTTTTTCAACTCCACCGATATGAATCATTCTTGCAGCAAGAGCAAGTGAGATTTCTGTAATATCTTTTGGACCGTTTCCTTTGAGAACTTCAACAGACTCAATCATCTCCAGTGAGTTACCAACGGCATTCCCAAGAGGTTGATCCATGTTTGTAATTAGAGCGACTGACTTTTTATCAAAACGTTTTGCAGTACCAATAATACTTTTCGCTAACTTTCTAGCATCACTAATACTTCCCATGAAAGCACCAGAGCCAGACTTTATGTCCATAACAATTCCATTAGCACCCTCAGCAAGTTTTTTAGACATAATTGAAGCTGTGATTAGTGGGATGGAGTCAATTGTTGCAGTAACATCTCTTAAAGCATAAATAAGTCCATCAGCAGGGGCAATTTCTTTGGTTTGACCAATAAGAACAATCCCTTTTTTATTTAAGCGCTTTTGAAACTCTTCAAGAGAAAGATTTGTTTTAAATCCTTTAACAGATTCAATCTTATCTACAGTTCCACCAGTAAAACCAAGGCCACGCCCAGCAATCATAGGAACTTTTACTCCACATGCTGCAGCTATTGGCGCTAGAATAAATGAAGCTTTATCTCCAATTCCACCAGTAGAGTGCTTATCAACCACGTTTTGACCCTCAAAGGTTAAAACTTTACCAGAATAGAGCATTGCATCTGTTAAATATGCAGTCTCTTCGGTCGTCATTCCTTTAAGAAAGATGGCCATAAGAAATGCTGTCATTTGATAGTCAGCGATTTTCTTCTTCATGAGACCCTGGACAACCCAGTCAATCTCTTCTTTTGATAATTTTTTTCCGCGTTTTTTCTTGTCGATGATTTCGTACATTGAAAAATTTGGCATATTCACACCTAAATTAGTTGGCAAATGTTATTTGCATTATTTAAAAGTAGAAATTACTATATTAGTAATTAGACGCCCTTGCAATAAAGTAATTATTTTCTATTGTGCGGCACAAAAAGGATAAAAATGAAAAATATAAATAAATTACTATTAACATTACTTACTTTGATTCTTACAACTCAAACTGTTTTTGCTCAATCAAATGATGCTGTTCAAGGCTTGGTGGACGATAGTAAAAACGACTTATTAATTGTTGTTGGTGGTGGACTTGCTGGTGCTGTTCTTGGTTTATCGACTCTTTCTTTTGTTGAAGAACCGAAGGAGCATACGAGAAATATTCTTGTTGGAGCTTCAATTGGTGTTATTGCCGGAGTTGCAATCGTTGCTTATACACAGGCTAATAAGTCTAGAGAAGCAATTTATGGGACAGGTAGGGAAGAGGCTTTTTTAAGAAGAGATACAAAGAACTTTGATACTTCACGTAGAGTATCTTGGCATTCATCAGAAACTCAACAAAAATTAAATCCAATTGTTTCTCCTTATCAGTTGAATTTTTCATTTAATTACTAATAAACTTTAGCTAATTCTTACATTCATTAGTCTGTGAATTGCATTATCAGTGCAACAATGACACTTCACGTATAAATACTTGCTTGTTTAACTTTACTATCATAAAAACTCTTAGTTAAATTAGATTACACGCAATTATAACTTGGAGGGACAGTGGAAGATTTTGGCTTACGATTAATGTCGGTTGTTGGTTTGTTTAGTATGATTTTGATTGGATTTATTTTCAGTTCAAATAGAAAAGCAATAAAATGGAAAACAATTGTTTCTGGAGTTCTACTTCAAGTTTGTCTTGGGTTGTTAATTTTAAAGCTTCCTTGGGGGCAACAAATTTTTGAATTCGCAAGAGAGCTATTCACTGGAATTTTAAATTATACGAACGAAGGATCTAAATTTGTTTTTGGAGACCTGACTAATTTCTCTAAAGTCGGATTTGTTTTTGCAACAATGGTGCTTCCAACAATTATTTTTATGTCGGCTCTTATGAGTATTCTTTACCATATGGGAATCATGCAAATTGTTATTAATTTTGTAGCAAAAGTAATGGTTAAAATTATGGGAACATCTGGAGCAGAGTCTCTTTCTTGTGCAGCAAATATTTTTGCAGGTCAAACAGAAGCACCTTTAGTTGTTAAACCTTATATTAATAATATGACTCGCTCTGAACTTTTAGCCATGATGACTGGTGGGATGGCCACTGTTGCAGGTGGTGTATTAGCTGCATATGTTGGATTTGGAATCGATGCTGGACATTTACTAGCAGCCTCGGTTATGGCCGCTCCAGCTGCCCTTGTTCTAGCTAAACTTTTTATTCCTGAAACTGAACAATCACAAACTGTTGGGGTTGTTAAACTTAAAGTTGAAAAAACTTATTCAAATATTATCGAAGCAGCAGCAGCCGGTGCTGGTGAAGGACTTAAGCTTGCAGTAAATGTCGGAGCAATGCTTTTAGCATTCATTGCTCTAATAGCACTTGTAAATGGAATGCTTGGTTATGTAACAGGTGTTGTCGGAATTGAGGGTGTAACTCTTGAGAAACTATCTGGATGGTTATTTGCACCAGTAGCATTTATTATCGGTATCCCTTGGGAAGATTGTGTAAACTTTGGAAGTCTTCTTGGAAAGAAAATTATTTTAAACGAATTTGTTGCATACCTTGATTTAAAAACAATGATTGAAGCAAAAACAATGAGCCCAAGAGCAATTACAATGGCAACATATGCTCTTTGTGGATTTGCAAACTTTTCTTCAATTGCAATACAAGTTGGTGGGATTGGAACAATTGCTCCTGAAAGAAGAGGGGATCTTGCAAAGCTTGGAATGAAATGTCTTGCTGGTGGTATGATGGCAGGCTTAATGACAGCATCAATTGCTGGTATATTTATTTAATTATTACAAACAATAGGAGAGAAATATGAGTATGGTAAAAGAATTTAAAGAGTTTGCAGTAAAAGGAAATGTTATCGATATGGCCGTAGGTCTAATTATCGGTGCTGCTTTTAAAGCAATCGTTTCATCATTTGTTAAAGATGTTGTAATGCCGCCAATTGGGAAAGCTTTAGGTGGAGTTGATTTTGCAAAATTATTTATTAATCTTTCAGAAACTTCATATGCAACTTTAGCGGAAGCAACTGCTGCAAGTGCACCTGTTATTAAATATGGTGTCTTTATTCAAACAGTTGTTGATTTTATTATTATTGCATTTGTTATTTTTATGGTTGTTAAGGGAATTAATGCTTCTAAGAAAAAAGAAGAAGAAGCTCCTGCTGAACCAGCTCCAACTCCTGAAGACATTGTTCTTCTAAGAGAAATTAGAGATTCATTAAAAAAGTAAGTTTTTTATAAAAACTGTGAAGGTTAGTAGCCTTCACAGTGATTTTTATTCGTCATCATATCTTTGATTAAATCTTGTGACTTTTTCCCTGCGTAATCCTGAGTCCATTCATAAGTAAGACATTCACGATCGACCACTTGTTTTTTCATAAAAGAAATAATCCCTTTTAAGGCTTCAGCTTTAGTGAACTTATCCTCTTGTGCTTTTACTTTCTTTTGATGATCACTGGAAACTGAATTCCAAAATCCGCCCCAGCTTCCTTTTAGTTCCTCGGAAAGCTTCTTAGATTTTTTCATCTCTTCTTTAAGAGCTTTAAGCGCCATTTTATAATAAACAGGATACTCAGATGGATTTGCCCCCTCTCTAGGTGCATATACTCCCAAAGCTTCAATCTCTTTAAAAGCTTGCTCAAAATACAGTTTATGATTTTTCACAACAGCTGCAGTATCTCTAAGACTGTAAACATCGTTATAAGTAATTTGATTTAAAAGCTCTGAGTCTGGACAATTATCCTCTAGAGCATCCAATAGAACAATTGTATCTTGCTCAAGCTCCTCTGGTAATATTGAACTTTTTACTTTAAATAGTCCCGGCTTAATTTCTTGAAAACTTGGAGACGTTTTGAGGCTTCCATATGCTTTTTTCATAGTGCTTGTCTCTTGAACATAAGAGTCAAATGTTGCAGCTCTTAATGTCAAAAATTTTGCAGATAACATATCTTCTTGAATCGAACAGCTAGTCAGCTTACTAACTTCACCATCAATATTACAATAAGTCGCTCCACTCTCTTTGCTAATAACTAATGTGGCAATTGCTGTCATATTTCCATATTTAAAAATATCAGTTTTTAAAAGTTGGTCAACAGAATTGATCTTAGCAACTTTATCTTCTTTAACTAAGAAATCGAAGATGTTCTGACCAGCAGCAGCAGCTTGATTACCAGGTCCAATATTCATATAGCCACCACATACTTCAAGGTTTTCAAAGTATTCTGCCCATCTTTGCGCTTGAGGTTTTGTTAATGAGTGACAACCAGCTCCAAAAAATGAACGAATAGAATTTCTAAGTTTTGGAAATTTTGCAAGCTCTTCTGAAATTTCATTTGGATGAAGCTTATTAGTATACTCTTCTCCGTAATAGCCGTTGCTGTAAGTGTGATGTCCCGACATTATTAGTGAGGAGATCTCAACACCTTTATCATTTAAAGACTTTAAACTTTTTCTAAATTGCTCTGCTTTATAAGGTTTTTCAGCTTCAGTCGTAGGGAAAACATATATTTCTTCACCTCTAAGAGCAGCTGCTTTCTTCGCGGCCTTAACTTCATTAAAGGAATTATTTAGATCTATAAAAACAATTGCCGTTTTTTTAGACTGTGCAAAGACGTTTAATGTAAGGAGAAAAAGAATTATAATTCTAGTAAAGGTCATAGTGTTCCACCTTTAGATTTTGTTTCTTATAATACTTCTTTTTTATATCTTTCTTGAAAATATAGATCTTTGCATCAGTTGGCTTTTGCTTTATATGGTTTCTAACCATCAAGTATTCTTGTGCTAATTTTTTGTTTTCCTTTTTTACAGGCTTTTGCGAGTTCGCAACAGCGAAACCAGCAACAAGGCTGAATACAATTAAAAAATGATATTTCATAAACATTCCCCCAAAACCTGATCGGAAAGATGCAGAAGAAGCTTTAGTTAAAAGCTCAAGTAAGAGGCGACGAAGCCTTATATTTCGCTAGATTATAGATTTCACTGGCATTAATGACCCTCGTCTTTTCGTTTATGCTTTGAAGAGTTATCCTATCTAAGTATTTAATTTAAAAAGTTTATAAGGTTACATTCATGGCAAAAGAGCTAGTTATCAACCAGACTCATAATGAGAGTAGGGTTGCACTTATTGAAAATGGGGAAATTCTTGATTTCCTAATCGAACGTTCATCTGGACATAAAAATAGAGCAACTGTTGGAAATATCTACATGGGAAGAGTTCTTAGAGTTCTTCCTGGAATGCAATCAGCATTCGTAGATATTGGAATGGAAAGAGCAGCATTTCTGTATGTTGACGATGCTTATATTCCAACACTTGAAGAACAGCGAGAGATGGCAAAAAGAATTGAGCAAAAAGAAGCGGCTACTCGAGAGAAATTAGCTAAAAGTGGTGCTCAGACAATTCCGGATGAACTCTCATCTCTTTCAGAGACGGTCGATATGAAATATAGACCGGATGTGAGAATCCAAGACTTTCTAAAAGAGGGTGATCATATACTCGTCCAAATTGCTAAAGAGCCAATTTCCACTAAAGGGCCAAGAGTTACAAGACATATAACTTTGGCCGGAAGACATATTGTTTTTATGCCCTTTATTGAACATATCGGTGTCTCAAGACGAATCGAAGGTGATGCGGAAAGAGATAGATTAAAGACAGTTCTTGAATCCATTAGACCAGAAGGAAAAGGGATTATTGCAAGAACCGTAGCTGAGGGACAATCACATAAAATTTTAAAAGCTGACTACGTTCTTCTTTCAAAAATTTGGAAAGATGTTCAAAAGAAAATTGAAAAACCAAAAGCACCTCTTGATGTTTATAATGATCTTTCATTTATTCAAAGAGCACTTAGAGATATAACAGATGAAGATGTTGATACAATTGTTTGTGATACAAAATCTTCTATGAAACAAGTTGAGAAATTTACTGGAAAGTATCTTCCTAAGATGAAAGGAAAGGTAAAACTTTATAATGGCGATAGTCCTATCTTTGAACATTATGGAATTGATATTGAAGTTGAAAGAGCACTAAGCAATAAAGTATATTTAAAGTCTGGCGGATCTCTAAATATCGATCAAACAGAAGCACTTGTTTCAATTGATATTAATACTGGAAAATTTGTTGGAAAGAAAACTCTTGAAGACACTATTTTAAAAACAAATCTTGAAGCCGTAAAAGAAATCGTCTACCAACTTCGCCTAAGAAACTGTGGTGGTATAATCATTATCGATTTTATTGATATGGAAAAAGAAGAGCATAGACAAGACGTATTTAAAGCCCTTCTAGAGGCCTTAAAAAAAGATAGATCTAAAACAAATGTACTTCCAATCTCTGGACTTGGACTTGTCGAGATGACAAGAAAAAGAACGAGAGATACCTTAACAAGAGTAATGGCCGAGCCTTGTCCTTATTGTGAAGGGTCAGGAAGAGTAAAATCAGTTACAACTGTTTGTTATGAAATTTTAAGAGAGATTGGTAAGACCATGAAAAAATCTAAAGGTGCAAAAGTCTCTGTTTTTGCTCACCCAGAAGTTTCAGCTCAACTTACAAGTGAAGACTTTATGGTTTTAGAGAGCTTGGAAGAGTCTCATGGTAAGCAATTAATTATTAGAGCTGATAACTCATACCATATTGAGCAATACGAAATATTTAATCAAGAATACTAAGCATCACTTTTTGTAAGAGGTGTACTATCCGCCTGGGGACAATTTGTTTCTAGGCGAGCTTGAAAATCATTAACAATATCTCGCTTCCACTGAATTCCTTCCGTATTAAATTTAGACTTATAAGTTTCTATGTCTAGGACTTCAATATTGAGCTTAATTGTTTTAAATAGCTTTGGAAGTTTATCTCCTGGTTTTTGAACATGATGAAGGCCACCACTATAAGCAATCAAGATATTACCTTCTTGAAGTTCTTGAATAATATCGGCAACACCAGAGCGAACTGTCATCTTTCTTCCATTTAGATCAAACCCTGTGGGTCTTTTCATTCTCCCTTCAGCCGCAATAATTATTACAGAACGATTATGAATCGCTTCCATAAATTTGACCCAAGACTTATCACGCCTTCTTGTGATGGAAATCATCCCAGGGCTCATAATTTTCCAAAAAAGACCAACAAGAGGACGATTAAGAGTTTTATCCGCACCAGGAGCAACAAGTTTTCTGGCAAGTCTCCAAATAAAAGCAGTGGGAAGAGCTCCCATATAAAGAGGCTCGTAAAGAGATGTATGATTTAAAAGTGAGATGAGACGAACTTTTTCAAAGGTTGGCTCTGAGTTAATCCAATTAACTTCAAATTTGTAGAATACTCGAGCGAATATTTTAATTCCCATTAGAATGAAAAAGCTAATCAGTGTGCGCATAGTTCACTGATATTAGTGAACTAAACTAGGTTTGTCTGTAATATTTTCATGGTGTACCAGTTTTTGGTACAGATTGTACCTTTTTGAGTGATGCGAATGGTCTTAGGGTGTATATTATCTCCATGGAAACAACAAATGCACAACAAAACATTCAGAATCTTCTAAATCGAAAGCTACTTGAGTATAGATCTGTAAATCCTAATTTCTCAATGAGAGCATTGGCGAAAAAGATCGGGCTTCAGCCTTCTGCGACGAATGAAATTCTAAAAGGCCAAAGAAGGGTCTCCAGAAAAATTGCTGAGAGAATATCTGTAAATTTATTATTGGACCCAACTGAAAGAGCAGAGTTGCTGAGCAGTTTTCCTTTAAAACTTGAAAGAAATAAACAGGCAATTGCAAGTCGAGAAGTGGAGATGAGTACAGTAAAATTGAACTCGCTTCAGTTTCAAACAATTAGTGATTCGCTTCATTATAATATTCTGTCTCTAATGAAAACAAAAGATTTTGTCTCCGATATTGACTGGATGGCAATGAGGCTAGGAGTCAAATCATATAAAATAAGAAAAGCGATTGAAGTACTAGTAGAACTTGATTTCGTATTAGTTTCAAAATCTGGAGAGTTTAAGCGATCAACGGGAAAGCTTAATACAACAGACGACGTGTTAAATCTATCAATTCAAAAGTCACACCTTGAGGATATGGAGATCGCGAAGGAGAAACTTCTTAGCGTTGCAGTTAATCAAAGAGACTTCACTTCGTTTACTCTTCCTGTCGACCCAGCTCTTCTGGGGAAGGCAAAAGAGATAATAAGAAAAGCACAAGATGACATTGCAGCTTTGATGGAAGAGGGCAATGCAACTGAAGTTTATAAAACAAGTACGTATTTATACCCAATTACAAATTTACAATAAAATTAAATAGGAGACTAAAATGAAAACAAATTACCTAATGAAGCAATTAAAGCAATTTTCTCTTGCAACACTTATTACTACCACAGCTTTAACGTCGACTCAGCTTTTTGCTGGCGACAGAGTTGGGAATGGAGGGGATACGGTTGCAACTCATTTTTATGAAATAGCTACTAGAGTTGGAAAAGTGACAGCGTCTATTTGTCAAAGCTCTCGATCTGAAGTTTGCTCATCAGAAATAGAGTTACAAGAGTTGATTAATAACCAAGTGACAATCTTTTCTGAAAAAATAGTCAGAGGTGTCGACGGTAGAGAACGAGATGCAATTAATAATGACAAAGACTCTATAACTGTTTCTCGCACACGTTGGAAGGATATGGAGTTAAGTTTAACTAGAAACGAAAAAAGAGTTCGATTAGTTCTTCATGAATACCTATCAATTTTAGGCTTAGAAAAAAGTGATAACTATTCAATTAGTACTAAGTTTATTAAAGAAATAAAAGATGGAATGTTTGATATTAACACAATCGCGGGTAAGTATATCGAAGCTCCCAAGACTGTCCTTGAATATACTTCTCCTGAAGTTTTAAGAGGTGGCGAGCATATAATGTTCTTAGCTAGCTCTGATAAAAATGCTGTGTGTAGAATCCTCTCCAAGTCGGCAAACGCGAAAGTGATTTCTTATACAACGCAAAGTGGAATGATCCCTGGGAGAAAAGTTTCTTTCGCTAAAGCTAAAAAAACTAGGTTGAAGATTAGAAATTGGTTCTCAGATGCCGGCTCGACAGTTATCAATCACATTGTTTGTTCAATAAAAAAATAAGGAGAATAAGATGAAAGTACTAATTGGATTGTTTATTTTAGGAAGTTTCTCTGTGTATGCTGAATGTGCGAATTTAAGCTTAGGTGTCAAAATTTGCGCAGACATTCTAGAAGAAGATGGGAATTATATTATTAAAAATATTCGACCTGATATTCAGCCTAAGAAGGGCCTGTCCAAAGAAATTTGTGCTGCATTTGGAAGCGAATTTGAAATTTATAAAATCAAAAAAACTTTTAAAAGGTCTGACTACTATTTTCCAACAAGAGGCTTTTATGCAGGAGAAGGTATGGTTTCCGTTGGTGGAGGATTCGTGAATCAAAAAGTATATGCAAAAATTAAATGTTTAAAGAAATACAATCGAAAAAGCTATTAATTGTTATATTTAATACCCACTCGATAGGGGCTTTTAAAAGACACAAAGGTCCCTCTTCGTTTGTCTGTATTAATTTCACGGTCTCAAAAATGGTCCAGAAATAATTCAATCTGATATCAAAAAATTCCAAATACCTATATAAGTAGTTCATAAACTTAATCAAAGGAAAAACATGAAATTACTTATTATCTTGTCTATTGCAATATTCAGTTCAGCATCATTTGCATGCTCATGTGTTCAGGGATTTGTGAGCGCTGTTCATTATGACAAAGAGGTTCTTGTATCAAAGCATTTCAAAATAGAGAGGCAAAAATTAAATTCGATGGAACTTATTAGCGAGAGAGATAGAAACACAATTGCTCAAAACGCGATTCAGACAGTTTTATTTCCACTATCAATAGCATTCTACTTAACAGCTGGAGATTGTGAAAGATCTTGCTCTAAAGGCTCAAAGGCCGTTGGTGTTATTAAATACAAAGTAGATTACATTAATAATTTTGACAAAAGATGCACTGCGCTAGTTAAAATTAAAGGAAAAGTAAACTGGTATGGAAATGATTATAAACGAGTAAAGGTTAAAACTTTGAAAAAAGTCTGTGAGATCTAAAAAATAGCTATATTTATTGTGATTAGCCCTATGAATTTAGGGCTTTTTTTGTTAAATTCCTTCCACATTTAGTTATAAAACCGTAAAACGATCAAATCACTAACTCGCTGCATCCCATGAGGTGTGGCTAATATATACCCAGGAGAATTGTATGATTTATGAATCGGCATTTGTTCTTAGCTCTAACGCGAGCGAAGAAGCCATTAAAAAAACAACAGATCTTGTAGCATCAACTATCAAGGACTTCGATGGAGAAGTTTTAGTTAACGATGCATGGGGAGTAAAAACTTTTGCACAGCCTACAGAAAAAGGTGAAACAAGAGGGAACTACTTCTACATTATGTACAAGGCAAACACGAACTGTAACACTGAGCTTGAAAGACGTTTCAGAATTTCTGAAGATGTTTTAAAATTTATCTTTATCAACCTAGGTGTTGATGCTGATCAAGAAGCTATTGTTAAAGCTTACAAAAAACCAGCAGCTTCAACAGAAGCTTACGGTGACGCTGAAAAAGAAAAGAAAATGTTCTCTAAGAGAAAATCTTGTTATTTTTCTGCTAAGAAAACAGCTCCAGATTGGAAAGACCCTTCTTCTTACTCTTGGTTAGTAAATGAGTTTGGTAAAATCTCTCCAGCAAGAGTTACAGGACTTAGACCTAAGTTTCAAAGATCAGCTACTACTGCTATTAAGCGTGGTCGTTGTATGGGACTTATCAGTTATATGTCTAACCACACAGCTAGATAATTAAAAGCTAATGACTGTAGACCAAAGAAACACTTTTAACTTAACTATGATACCTGGCCTGATTCTTTCGGGGTTAATGGCATTTTTACTTTGTTCAAGTGGACTCTTTTCAATACTTTCACCAATGCCACTGGTTACAGCTGGAATTCGCTATGGGAAGCAAATGCTTTACCCTCTAGGTGTTCTAACTTTAATTGTGACTTATTTCCTTTTTAAAGGAAAAGATGGCTCGTTCTTTTTAATAGGGATGCTTTGTCTTTATGTCGTAATATCTTTTTTGATTTGCGAAATAATAGATAGAAAAATTTCTCCAGCAAAAGGAATGATTGGCGCGGGACTTTTAACGCTATTAATTTCATTCGGAAGTATATTCGCTTTTCTATCAGATAAGGGAAAGACTCCAAAGGAATTTTTTGTTGATAAGGTTGTTGCTAACCAAAAATCATATTCATCAATGGTTGGACTCTTTTATGAGAAAGACTCTCTTGAATATAAAAGTTTTGTTCAAAAAATAGAAAAAGAACCTGGAGTTTTTGCCGATGAGGTAATCCCAGTAATCCCAAAAGTTTTAATTGTATTATCTTTTATAACAGTTTGGATTAATTTGTGTTTAGGTTTTAAAAATCGTTTTCTAAGAGGCTCTAGACGAGAAGAATTAGAAAAACTGATTAACTTTAAAGTCCCGGATCATTTTGTTTGGCTATTTATTGCAGGACTTGGATTTGTCGTTTTTGGAGAGTATCTAGGAGCAGTCGTTCCTGAGGTCGGAAGTTATATCCTAACGGTACTAAGTATTTTTTATTTCTTTCAAGGATTTGGAATTTATGTTTCATTTCTAGATAGTCTTAAAGTATTTGGTTTTTTTAGAATGCTTTTAATCGTATCTACTGTTTATATGGCATTTCAGATTTTAATCTTAATTGGTTTTACTGATTTGTTTGTGAATTTTAGACGCTTTTTTAAAAAGAATAATAATGAAGGAGAATTATAATGAAAGTTATACTAACAGAAAGAGTTAAATCTCTTGGAAGTGTAGGGGAGACAGTAAATGTTTCTCAAGGTTATGGAAGAAATTTCTTAATCCCTAATAAATTAGCAGTTCTTGCTGACGAGTCTAACTCAAAGCAAATTGCTGATCATGAAAAAAGATTAGCAAAAAAAGTTGCAGAAGAAAAAGCTGCAGCAGAAGCAATCGCTAAGAAGCTTGGTGGTGTTGTTGTAACATTAACTAAGAAAGTTGGTGGGAATGGTTCTCTATTTGGAACTGTTACAAACACTGAGCTAGCTAAAGAGTTAGAAAAAAGTGATATTCATCTTGAAAGAAGAATGATTACTATCGACACTCCTATTAAAACAACTGGTACATTTGATATTTCTGCAAAGATCTTCAAAGGTGTTGAAGGTGTTTTCAAGGTTAAAGTTGAAGTTGATCCTGTTCAAGCTGAAGAAATGAAGAAAAAGCAAGCTGCTGCAGCTGCTAAAAAAGCTGCTAAGAAAGAAGAGGCGAAAGCTGAATCTGAAGCAGAAGTTGACGCTGAAGCGACTGAAACAACAGAAGAAGCATAATTTTTTAGTCCACTCATATTACAAGTTGATAGGGGTGGACTTCTTTTTTTTTATCAAGGAAAATGAATGAGTACTAATCAACCAGCAGATCTTCCACATGACTTTTTAGCTGAGAAAGCTTTAATCGGTTCACTGTTAATAGATAATGCTGCGTTTGATGAGATTACTGATATTCAACTAGAGCCAGCGGATTTTTACCATCCTCAATATGGGCAAATCTTTACAGCAATAAATGACTTAGCAATTTCAGATATGCCCTTTGATCTTGTAAGTGTAAGTGCAAAGCTTAGTGACCTAGGAAAATTAGAGGTTATCGGTGGGCAGGCAGCTCTTGCAAACTTTATTGAAGACACTGCAAGTTCTGCAAATATTTATCACTATACAAAAATTGTAAAAAACAAATCAACTCTTAGACAAATTGTTAGAAACTCAATGCGAATCACTGATCAAGGTATGAACTTTGTTGGAGATATTAAAGAGTTTATCGAAGAAGTTGAATCAAGTTTCTTTAGTCTTGCAAATCAAACAAGAACAAACTTTGTTAAGACTCTAAAAGAATCACTAATACAAAACTTAAAAAATATGGAGAAGGGAAAAAGAGAACCAGGAGAAATTCTTGGTCTTTCTACTGGATGGCCTTCAATAGATAAAAAATTACTTGGAATGCAAGCTGGGCAGATGATTATCGTTGCAGCAAGACCTGCGATGGGGAAGACGGCCTTTGCTGTTAACCTTGCTATAAATGCTTGTAAGACATCTAAGCTTCCAGTAATGATTTACTCTTACGAGATGCTCGCACCCGAGATTTCGGGAAGGCTTCTCTCTGCAGAGGCAAATATCGATTCAAGAAAGTTAAGAACAAATGACTTTAATGATATGGATATGAGAAATATCTCCGCTGCTGTAAAGAATATGTCATCGCTTCCAATTTATATAAACGATTCAGGGGGAACGACTCTTCTTGATATTAAATCTCAGTCTAGAAAAATTAAAAGTGATCAAGGGCTGGGGATGATTATTATCGACTACCTTCAGCTAATGAAACCGCATGTTCGTAAAAACTCTAGAGAGCAAGAAATTGCAGAGATCTCAAGGGGGATTAAGGAATTGGCAAAAGAGCTTGAGTGTCCAATCATCGCTCTTTCTCAGCTTAACCGTTCTGCGGCTTCAAGAACAGATAGAAGACCTCAGATGCAGGATTTAAGAGAGTCAGGTTCAATTGAGCAGGATGCCGATATTGTAATTCTTCTTCACAGAGAAGAGTACTATGATGAGAACACTCCTAAGAAGGGGATGGCCGAAATTATAGTTGCCAAAAACAGAGCCGGAGAACAAGGAACTGTGGAGATGGCTTGGATTGCAAATCAGACAAAATTTGCGGAACTACAGTTCCAGTCAAATCAAAATGAGAGCTGATAATATATTTTCACTCTTTTATCTTAAAGAAACTAAGCAAATACTAAGATGCTCAATTGCTTATAGTGCAACGATTTTTTATCGAGATTTTAAAATAGATTTACTCACAGGCGAGAAGTCTGAAGATTCTCTTGAAGTCTTAAAAGAAGAAATCTCAAAGCTTAAGATTAATGATGAGCTTGCAAGGCCACATGTTCTACACTTATTCTATGAACTGGGTTTTTTATTTACAGAGCAAAATGAATATCTACCTGCACATGAACCTCTTGCAATAATTATTAAGTATAATAAAGCTTCATTTGAGAAATTTAAAAGTGGCGAAGAAAAAACAAATCTAGAACTTAAGGACTTTCCAACTTTTAAAAACTATAAATTACAGTTTGATAAAGTTCAGGAACATCTGCGTCTTGGAAATTGTTATCAAGTAAATTTAACCCAGCCTTTTTATTTTAACTTCGATAAACACGTTCAGCTGGGAGACTTTATTAATTTCTTCGTTCAGCAATCGGAGTCTTTATCTGCCTATGCTCATTGCACATATATAGAGTGCTTAGATAAACTACTTTTTTCTAATTCTCCAGAATGTCTTTTTAAAATTTATAAAAAATCTGATGATTACTTTATTCGATCAATGCCTATAAAGGGGACTGTTGAAGACTTGGGATTAAGCTCGTGGAAAAATTTAATTGATTCTAAAAAAGAGCAGGCTGAATTATTTATGATTTCTGATCTTGTTCGAAATGATCTTGCAAAAATTAGTTTTACACCTGCAAAAATAATAAAAAAAAGAATGCCATTAAAAGTTCCAGGGATTTTACATCAGTTCTCAATTATAGATGCACCTTTAAATAACGACGTCACAATTTGGAATGTATTAAATGGTTTGTTTCCCGGAGGAAGTATCACTGGAGCTCCAAAGAAACGAGTAATGCAAATTATAAATGAGCTAGAGAGTTACACTAGAGGCTTTTATTGTGGATCAACAGTTCTTCTGCATAAAGGCCTTAAATGCGGCTCTATTAATATACGATCGGCTGAGATCTCTTTTGATAAAAGAGAGCTTAAGTATCCAGCAGGCGGTGGCATTACGATGCTTAGCGAAGTAGAGGCCGAATTTAAAGAAACTTACCAGAAAATGAAAAGCTTTCTTCAATTTCTTAAGGTTGACTCAATAAGTAAAACCTAGATATTTCAAACATTTATTAAGTATTTCATTTCTTTTTGTAAAAAAGTCTTACATCTCTTAAGTTTTTTTTGACAATATTTTTCTATACTAGATATGCTTTGGGCACGAGAGAGAGACAACTTTTCTAAGGATTAGGGAAAGGTATAACAACAGCAAGGAGCTTAGCATGTTGGAAAATACTAAAAGTACGCAGGACACGGACACTATTACACTTGAGTCACTATCTGACTTAACTGGATTCCCTGTTGAATTAATTAAATCTGAGTTATTTGAAGGTTCATTAGAGAATAATGAATTAAAGCTAGGCGAACTTAGACAAGCCATGATGTCTTACATAGACAAAACGATGCTAGATTAGCATAAACTTCTGTTTTCATTCATATAAACATCTATTGTTGCGCTGCGCATAAATACATGATACAATTCCTAGGTTTTTAAAAATCTCACGTTATACGTTTGTTCTTAGGAGTTTTGATGAACGATTTTATCGCGCCTTTTGCTTTCGAGCGATCTTCAAATATTTTGTCGTTCTCAAGAAATACACTTCCTATAAAAAACAATCCTACCCATCTTTTTATTCCTTGGACTACCGAATTCGATAACGAACTTATGTTTAAAATAAAAAAAACTATTACAGAGTCTGGAAATTGTTTGATTCCATTTTTTGATTTAAATATGAAAGCAACGTCTCTTGCCCAAGAGACAGTTAGTTTACTGAGTAACCAGATTGAATCTAATATTGAAACACACCTAGTTATGTCTAATGGGGATTCTATTCATATTTTTAAAATAACTAGTATTCAAGAGGGTAGTTTAAACTCTAAAGATCAAAAAAGAACTACAGATGTTTTGGCCAAGAAGAATTTTAAGAAAACTTGGGTTGAAGTTAGCGATGTATATGTTTATAAGGCAAATCATGACCAAGGATCTTCAATAGAAGAAGAATTGAAAAGTCTAATCCATGATGAGCAAAAGGGGTATTACTTTACTCCGATGCAAAAATTAAATATTCAAAATGAAGTGACGTCTGAGCCTCTAAATTGGATTAAGAGTCAGAGAAACCTAACATACGATTATTTTGTTAGAAGTTGTGAGCTTGAAGAGAATATTTTTCAAGAATCTTGGAAGGATCTTAATCACCGTTCAAGGCATTGTTTGATAAGTTTTGAGCAGATTCGTCACAAGGCACTTTTGCATAAAGAAAAAGAGAAATTTTCTCTTTTAAAAGAGGCACTAGAGCTATATTTATCAGCTCTTTTAAATGAATTAAATGAAGTCTACATAAGTCCTTTCGCGCACACTTTTTCTAAGTATTCGTGCCTCCAAGAAGCTTGGGGGGATGTAAAAGATGGGCTTGTTAATCCAGAACTAAGACTTATTTTAGAAAAGACTTATCTAAGAGAAGACAAGCAACTAACAAGTTTAGAAGATTTCTTGGCTTACGTTGAAACAATTAAGTCATGTCTTTTTTCTTTAAAGAATAGATTTTCTAAAAAAATTGGTAAAGAAGAGTACCTACTGGTTGAGAATTTTTTAACGAAACAAGAAAATATGATTGAGTCCTTAATCTCTAGAGAGCTTGATCATAAAATAAAATCACTAGTTAAAGTAAAAAATTGGTTATCAAGTTTATTTGATAGAGTAGATGATTTAAGTTGCCAAGAGCTCAAGAGTTCAACTCTCAAGTTAACTCATATTCTTTCTATACTAAGCTCTACAAATTATGAAGATAATGTTTTCTTTAAAATTCTTGAAGAGAAGACTTCTAAAGGTTTTGTTAGGCGAACATTTGAGGATGAAGTTAATTCCTTGGTAATTCCAAAAGTGTTAATTGCTGCCTAGTATTCTCTGAGATAAATGGACAGGAATCTATAGCTCCTTTCTAAGGGGGCCTTGAAATCCGATTATTTTACCCTTCTATTTTATTTACCTACGATAAGTTTTATTTGATTTAATTCTAAAGCTTGGGCTTTAAGTCACCGATTATTGTATTAGATAAACATATTTTCAAAGATTTAAAAAAAGGTAAGTGTTATGGATATCGCTACGGTCATCGGTTTAGTTCTCGGAATTGCTTCTATTATTGGATCAATATTAGCAGGTGGAACGCTTGGTGCATTTATAGATGCTCCCTCAATTATAGTTGTTGGTGGAGGAGTTACAGCAGCAGTTTTTGTAAAGTGGCCTATGGCCCAAATCAAAACGTTGATGCCAGTCTATATGAAATCAATTTTTAATACGGCTCCTGAGCCTATTGCAATAATCGAAAGGATTCAACAGCTTGCAGATAAAGCGAGAAAAGAATCTGTTTTCGCATTAGAGAATGAACCTGTTGAAGATGAATTTATGCAAAAAGCCGTTAAGCTTGCAGCAGATAATAGGCCGCCTGAAGTTATTACTTCTATTCTACAATTAGAAATCGATGCTCTTGGAGATCGACATAAAACGGGGATCGCAATTTTAGAAAACGTTGCAGCAGATGGCCCAGCATTTGGAATGATTGGTACGCTAATTGGTCTTGTTATCATGCTTCAAAACCTCTCCGGTGGACCAGAAGAACTAGGGAAGTCGATGGCCGTTGCCATTTTGACAACGTTCTATGGAGCGGTTTTAGCCAACCTTTTTGCAAATCCAGTTGCCAATAAATTGAAATTTTACTCAGAAAGTGAATTATTAAAAATGAATATCGTTATCGCTGGAATCTTAGGAATTGTTGCTGGTGAAAACCCAAGAGTTATTAGAGAAAAATTAGATTCATTTTTACCTCCAGCTCAAAGAGTTAAGGAAGAGGAATAAAAAGGAACTGTCATGGCTGACGATAATACAAATGAATGTCCAGAGTGCCCACCAGTACCAGAGTGTAAAGAGGGTGCGCCTGAGTGGATGGCAACATTCTCTGACCTTGTTACGTTACTCTTAACCTTCTTTGTTTTGCTCTATGCAATGAGTAAGACAGAAGTTTCAAAGTTTAATTCAGTAGCAGGATCAATAAGAAAGGCTTTTGCCGGAAATGCAATGCAAATTGGAGAAACAATTCAATTGGGTAAGTCTCCAGATGACTCACCAACAATGATTGAATCTCAACAACCAGTTGAACCTTATCCAATTGACCTTCTTACAACAGAAGGAATATTAGACAAACATGAAATTAATAGAGAGGCCGATGAAGACCTTGAAGAGATGCAAGAAGTCCTAGGTCAATATGATCTTCAAGACTCAGTTGATGTCTATCAAATGTCTGAAGGTGTAAAAATTCGTCTTAAAGATCAAGTTGTCTTTCAAAAAGGATCTACGGCGATGAAAGATTCATCTGTTGTACCAGTTCTTAAAAAATTAATTAATCTAATGAAAGATAATAATTGGACACTATTTGTTGAAGGTTATGCTCAAAAAGGTGAGGTTTCAAATAAGAACTCTTCATCTGGAGCATGGGATCTTAGTGCAAAAAGAGCACAAGAAGTTACTAAGGCTTTAATTCAAAGAGGTGTTCGTGCAGAAAAGATAACGACTGTATTCTACGGAGACTCCAGGGCTAAAGACGATCAAATAAATAGGAAAGTTGAGTTCCTAATGCGAAAAATTGATCTCAAAACTCAAGGTAAAAAAGCTTCTTCTAGATAAATGAAATCAACAATTAAACTTAGTTTTATAAAAAGTTTCCCCTCTGTTGAAGAGGGGATTTTTAATATATGCAATATATCGAAATCAAAACTTAAAACGTTTAAGTTTTCTAAAAATTTCTTAGCCAAAAAAATACTTATAAAAGATGAGATTGAACTTCCAATAGACTTAATTAATTTGGGAAAGATAAATCCAAATTATACAGGGGAGAATATTGAGAAGATTTTTGAAGACGAAAATTTCTTTGTATTCTCTAAGCCTCATAAAACTCACTCTCATCCTCTATCTTATAGCGACTCTAACAATACACTAAGTGCTCTTTACACCATTTCTGGAGATCTTTTGAATGTGAACAAGGAGAGTTACGATAGAGGCCTTCTTTATAGATTAGACTTTGAAACAAGTGGCCTTATGTACTTTGCAAAGACAACGAGCATCTACCAAGATATGAGAGAAAACTTTAGCTCTATGATAAAAGAGAAAAACTACTACGCAATCGTAGAGGGAAAAATTGAATCAAAGAAACTAACTCATAACTTAAAAACATCTGGTAAAAAAGGCTCAATTGTAAAAGAGGACTCGCTTGGTAGGAAGTGTACAATCGATGTCGAAGCTCTTGAATATAGTGAAATACATAATCAAAGCTTGGTGAAAGTAAATCTTCAAGAGGGATTTAAGCACCAAATAAGAGCTCAATTAATGCTTGATAATCATCCCATCGTAGGTGATGAGATTTATGGAGCAAAGAATTCAACAAGACTTTGGCTTCACTGTTTTGAATACAAATTTGATTATAGAGAGAAGAGTTATTCTTGTAGTGATGAAACGGAAAAATTAAAAGCGTTTTTCAACAACTTTAACAGTAAGCTTTAAATGATCCGCAATTAATTCAGGTCTTTTTAATTCGAGAAACTTAGCAACGGCCTGACCATCTGATTGAGATAATATTTGCAAATTTTTATGCTTAAGAATAATTTGAATCTCTCGAAGATGCTCAAGTGTTTCTATTTCGTTGTAAACTTTTTTCTTATTACCTTCTACGTAGGGAAGAGCGATATTCGCAAATTGAGCAAACTGAGAGTAGGTATTTGCAAGCTCCCTGTACATTGCAACTCTTAGAAGCTTCTTATTCTTAGCTTCACGATTAAAGTTAATTGTTAGTCTTAGAAATGAAGTATTAAGGCATTCCATCTCCCAATCTGAGGGAGATTTCTTTTGAACACGGTCAATTACCGCTTTACAGGTACTTGGAATAAGCCTTGTTTTTTGCTTCTCCCACCACTTCTTAGTTGAATCTTGAGATAAAAATATCCCAAACATCATAATTCCCATGATAAGTACTGGATATTTCATAACATTTTTACCAAACATATATATATTATGCCCTTTATATAGATAAAAAGCACTAAAGATTTTTGGGATAATAACCGACAAGTTTAGTCAGGAAGCATTACTTAAACGAGGTAAAAATGAGCTCAGATTCATCAATGAATCAAAAAGAATTTTGGAATACTGTAAAGTATCTAACCAAACTTGATCACCCCAAAGCATATTCACAAATATGCCAAGATCTTTCCGTTACACCTGCGGGGCTAAACTCTCATATTAATTTTCTAAAAGGAGTAGGTTATTCTTTAGAGGTTGAAGAAAATCTTGATGGAATAAAAAGCGTCAGGCCTCCAGAGGAGAAACCTCTTATTGAGATAAAGTGTACTCTTTATGATTGGCTTCAATTCCAATCTCATTTTCCCGCTTTAGCTAAAGCCACGGAGCTTCCTTGTAGTGAGGATTTTAAAAATAAAATTGCAGAAGTTGAAAGCACATATTCACAACACGATCTATTCGAACCGCTAAATGCACTGGATGAAATTATGCACCATCAAAAGCCAACACTTATTCAAGAAAACTCATTTGCTCAATCAGAGCTTGTGGGATTTATTGAAGAATCAATAATTGATAAACAAAGCTTATATGTAAAATTAGAACAAAGCTCTATGAGTGTATACCCACATACTTTAATTTATCTGGAAGGAGAGTTATCTGTTGTCGCTGAAAATATTAGTGATGGAAGTCTACTTAATATTCCCGTCAGTCATATAGAGAGTATTAATGAAGATGAGAGTGAACATGTTGCGAAGTATTCACTTCTTGAAATTAATGATTTTGTCGCCAGTGTCAGGTCAATTCACGAACAAGAGACTAGACTTATTTTAAAAATTAATGGTCTCGCAAATTTTGAAAATTCAATACCCAGAAATTTTTTAGGCAATCCCGCAATGATAACAAACTCCGATGGAGATTTGATTTGGGGAGCTACCGTTGAATCAAATATTGAAATATTTAATTGGCTCTTTGAACTAGGCCAAGATGTAGAGATTTTGGATCCAACAGATTTCAAAAAAGAGTATCTTAATTATTGCGAAGATAAGTTAAAGAAGTTAGCCTAGCGAGGCATGAATAAATCAAATAAGTATATATGGTTTTCGTTTTTACCAGCGATTGCCTATTGGTACCTAGAAGCAAATTATGACTTAAAAACTGCTCTTGTGGGCGGACTAATACTAGCCGTCCTTGAGATGCTTGTTGAGAAGATCTTTACGAAGCATATCCATACAATTTCTAAAGTTAATTTTTTTCTTATTTTAATTTTAGGAGGAATTGCATTTGTTGCAGCCGATGGAATCTGGTTTAAACTTCAACCAGCTTTTACTGGAGTCTTAATGGGAAGCTATATTCTTTATCGGGTAGTAAAGGACGATAGCTTGATGCTACAAATGATGAAAGAGATGAATCAAACAAATATTCCTGATGGCTTAATCCAATTTATGGAAAAGAATATGGCCATATTCTTATTGGCTTACGGTCTTTTCATGGGAGTCATCGCAATCACTACAAGCACTGATACTTGGCTCTTTTTTAAAACGGGTGGATTTTATATTGCAACTTTTATATTTTTTATTATTCAAATGCTTTATATTCGCAGAAAGGCTCGTTCTTGATTTCTAAAATTGTCTTTATCTTACCTGTAATCTATTTTTCAATCTCTTGGTATTTTCCATGGGATGAATTAACTTTTTGGGACTCAACAATCTCGATCACATATTTATATGATCTATTTTTCTCTTTAATTGTATTTTTTGCTTTTAAATCCTTTTCAACAATAAAGATAACAAATGGAATTATTGTAAGGTTAATTGCGACAGCAATTATTTCAAGCTTATGTGTTACGATTGCAAAATTATCAAGCCTTAGTGCTCCTTTTAAATATGTTGATAATCTATTTATTCAAATTTTAATATTAGCACCTATTATTGAAGAGATTGTTTTTAGATATGCTCTTTTTGTTCCTTTTCAAAAGGTATTTAAAGGAAAAAGAAACTTATATTTATTTAATGGAGTTTTATTTTCAGCTTCGCACGCTTCAGCGCTCTTTATTTTGCCAGAGGAATTCTTTGGATTTATCTATTTCCAAATTGGATATACCTTTATTCTTGGTTGGTTATGTGCAAAAGCTCGAGATGAGAGTAAATCAATGATTGAACCAATTCTTCTGCATTTTATTTTCAATCTAATTTTCTATATTGGTGTTGTAAAGTTTGGTCTATGAGTAAGCTTGTCTTAAGGTATCCAACAATTGAAGATATCCCTGAACTCAAAAGAGTTTGCCTAGAGCCGTGGGCAATTGATTATGGATTTGTTCATTACTTTGAAACACTCCTTAAAAAAGATGTAACTTTATTGATTGATTTTCTTCCTAATATGGCAAAAGGAATTGGGATTCCAGGTGATCATGTTCCTTGTACTTTTATGTTTGCATTCATAGGGGAGAGGATTGTTGGCAGAACTTCAATAAGACATGAATTAAATGAGAATCTTAGAAAAGATGGTGGTCATATTGGCTATGCTGTAACACCCTCGGATAGACAAAAAGGGTATGCGACAGAGATTCTAAAGCAATCTTTGGCGTTTTGTATAAAAGAGCTAAATCTTAACGAGATTCTTATTACCTGCGATGACGATAATATTGCTTCAATTAAAACAATCGATAAAAATGGGGGTGTTTTAATTGATAAACTGTCTCAAGGGGATGAGCTTCCGCTTAAGCGAAGATATGAAATTAAAATCTAACAGTTAAAATTCTTCTCACCATCATCATCAACAGTATACTTTGGTGCTGTTTTTGATTTTGTCTTTTGAGGCTTAGAAGCATCTGGTCTTTTCGCTTTGGCCTTCCACTCATTTCCACCAATTTGTTCCGTTGGACCATAAAATCTTTGATAACGACCTTGCTTAGAAAAATCACTTTGGTGAGTCACTCGAAATTTATCGTGAATTTCATTTTTATCGGCACAGTTTACACAGATCCACTGAGCATCAATTCTTGGGTTTTTATGTTTGAATCTTTCAACGTCAGGATGAATAGCTTCACAAACTTCACAGAAGTTTCTTTTTTCCTGATGCTTTTCAACTTTGGTTTTATCTTTTGTTATCTTCTGCTTTCTTTCATTTTCAACTTTAGAAGATTTTAAACCAGCTTTTAATAGTGCGTCTTTCATTGACATAAAAATACCCCTTAAATTAACTATTCTATTTTAGAGGATTTTTAAAATTTGTAAATATTAGAGAAAAAAAAAGCCTCTATAAAAGAGGCTTTATTCTATGCAGCGTTATTAAAAAAGTCTTTAAACTTTGCAAATTTGTCGATTTCACCTGTATTTCCTGTTCTATCTAAGTATCTAGGAATCTTCTCGTACGGAAGTGGTAGGTTATTATTCTCAAGTTGCTCGATAAGATCAAGAATTCCATTATTCACATCTTTAGTTACGTTAGACTTTTGTTTAAAAGCCCAAGATGGAACAACTTCAGCAAAGGCAATTCCTTGATACTTTGTTCCCGCAGATGTGATAACTCTATCTCCACTTGTTCCTTCCCACACTCTCGCATAAAAAGATAAATGATTTCTTGGAATATTCGCCATTTTTAGTTTTGTACTTTTACCTTTAAAGATTTTTAAAGCAGCAATCTTTTTCGCCGCTTGCTCTATTCCAGAAGTTGGAATTAAAGTTTTTCTATCGATTGAAATTGTTTTTACTTTATTCTTTATAATTCTTTTAATTTCTTCTTTAGCAAATTTACCATCAGCGATAATAAGTTTAGGGTTTGTTGTTTTTAAAAGTTCTTTAAAAATTGCATCTCTATATTTTTTTGTTTGCTCGATAACCTTTTTAAACTCTGTGTCTGTTGCACCATCCATTGCAACCGGAACAGTTTTAATTACAAGGTAGTTAGAGTCTACTTTTAGTCCTTTCATCATGCCGTGAATATATTGACCACGTTCTCCGGTAAGAGCTCTTGCTGTAACGATATCATCATAGCCAATTGGATCAGCGAGAATAATAACTTCAGGCTTTTCGAATGAACCTCTGTAGTGTCCAAAGGGACCAACACTTGGGTGAGACTTAATATTGAATGCGTTCATTCCGTGCTTTTCAAAACTCATTGATGCCTTCGCTTTTGAGATAGCTTTGAAATCTAAATTTTTAACCATAATCTTTGCAAACTTTTCACCAGGGCCTTGGTCAAAAACATATCTTGAATCAATACTTTTTGGACGAGCAATATATAAATCATCTGGATTTATCCCAACGGCAGCCTTTGCACTTGTCATCTTTTTAATTTCAGACTTTGAAAACTTACCATTATCTCTTGTTCCAATGATAACAACGTTTGCAGCCCCAGACATTCTTCTGGCCGTAGACTTTGAAACCATTCTGTTTCTTGGTGTTCCAAAATCATAAAATTCTGGACCAATATCAGAACGCCCATAGCTATAATCTAGACCTTTTGCGTATTTATTTACCATCCCTTCATCGGCAGTGATATTCCATCCCTTTGAAGAGTATTTATTAAGTAGATTAACATTTTTCATAACGGCTTTTGATGCCGCTTTTTTTCCTTCGGCATATGAATTTGCATCCATAACAAGTCTTGATAAATAACTTGGGTGAGGAAGTGAAACAACTAAGATATCATTTTTAATTTTTGTACCGTCAGATAAAGATAATCCTTTTAATGATATTGTCTTAATTCCGTTAACACTCATTTTGGCTAGATCATACCCTCCAAGTTGAGCTGGATTTAATAAACCATTTTTATACTTTCCACCTTTTGTAAAAACCATATTCGAAATATACTCTTGTAGATTTTCTTTAAGTGATGAGGTTGCAAGCTTTTGATCTTTTGTTTTTGAATAATCTAGTTTTTTACCAATAATGTCTTGGTAAAGGTCACCACCATCTTTAGCGACTAGAGAAGGGAAAGTGTTGTTTCCACCAGCATACTCTTCTTTTATTTCTGGTACTTGGATTTTATTCATTTGAGATTCATATCTCGATTGAACCTCAGCTCCGTTCATTTTTGCAAATGTAGCAATCGCATCACGAGCAGCTCCTCCAAATAAGACAATAAGCTTCATTGAATCTTTGTTATTTCTAATGATCCAATCTACTAAAGAGTTTCTCCATTTTGTTATTGGAGATTTTGGACTCATAGACATGGCCCATAGTTTATTGCCAACAATATTAGCTGTTCTTACTTTTGATTGTCCTTTATTTGTATAGATGTAAGGAGTTCCATAAATTCCATACTGACCTTTGATAGTGAAAGAGAAGGTATTAATAAAAGCCGCGCCTTCATTCACTCCAAAGTACTTTGCAAGGTCCTGAGCTCTACCACCAAAACCAGCAGTTGCTGGGCGTCCAGCGGCTTCTGCTATATGAGTTCCATCTTGTCCTAGGAAAAGCATTTTAACTTTGTTTTTTTGCTGAAGCATTCTCCAAGGAATAGGTCCAAAGGCAGGTCTAAACTTTTGTTTTTTTCCCATAATCTTCTTTGAAACTTCGGGCATATTAGGAATATTGGCTGTGATGTCAACAAGCTCTCTTCCCATTTTTGTATTCACATCAGGGCCAGCGTCGTATGACCATTCGGGCATTTTTGCCTGAACTGCGAATGCTTGAACTGTTAAACTAATTGATAGTAAAAGTTTTACTCTTCTCATGAGGAAGGCTCCTGTTTAGTATTTTGTAGTCTTGTATATGAGATTTTTGAATAAATCTATACTATGCGTTAAAGCTGTAAATATTTCAGATAGAGTTTGGATATGTAGTTAAATCTTTTCGAATTCATCCCTCCCAAGTGCCTAATATTTAAACACGTCTATAATTTTTACAGTATAAAGGTGAATTTTCAGTTACTTATAGATTCTTTTTTTGGCAAGGAAGTTGCTTTATATATTCTATCTAAAACATTAAAAAACTGGAGAGAAATTTATGAAAGCAATCATCTTAGGATTATCAATTTTAGCAACTCAAGCATTTGCAATAGAATGTGGTGATACGATTTATAATCAAGAAGTTGAGCTTACAAGTGATTTAGACTGTTCAAGTATGTCTGGATTTGCAGCCTTAGAGTTGAAGGGAACTTCAAAATTGAAAGGACATGGATTTAAAGTAATATCTCCAAATACAAGCGTTGTTATTTATGCAGAAGGATCGGAAGTAAAAGTTAAAAATACGATCATTGAAGGCAGCGAGAGCAATATTGGAATTCAAGGATATAACGTAGGAAAACTTGTTGTAAAAAAAGTTACAGCAAATAATATGAGAATTGGTGTTGATTATTATGCTGAAGAGAACTTTTCTTGTACAAGGCTTAGAATTGTTGAGTCTGACTTAAGTTCGAATAATTTAGGAGCAAAAGTATATTCTCCAAACTGTGAGAAATTTCCATTAATTAAAGAAACAAACTTATCTAATTCTGCTGATAGAGCTCTCTATATTGAAGCAAATAGAGTTAGAATTACAGGTAATCATAATAATAATTTTTCTAACTCAGCCAATGGTATGTCTTTGAAGGGGACGGATAAAGTTGTTCTTAAAGAACTTGATCTTGCAAATAGTTCTATAGATGGTACTCAAGCATTTATCTATGACTCTGGTGTAGTAAAGCTTAGAGACTCTAAATTTGGAAACTCTGCTGGAACTGCAGTAGATATGTACGAAGTAGATGAAGTTATTGTTAATAGATCTGAATTTGTTGCAAGTGGAGTAGGGCTTAAGGTTGCTTCAGATAGTGTTTCTACGAGCTTAACTGTTAAGAACTCTGATTCTTCAAGTAATATAACAGCTGGTGTATTAGCAGTTAGTTATGGAGCAGTAAAATTTGCAAATATCGACACAACTGAAAACAACTCATTAGACTATGTTTCTATTCAAAATCAATAAATTAGTCACTTTATTAAAATTCAAATAAACAGAAGGCCACTTGAAGAAGTGGCTTTTTTTTGCTAAATCTCTAAGCTCATATTAACCATAAGAACCAATATACAGGGTGAGCTTATGTCATTAGATCTAAATAATATCAAAGAACTTGATAACGGTAATAAATTAGTTGGAGACCTTGAATTTCCACCTCGAAAAATGTGGGTGAAAACTTACGGCTGTCAGATGAATTACCATGATACTGAAAGAATGGTTTCCCATTTAAAACCTCTAAATTTTTCTTTAACAGATAAACAAGAAGAAGCCGACTTTATGGTTTTTAATACTTGTGCAATTAGAGACCTTGCTAATCAAAAATTCTACTCACATCTTGGTGGAGCGAAACATGACAAAGCCCAAAGAGAAGTAAAGATTGCAGCGGCAGGGTGTATTGCTCAAACAGAATCAAAAGCCCTTTTAAAAAAATATGAACAACTAGATTTTGCTTTTGGAACAGATGTTATCGATAATATCGGAGAGATGGTTTACAGAGCTTATGCTGGTGATAAGAAATTTTCAGTAACAAGTTGGGATCGTTCTGATGATTATTCAATTCAAACGAAAGTAGAGCCAGGAAAGCCACAGGCCTTTGTTAATATTATTAAAGGTTGTGATAAATTTTGTTCGTATTGTATTGTACCCTTTACTAGAGGAAGAGAAAAATCGAGAAGAGTCGATGAGATTGTAAATGATGTAGCTCGTCTTTGTAAGTATCAGGGGATTCAGGAGGTAACTCTTCTTGGACAAAATGTTAATTCTTATGGAAAGAAAAATGGTGAATCATTAGCTCAACTAATTATGGAGCTAGAAAAAATTGATGAATTAAAAATGATTCGTTATACGACTTCACACCCATACGATATCTCAGATGAACTAATTGAAGTTCATGGAAAAAGTAAAAAACTTTCAAATCATCTACACCTTCCTGTTCAGTCAGGATCAAACACTGTTCTTCAAAGAATGCTCAGAGAATATTCAATCGAACATTACCTTGAGAGGCTAGATAAGATCAGAGCTGCAAACCCAGATATTGTTATTTCAACAGATATAATTGCAGGGTTTCCAAATGAAACAGAAGACGAACATAGAGCAACTCTTGAGCTTCTTAAACTTGCTAAATACGATTTTATTTATTCTTATAACTACTCATCACGTCCAGGCACAAAAGCTGCCAAAATGGATGATGTTCTCACAAAAGATATGAGAGGAAGAAGACTTCGTGAAATACAAGCTCTTCAATTGGAACTCCAAGCTGAAGTTAGACAGGAGATGGTAGGGAAGACTTACCGTGTTCTTGTTGAGGGATCTAATACAATGAAAGGTGAGCTGAAGTGGAAAGGGCGTTCAAGCTGCTTCCGTATAATTCACTTTAAACCAGAAACTCCAGAATCAAACTATAAATGGCATTGGGTTGATTTAAAAGTTACGAGTGTAACAGCTCTTTCTTGCCAAGGTGAAATTGTTAAGGATTATGGTAAAACGATTTAGTTCTTTTTGCAGTTAACTCTTTTTATTTGAGTCTTTCCAATTATTGTAACGCCACCTTTTGAAGTTTCATCCTGTCCTAAAACAGTAACGCTTCCATCTGATGTGGTGAACCTTGTAGCACAGTCAAGTTCAATCGTTGTATTTGAGATAACATTTACTTTTGCTTTCATGCAATACCAACCATTGGGATTTAAAAACTTATAAGTGGTCTTTGCAATAACACTTACAGCTGGCTTAACTAAAATAAGCTCCACACTATCACTTTTTTTACGATCAACAATATTAGACCCAAATCCAAGAATCTTTACTCCGCCTTTTACTGTTCTAAATTCAGGAGATTTAGAATCAAAAGGATGTTTTTCAAACTTTTGTAGACAATTCTTTACTGCATCTAGATCACTTTCAGCGTATCCATAACTATTAGTAAAAAGAGTGAGTAGTAAGATAATTATTTTCATTTAGTCTCCATTTTTAATTTAAACAATTTATAAGATTTTTTTGTGATTGTCTAAATATCTAACGCTGAGCAGAGATCATTTTTGAGTATAATCAAGTATCTTGTTCGACATGTTTTTAAGAATTAGTAAACCATTTCTCTATGTCTTTGCATGGGTAAGTTTTGCCCTTGGGCTCTTGGGCCTTGCTCTACCAGTGATTCCGGGAACGCCTTTCTTTATCTTATCAGCATATCTTTTTAATAAAAGCTCTAAAAGAATGCATTCTTGGCTCACTTCCTTACCCCATATTGGTTCTGCTATAATAGATTGGGAGAAGAATAGAGTTATTCGTCCAAAGGCGAAGGTATTAGCCATCGTTTTTATTTGGGCATCTATATTGGCAACCATAGTCTTCTCAAAGATTCACTTTGGATTAAAAATAATGTTATTTTTTATCGCAACAAGTGTGTCTGTTTTTATTTTGACAAGGAAGTCGCATGCTAAAAATCATTCTCGTAAACCTATTTCTAATCAGTAGTGCCTACTGTTATGTTGATCTAAAACTTGAATATACATACTCCACTCGAAGAGTTGAAGCTGTTGATGCTGATGGAGAACTTGATGCAGATCTTGGGGAAGCCAAATCTACAACGAAAGGTTTTAGTGTGAACTGGGCTTGGTATGTTTGGGAGTACACAGCAATAGAGTTTAATTATGCAGAGTCTGAAGAGCGAATCGAAGATGATCGCTCAGCAACCGATGGAAGTATAACTATTAATAATCAAGATTCCCTTGTTAAGACAACAACTCAAGGGGTGGGGATTAGACAGTCATTTGCAAATAGAAAAGCTAGGATTATTCCATCTATCTCTATTGGTTATGCTCGTTATACAACATCGGGACAAACAACTTATAAGCTCACTGATGGTGGTGTTGCGAGGGAGATCGTTCTAAATAGAGATAAAGAAGTTACAAACTCTAGTTATGCCTCAGCAACTTTAGCCTTTAAGATCACAAAGCTGTTGAGATTAACCTTTTCTGCTAAAACAATCGTTCCTGGATTTGAGATCGATAAGGCTGATAAAAATGTTAGCTACTTCGGAGGATTGTCTTGGGTTTTCTAGATGCTTATTAATAAACATCTTTATCTTTTAATATTGCTTAGTTTTTTTTCAGGTTGTGCCAAAACCATGTATTTAACAAAGCAAGCTTCAGGTCAAATTGCTTTGGAGTGGAACGGAATTGATAATGAGCAAGTACTTAGCGATTCTTCTGTTAGTGATGAGCACAAAAGAAAGATAAAATTAATTCAAAAATATAAAAACTACTTCTACAAATACTTTAAAAAAGAGAAGACATCAATATATGATGAAACCACATTCTTAAAAACAAAAGCAGTAACTTATTTAGTGATTGCTTCTCCTAAGGATAAAATTAAACCAATTATTTTTAATTTTCCGATTGTAGGCTCATTTCCTTATATTGGTTTCTTTGATTTAGATGATGCAAAAGAGTTTCAAAATGATCGATCTGAAGAGGGATTATCGACCTATATTCGCCCAGTTTATGCGTACTCGACTCTTAATAAATTACCATTCTATGATAATATATTGAGTTCATTTTTTTATTATGATGATGAAAAACTTGCAGAGTTAATTTTTCATGAGCTAACACATACGATATTTTTCATAGAAGATGAAATTAGCTTAAATGAAAGTCTTGCTGAAGTGATTAGCAAATATATGGTGTATGAATATTTTCATAAAAGTGAGCTTGAGATATCTAAGATTAAAAACTCTTATACTCGAATGAAGAAAATTTCTAAAAAAATTACTTCTTTAACTCACCAGTTGAGTGATGAATATAAGAAAAGTGAAGATTTTGAAAAGACATTAAAGCTCTTTATAGAGCAGAAGTTTAGACCTGAAATTAGTACGCAGTGCAAAGAGCTTCAGATTCCAAAGTGCTGGCCTTTAAAGGGAGAGTGGAATAACGCTCGTTTTTCAGCTTTCTTAACGTATCAAAAAAATCAAAACTTATTTGAAAATATAAAAGTACAAAAAAATCTTTCAGTCAAAGCCTTACTAAGCTATATTGTAGAGGAATACAAACAATATAAAGACAAAGATTTAGACCATACCTTTAAGGTTTATCTAGAGAAAAAATAAGGCAGATTTCATGAGACATTTTCTTTTTGTTGATCCAATTGAAAAGTTAAATATAAAAAAAGACTCATCTTTAATGATTGGTCTTTCTTTAAAAGAATTAGGGCATGAAGTTTACTTATTATTTGAAAAAGACTTCTGCGTTTTTACAGATGGAAAAATGGAACTTGAAGTTTATCCATATACAGGAAACTATAAGGAAGATGGATTTTACTTAGAAAAAATTCAACTTGGAGAAAAAGTTCAAGTCACTTTAAATAAATCTGACACTCTTCATATGAGAATTGATCCTCCATATGATTCCAGATATCAAAGATACCTTTGGATGCTTGATTTTATGAACACTAAGCTTGGGGTTAATGTCGTTAATAATCCTATCGGAATAATGAAACATAACGAAAAACTTGCAGCTTTTAAAAGAGAGAAAAGCTTAAAAAGTTATATCGGAAGCTCAGAATCTGGATTTAATAGATTTGTTCAAAAGCTAAAAGAAAATGGAGTGGAAGAACTTATCTTAAAACCTCTCGATTTATACTCTGGAATAGGAGTACAAAAGGTTTCAATAGATGCACCTAATTTACTTAAATTATTTAATGACAAAGTTCAGGAATTTGAAGGCGCTATAATAACTCAGCCTTTTCAAAAGGAAGTTTACCAAGGTGAAATTCGATCATTGTACTTAGATGGAGTAGAGATTGGAAGTATCATTAAAAAACCTGTTGATGGAGATTTTTTAACAAATATCGCCCAAGGTGCCCAGTTTGAATCAATCAAATTACCTAATGATTTAAAAGAAGAATGTGATTTAATTGCTAAGGAGCTACAGACAGATGGAGTAGGGTTCTTGGCTTATGATATATTAGCCGGCGCAGTGACTGAAGTGAATGTAACTTGTCCTGGCCTTCTCGTAGAGGTTTCTTATGCACATAAAAAAAATATTGCTGCTATTTACGCTAATTCTTTCAAGTAATTTATTTGCTTTTTCTGAAGACGATATTCTTGGTTTATGGCTATCTAAGAAAGAAGACGGTGTAATAAAGATAGTAAAAAAAGAAGGGCAATTTCAAGGATATCTTGTTTGGTTAAAACCACTTCTTAAATCTCAAAAACAAGAGGATGTGCTTGATTTAGAAAATCCTGAAGATAGTCTAAAGAGTAGAAAGCTTCTTGGCGTAAAAATGTTATGGGGCTTTAAATTTGATGATGATCAATGGGAAGGCGGAAATATCTATGATCCTGTGAGCGGTAAAACTTATTCCGCTAAAATGTCTTTAGAAGATAAGCAGGAATTAAATCTTAGAGGGTATATTGGAATTTCTTTATTTGGTAGAACAGAAAAGTGGAAGAGAATTGATTCCCTCCCACCTAAATTATAGTTTTAAAATGATTGTGTATAACTTGTTTGAACTTCTAGCTCCATGTTGAAACAATCCTTAGTTCTTACCATCCTCTCAGCTGGACAAAAACTACCAGGGTTTGATGCGCAGTACTGATCACTTCTGACATTTGTTATTTCAATTGTTGTCGCGATAACATTTTGATTTGCATAAGATCCTACATCAATAATTTCAGAGAAACTACCAACTGAAACTGGACCAACTCCAAGCTTTCTTCGGTATCTAGTATTACTCAAGATGTACTGGCTTGGAGAACAACTTGTTCCACCACCAGGACAAATAACATCTCGCAATGCCATATCAAATTTTAATTTTTGATAGTAAGGCACAAGTCCAGATCCCGTTGTTCTTCCGTAGCAGTAAGTTTGATTTACCGGTGGAATAACTTGAGGTTTTACTTTAAGTCTAACTTTTAAAAGACCGTCTGTTTGAAATGCAATTGCAGCCTCTTGAAGATTTATAAATGTATCAGCAAGTGGGGCTGTATTATTTTGAGGATACCAGTCCTGGCCACCAGCTAGGAAGATATTAAAGTTATGAACAGGAAAGCCTCCGCCAGTACCAGTTGTACCACCATCGCCACCATCATCACCGCCGTCGTCACCACCATCACTTCCATTTCCAGTTCCACCGTTACCAGTATTGCCAGACACAGTCGTATTGCCATCAGTTGAGGAAGAAGAGTCATTTTCTGTACTCGTCGTCTCAGGCTCGGGCAAACATGCACTAAGCATGGAAAGAGTAAGCATCATAAGAATCAATTTTTTCATACTTTAAACCTTAGGTTTTATATTCTCAGTATTCTTATCGGGAATAATTAATATTACTTTAATATTTCCTAAGTAGCTTAAATTACTAAGGTTGCTAATGAATAAACAATTTTCTAGAATATATGTATGAATATAAAAGAAGTTCAGTCTTTAATAGACCCTCTAATTCCAAAAGCGTACAAATTTGCTTACGCAATTGTTCCTAGTGCTCAAAAGGCAAGTGAGCTAATTGCAGATAGTTACTCTGTACTATTGGTTAAAGAATTAAATTTTATCGAGGCAACTGAATTTTCTAAGAACAAACAAACTCAAAAATCTTTAAAGAGATTCTTTTTGTGTGGCCTTATGCGAGAGATGCTGGCCATGAGTTCAAAGAAGCCACTTGAAATAAGTAGCTGTGTTGCAAAAGTAGGGTATGAATTTCAAGCCTTCTATAAACTTTCAGTTCTACATCGTTCAGTTCTTACTTTAAAAGATAAGTTAAATTTCTCTGAAGAATTAATTTCGCAAGTGACTGGATTGAAAAAACATCAAGTTGTTGAATGTCTTTATAATGGAAGAGAACTTTTAAACATAAATGATCAAGAAGAAGTGGGGCTTTATGAGTGAAATATCAAATGCACAAATATACTCCTACCTTGATAACAGACTGCCTCTAAAAGAGAGAAACTTTATAGAGCAAAAAGTTTTAGACTCTGAGTCTAATAAACACCAATTTGAAAGTTTAAAGTCACATCGTGACTTCTTAGTTGATTTAATTCCAGATACAAAAATCACAAGAAAGACTCAAATGGACTTAAGCGAGCAGCTTGCAGATATTAGTCAATCAATTATGGACAAGAACCCAAACAGCCCACTAAAAAGAGTTTACAAACTTCTAACAAAAACAGTTATCGAATTTTAAATAAGAATTACGAATTTACAGTTAAGGCAAAAAAGACAGTAAATTGATTGTCTTTAATAATCGCTTTCGGTGGATTAGGTAGTGCAGTCATTTCTTTTAAGACATCAAGAAAGAAGTCCTGGAGCTTCTGAGTCTTTGTCCATTTCAGCATATTGATCTTAACGATATTTCCATCTCTATCGTAAACAACACGACCAACCATTTTCTCTTTATTCCCAGTCATAGGAAATTGAAGGTGAGGGTTCTTTAATTTAAACTCATTAAGCTTTTTATAAAAAGAATTGATATAGCTAACAGCTGTTCTTTTTTGGAAACTATAAAAAACTAATTCGTGCTTATTTAGCTCGTCTTCTTTAATTCCCTTCGGCACCTCAAGTTTAACTAACGAATCAGTCTTATCTAATGCATTTAAATATTGCTTTGCACTTTGAAAATTAGGAGTACCTTTCAAGAATTGGGAAATATTTTTATTACTAAGACTTAGGGCCTTAATAGCTTTTTTAGGCTTTAAGCCTTTAGTATCTTTCTTTGGAGCTTGTTCAGGAATGAAGTGATCAAAGTTTGGAGCTAATTGTTTTGCAGAAATAGATTTACTTGGAGCGGCCTTTTTAGGTTTTATATAAGCTCGTTTGATATCTTGCCCATCACTTTCACCAACTTGGCGAATTGATCTAATTTTTAATCTGGACTGAGACAATGACTTTAGGTTCTGAGAATTATCAAAAGAACTGAATAGCCACATATAATGCAGTAGTAATGATAAAGCAGGGAATATGAGTAAATATTTTTTATTTTCTCTCATAATAGTACCAATTGTAGGCTAGTAGATTATATAGGCCAAGACAAGGTTTCAGTCTATATATATGTTGCGCAGGGTAAAAAATTCAAAAAGTAGGGTGTAACCAGCTGATTATACAAAGGAAAAAATGGCTGACTTGACGTTTATAAGTAGAAACTGAGAGAATTACACTACGCCGTAATGGCTCAATATTAAAAGGATTTTAAGTAGAGGCTTTATGAAGAATCTGAGTTTTACTATTAATAAAAATATCGCAATGTTTGCAGTTGTAGGCTGTTTGTCAGTTGGCCTATTAGGGGCAAGCAAGCTGTCTCAAAATAACTCGATAAGAAAAATGTCTTTATCAAGTGGAGTGGGGACTTGTTTTCAAAGAGTGTCTCAAACCTTTACAGCTTTAATGATTAGAGATTTTACCTCTAGTTATTTGACGACACCATTTCTTGATACGACTTCAGAATGTTTTTCGTATGCGAACAAAGAGTTTAAAGATATTTTTGCAAAGAATATGAAAGGCGCATCTTCTGCTATGACAGCACTAGTGAGTGATCTTCATTGGTTTCAGCAAAAAGCGACAAAGCTTGTAAAAATGTCTGAAGAGTCTGGAATTGATTTAAGTAATTCAAATATCATAAATAAATACTCATCTCTTGAGGGTTTGAAAGATTCTTTTCAAGAAAAAATTAATAAAGAAGTTCAAAGTAATAACTCAAGTTCAGATACTCTTTATAACTTATCTATCGCTAGCTTTATTGCCTTTTTTGGCTTGCTTGCAAACTTTGCTTTTCAAAGGTTTAGATCGAAAGAGTTGTTTGCAAAAATTGAAAATGAATCAGCTAAAGCAATTGAGAGCAATAGCGAATTTGTTTCAGCAAACGTCGAAAGAGCATTTGATAATATTTTAAGAAAAGTGAATATGCCTAAAACATATACGCTATTTAATAAGTACCATGCTGATCTTCTAGAAAAAGCTTATAGATCTTTTGAATCGGAAGAGGGAATAGAGATTGATGGTGTTCATGCAAAAACGACAGAGACCGAAGAAGTTAAAACTGAAACATCTTATTACCAAGATGCAATGGGAAATGTTCTAGATGGGCTCTCTCAGAAAGTTTTCACTCATGGAATCAAGCTTGATACAGACCTTGAAGATGACTTTTATATTAAAGGTGAAACAGAGCTCGTAGAGCAAGTTCTTTATAATGTATTAAACCTAGCCTTTGAAAAATGTACTGAAGGTTCAGGAGCAAAGGCAATAGAAGTAACTTCAAAGCCACTTGGTGGTACAGCTTATCTAAAGGTAGTAATTAATAATTATCTATTTAATGCAGAAGAGCTTAACTTCACAAATAGTTCGTCTGATTCTCATGCAAATGTAGACTTGAATCTTGTTCTTATGTCAGAGATGATTAAAGACCTAGGAGCAAAGGTTTCAATTAAGAATAAAGTAAGTGCAACTCATTCAAGTGAGTCATCTGAAATTGAAGTTATTTTTGAAAGAGTACAAGAGTCTAAAAAAGTTCAATCAGTTGTAAAAGGAACGAAGAGAGAAATACTAAGATCCTTATCAATGAACGCCTAAAAAGTTAAATAAAACGTAACGGGTCCATCATTTATTGATTGGACCTGCATATTTGCCCCAAAGCATCCTGTTTGAACATTTATATCGTTTTGTTTGAGTAATTCATTAAATTTATTATAAAGAACTTCTGCTTTGTCTGGATGCATCGATTTATCGAAACTTGGTCTATTGCCCTTTTTACCATCCCAGCTAAGGGTAAATTGACTAATAGAGAGTACTTCTCCATTTGCATCTAAAAGGCTTGTATTCATTTTTCCAGCTTGGTCTTCAAAGATTCTTAAGTCTCTAATTTTTTTTATTGAAGCGTTAATATTTGTAAGAGTGTCTTCTTTTTCAAAACAAACGTAAAGAAGGTAGCCCTTATTTATTTTTCCAACGATTTCATTATCAATTTGAACGTTAGCCTCTTTAACTCTTTGAATAATTACTTTCAATTAGAAATACCTTTTTTGATGAGTTTTATAATGAGTGTCTTTTAGTAGTATTGATTTTATTTTATTAAATTGAAACTCTGATATCTTTGTAACTAAAAAATCACCTTCAATATTGAGATTCTTTTTTTGATTAAAAATATTCTCATAGAGATACTCGCCAAGAATATGCCCCACGTGAAGGGAAATTTCGTGAACTTCGCTGAGGTCTAGACCTTTTAGAGATGTTTCTATATCCATACCATCAAGAATATCAGCAGCAATAGAGTACAGTTTCTTAGTAAGTTCATCTGTTTGATTTGAAAATTGAGATCTGAGATCAAGATACATTTCACACTTTCGATGAGGATTAATAACCTTAGAAAAGAAAAAAGCAAATAGGGCCTCAATGGAGAAAAGAATGAAACGGTTTGTCTGTGTTTTTTGAGTTAAGATCGTTGCAGTCTTTTCATTTTGTTTTTTAAAGAAATAGTGAAATATATATATACCTGCGAGGTATGCCATTCGATTCATAGAATAGCTTGAACAGTAAAATGTATTTTCGTCAGGAAGTTTAAAAGATTGTCCTGTTTGAAAAAGATAATTATAAAAACTAACCAATTCTTTTGAGTCGAGCTCAAGAACTTTATCTTCAATGAATTCTAAATTCGTGTGATCATGAAGGTTAAAGTCTTCAAGTTCATCGAGGTCAAAATTAATACGAATTGCTGTAATCATCTCCTTGCACATTGAAAAGAAGTTTTCATGTGTATCATCGCTAAAGATCTTTTTTCCGTTCTCTATAATGTACTCATGGATATCAAAATCAGGATCATTACTAAGGTTTTCATACCAATAGATCATGCTTTCATACTTTATCCATGGAGGAGCTGAGTTTATACAAAATTCATTTTGATCAAAGCAGACAACTTTATTATCTTGATTGAGTTCAATTTGCTTCCAATAAACCTCATCTAAGTTTTGATGAATGATAACGGACTCGGTATGGGGGTTTTGATCTTTTACAAGCTTGGGAATTTTATTTGGAGTTAAGTGTAACTCACCATAAAGAACGAGTACCTGTGTGTTTTTTTGAGTTTTAAGAGTATGTGAAATAAGTTTTGCAGCAAAGAGGTCTCTCTCTATTAAATTGCCCTTAGTATTTAAACCTATGATTTTAATATCATTCTCTTTTGCAAGGTCAAAAATAAGCTTATAGTGAGTCCAAGGAAAACGCCATGATTCATGATAATCTATAGACTCTAAAAACTCCAAGTCTGTTAGGTGACCTTCCATATAGGTATCTATATAAAATTGAAACTGAGCATCCACCATTTCAAGAGCAACGATACATTTGTTTTTTGAGTTTAAAATAACCTTAATGATTCGCAGAACATTTCTAATATTTTGATCAAAAGTATGAAAGTCTCCGAGATATATTGTGTCTGTTTCTTTCACTCTTGTTTTCAACTCTTCTATCGTTGTTTTTGTGAAATCTCGCTTTGAATAATTTTCTTGGTCATTTCTGTAGTTAATCAACTCTGGAGATACAGAGGACTCAAAGCTTAAAGCTTTTTCTTTGAGATTATCAAATATACGTTTTCTAAGTTCTATTATTTCTTTTTTCACAAATACCCTAAGGTTATTTTAAATGAAATCGTGAATATTTGATATGCTTATCTTGAGGTAATTGTCTGAGTAAGAATTCGCTCGATTAGTGGAGAGGTTTTCTCTGATATATTCTCTAGAACTCTTCTCATTGAGTTGAAGGATTGAAGTATATTTTGAAGGTCTTCAAGAGAGGGAACTTCAACTGATTGTAAAAGTGTAGAAATAGGAACACCTGGGCAAGAGCTAAAGATAAAATCTAAAAACTGGATCATCTCCAAAGAAGAATCAATTGTAAGAATAAGCTCATCACTTGAGTAGATCTCTAGTGTTTCTCTGGCAAATCCATCTTCTTGTAAAGTTTTATGAATGGCTTTATCTAATTTTACGTTCACTTCTTTATGAAAATCAAAGTACAAGTCTTTATTAGATGGATAAATAGGAGATGTTTTAGAT
>CAKZJW010000086.1 GCA_937120495.1 uncultured Oligoflexia bacterium
TTATTTTTGCCAGTCGATAAGCTGATTATAACAACAACTAACAGCGACAAGGATAAATCATGGAAGGATTTAAACTACTAAAGAGACTCTCACTTATTACTCTCATTTTATGTTTTTCAACATCGGCGTTTGCAAAGCGCTGGGGCTTAGCTAAGAAGTATGCAATCTTACCTATGGCAGAGTCACATGAAGTAATTGGACAAGCAAGTGATGGTGAATTAGATGCAAACTCAATCAAAGTGCTAGTTTGGAATTTATATAAAGGTGACAAGAAAACTTGGGCCAGAGATTTTAAAAAGTTGACTAAGGGGCAAGATATCTTATTACTTCAAGAGGGATATTTAAATAATAAAATGGTTTCAGTATTTGAAGAAATGCCAAATTTTCAATTTGATATGGGTGTAAGTTTTATATACAAAAAAGATCATAATACAAGAACAGGGTCTCTGATTGGTTCGAGTATTAAGCCTTCAGAAGTTTACTTCACTAGAACTAAAGACTATGAACCATTTATCAAAACTCCAAAGACAACGACTTATGCTTATTATCCTGTTAGTGGATCAGATAAAGAGCTTTTAGTTATAAATATTCATGGGATTAACTTAGCTAATCACAGATCATTTGTTAATCATGTTGATCAAGCTGTAGAATTAATTGAGAAGCATGATGGGCCAATTGTTTTTGGTGGGGATTTCAACACAAGAACAAAGAAAAGGACAAGACACCTAAAAAGAGTAATGAAAGCTCTTGGGATGACTGAAGTAGGCTTTAGAAATGACAAAAGAATGAGAGCTCTTAAAGTAGGGCAAATCCTTGACCATGTCTTTATCAAGGGGCTTCTGGTAAGAGATGCCAATGTCCAAAAAGATATAAAAGGCTCTGATCACAAGGCGATGGAGCTGGACTTAGTAGTAGATAATAAATAAATCAATAACTTAGGGTGTCCATTTCTTGGACACCCCTCTGAATCAATTACACAATCAATTCATTCAAATTCAAAAATATGGTTTTATATAGAGATAACTCTACTTTAAAGGAACCATATGAAGTTGTTTTTGAGCATTTTCTTACTATCATCACTTCTCTATACAGTAAGTGCCCAGAGCTATCAAAGCTTTGAATATATAGTTAAGAAGTCAATTGACCACAGACAGAGTGTTATTGATGCCTTCTCTCATATGGAGAAATTAAATAAAAAAGATTACGTACTAAAAGAAAAAGATATTTCATTTTTAAATGAGAAGATTGTCAAAACAGTAAAATTTGAAGATGCAGTTTTTCATTTTATGAATGATGTAAGCCATTTAGTTAAAAAAAGAGTTAAAAAGAAAAAGCCTGTAAAGCATTCTGATTTGATTGATACTATGACTTATCTTGGAGTTGCTTTAACGATCTATGATACATTTTTAGCAACTCATATGAGAATAAATAAACTTAAAAAAGTTAGACGTTTTTTAAATACTAAAGATCAAGCAATTGGAAAAAAGAAGAATCTTTTTAGAAAAACAATTAAAAGGTATATTAGTTTCAAATTCAGAAGACATATGAAAAGAGCGATGAGAGTTTTTGAAAGAAACTATATTGCAAAGAAAAACAAACATGAAGGCGACCATGAGTTAGAGGCAATTGCTGCTGTAATTCAAAATAGCTATAGTTATCAAAAATTAGTTGGACAATCATTCTGGGGTAGTTTTAAAGATTTCTTTAAAACTTTAAAGAGAAAATGGTCTGTTAATGGGGCTACTGCTGTAGACTTTATTAATAGACTTGGTAAAAAAACAGTTTTTGTTCTAAGTAGAGGTTTTGGAAATACTGCGGGTATGTTTCAATCAAGAAGAGGTAAGTTATTTAATGATCATGACTTTGTTGAGCTAGCACGTTCTTATTCTAGACCTCTTGATATTATTTTAGAAAAAACACCATTTAGACTTACTGATAAATTCATTCCAGGTTATTGGGGCCATGCTGCGATTTATATTGGAAACCAAGTTCAGCTAATGGAGCTTGGTGTATGGGACCATCCAGTAGTTGTGAAATTTCATGAAGAAATAAAATTAGGTAGGACTATTGTTGAAGCTTTAAGGCCAGGTGTTGAAATCAATAGCTTTAAGAGATTTTCAGACATTGATGACTTTGTTCTTCTTCGCCAAAGAAAGGACTGGGATGAGACTGAAGCTAAAGAGCATATTCTACGAGCGTTAAGGCAAGTTGGAAAAACATATGACTTTGGATTTGATGTTGAAACTCCAGACTCAATTGTTTGTTCAGAACTTCACTATACAGTATTTAGAAATTTAACTTTTAATACTACTAAGATTTTAGGGCGCTATACTATCAATGTAGACCAAGTGTCACAACAAGGTCTGGCTTCTAGGGAGTTTGCACCTCATATCTTATTCATTGATGGAAAAAGAATAACGAAAAAAATTCAAGAAACTTATGATGCTATTTTTGACAATGCAAATGACAACAAAAAATTAAAGAGTGTATTAAAAGAAATTCAGTCTGAAAATGAAGACGAAAATCTAGAAAAAGAAAGCAAACTAGCTAAGCTTGATCTTGCTTTGATGTAAATATACCTTTTTAAGCATTAGAGCTAGAATAAGAGGCGCAAGTGAAGCACTTAGGTGTTTTATTGTGTGCCCACTTATGAAGTCTTGTGTGAATCCAAATATTTTAGAATCGTTACTCTCAACAAGTTTTGCAATGATATAAAAGTTTAAACCTGCAGCAAGATAAAGTGGTTTAATCTGAGAGCTTCTAAAAAGCGTAATAACTACTGGTATTAAAACTAGTGGTGCAACTTGAACAAATGCGTACATTCTCAAATCGTCAGTTAAGTGCCAAATTACTACACTCGCAAAACCAAAAAATATTGAAAACGGTAAAAGAAACTTTTCGTATCCTTCGTTGATATAGGTTGAAATCATTGCTGTGAACAATCCCATAAAGGCAATAGTCATTGGAAGTCTATCCCATACTAAAGTTATGTTGTTTGGGTTTAAGTGGTACCACGCTGAGCCGGGAGCCACGAGAGTAACCCCAATAAAGAAAACAGACCATGACTTACTAGCAACACTTGGAGGGTAGTTCTTTAAAGTTAAAAGTCCAAATAATCCTGTAAAGATAAAGGGGAGGTTCGAAATGACATCTCCAAAATTATTTATATTCCACAGTCCTCTTTGATCAGCAAAATTATGATACTCAACAGATTGAGGCATTGGGCCTTTTAAAAATATTAATATAAAAGTTATTGTTACTATTAAGAACAAGATTGTTTTTTTTATTTTATCGCTCATTTTTTCGCCTTTGATATTAATATTATAATTTAGGATATTAAATTCTGGTGCATGGTAAATGTTGCCTTAAATAAAGCGTTGAGCTACAAGTATTTGAACAATCAGGTCACTTACTTTATTATTATTTTTGATGAGTACCTATTATAAAGCTAGACATATTTTATTAGAAGATGAAGAGGATGCACTTGAGATGCTTGAGCTTTTAGCACAAGGGGAGAGTTTTGAAGCCTTGGCGTTAGAATATTCTGAGTGTGAGTCCTCCGTAAAAGGTGGGGATCTTGGACGTTTTAAAAGTGGAACAATGTTGCCGGAGTTTGAAAGAGCTCTTTATCATCTAGAAATTGATGAAGTTTCAAAGCCTGTAAAAACAAAATTTGGATATCATATTATCAAAAGAAAAAAGCTTGGAGAGAAATAGGGAGGAAATCTCTTGCTCCAAGCTAGTATTTAAACTTAAAGTGAGCAAAAGAAATTAATCTTTGCTTAAAGCCCTCCATCCATATTGAAAATATAAATGACAGTAAGTGAGATTCAACTCAACTTCCCAACACTTGTTTGCCACACAAGTATTTCGGCAGAAAATTCCTGGGTATGTTTCAACGACTTTGGCAGTCTTCGCATACTTACAAACTTCCGCACCTCTTTAAGTTACTTAAATTATATTACGAGTTTTAAAAATATCAACAGAGTGGTTCCCTCGGTTTATTTGAGTCAGGATTTCATCTATAATATTTATGTAATGAATGATGGTGGAGAGTTCATGAAGTATTTTATATTATTAGTTTTATTGTTTTCTTGTTTTCTTGTAATGCTCTAGAAGTAATAGAAGGAATAGAATCCAGGGTTGAAAGTAGTAAGGATGAAGAAAATATTCCTTACATGGATGCATACTGGATGGAAGGTAATCTTAGTAACTCAACAAATCTAAATGCCTCGTGGAGTTCACTGACTACGGCAGGAGCGACTACAATAGATATTACAGTATATGACCAAGCAAATTGTGTCGGTTCTGTAGAGGACTCTATGACTGGCCAACCTGTTACTCTTACTTCACATACTTTTAATCCATCTAGCGAGGGATATTACTCATTCTCGCTAGAGTTGCTTGATGATCTTGGCATAAGCATGAGCTCTTTTTGTTCGGACCAAATTGAATGGGATGTAACTAATCCGCTTAATCCTTCGAATATTGGTTGGGGGACTCCGACAACTCCAGGTTCAGATTCTAATCAATCATCTCAGACAATAGCTTGGGATGCTTCGGGGTCAGGAGATACTGCTAGTTATTCAATTCATTTATTTTCAGATGCAATTTGTGCATCTCCGTTTGGGACAGACACCTTGGTTGATGTCCCAACAACAAATCTGCCAGTAAACGGTTTGCCTCCAGGGGATTATACTTTTACGATAACTACAACAGACTCTGCTGGTAACTCTAATGTGTCAGTGTGTTCTAGTGTTATGTCGTTGGATTTCACTCCTCCTGCACAAATTGCGGGGCTTTCTTGGACTGAAGGCGCATCAACTTCAAGTGCTGGAATAACAGGAAACTGGACAGCATCAGCTGATGCTTCATCTTATTTAATAGAGTTCTATAAAAATACAAATTCAACGCCATGTACAGGGACGCTTTTAGGAACAACTGAAGAAGTAGTTCACCCGGACAACTTTGTTGCTTACCCAGATACTTTGATTAGTGGTGAGTATTACTCATTTGTAGTTACGGCAAAGGATGCTGCTGGTAATGAATCTATTGCATCGGGGTGTTCTCCAGTGATACTGAAAAACTAAGCATTCTTTTTGTTCTTTCTCCTATATCCCGAAAGATTTGGATTATTCTCATATTCAATTTGAAGCTCAACTAATCTTTTAAACGGATTAAGAAAATTTTCTAGTTTTTCTTTTTGTATATTTTCAATTTTCGCCTTATCTAATTTTTCAAGTACAACCTGCGTCGATTCAATCGTTGAAAGGTAGGCCTCTTTTGGCTGGCGCTTGAAAGTATAGATCGATTTTTTCTCAGTTTGAAAAGAGATCTTTGGTAGTTTTTGAAGATTAGGACTAAGCTTTAGCATCTTTCTAGAACACGGCCAAGTTGCATCGAGAATAAAGATAGTAATATTTTCTTTTTCTTTGGAGTTTGAGTTTATTGTTTCTATTTCTTTCGACTCAACTCCTGGGTAAAGAATAAAAGAACTTGTTGTAGAGATTAATTCATTCACTCGTCTATTCTCTTTGAAAGATTCTTCCATAATGAGTTCAGAATTTTTAAGAGAAAGGTGAGTAATTCGACCTGTATTATTTTTTACTTTTTTGCACTCCATAGGGTGTATTAGAATTACAAAACGGATAATCGTATCTATTGGTTCAATATAAGAACAAAGACATGTGGCTTTAGGCCTTAGACATTTGAGACAAATCTCTCTCATCAATTAATCTCTTTGGTCACTGATTGAAAATATAGGTGAATAAAATTAAAAGGCCAGAGGTAACGAGACAAAAATCATAGCCATTTTGAATATCAATTCCTCTATTTATAGTTTCTTGTTTAGAGGGAGTACTATTTTTGAATGAGGCCCTAGCAATATTTAATATCTTCTTGCTTGACGCATTGCTCTTAATGACAAAGATTTTTAAAGAGAAAAGAAAAATTAAAAAGAAGTAAAGTAGGTATGGAATATTAAACTCTAGTTTAAAGTTTAGAAAATATGGTGTGTTTATAAACAATATCAATAAGATAATAAACTTGTATTGGAGTTTTAAGTAGAGAGCTATTTTTTTCATTAAGCTAAAATATAATTGTTATGACATTGCGTCAATGAGTTTTAGTATTAGCATCGCTAATAGTTGAGTGAAATACTACTAAAAAGTCTTAGACATATTAGAAAGCACCTGTAAAAATACCACATCTATTATAGGCATTACTTTTGAGAGGAAAATAATGAAACTTGCACTTATACTTTCTTTTGTTTTTACAACAACTTTACTGCACGCTAAATCTTTTACAATTATGTCTTACAATGTAGAAAATCTTTTTGATACTCTTCATGATGATGGTAAAAATGATTACACTTGGCTTCCTCTTAAGTTAAAACAATCATCAATTGAAATTCAACAGTACTGTTCTTCTATGAGAAGTTCTCACTACAGAAGAAACTGTCTTGAGCTTGATTGGAGTATGAATACTTATAAAGCAAAAATAAAAAATTTAGCAAAAGTTATTTTATCTTTTAATAAAGGTAAGGGGGCTGACATACTTGTGTTTCAAGAGGTTGAAAATAAAAATGCCCTTAAAGATCTAATTAAATTTGGACTTTCTACAAGTGGGTATAAATATATTTCTCTAATCGAAGGACCAGATACGAGAGGAATTGATGTTGGAATGATTTCAAGGTATCCAATAAAAAGTGAAACTCTTCATAAGGTAGATATATCACAATATTCGCGAGGAAGAACAACAAGAGGAATCCTTGAGACAAAGTTTAAAATAGGATCGAAGGTTGTTTCAGTTTTTGGTAACCACTGGCCAAGCCAAGGAAATAGTGACAAAACTCGACTGATAGCTTCTGAGGTATTGGCTAAAAAAGCACTTGCTTCAAATGCTGATCTCGTTATGGCCATGGGAGACTTCAATCAAACTCATAGCGATAAACCACATGGAATTAATCAAAATATTTTACCAATTTTTGAAGACGTTGAAGTTCTAGGAAGAAAATTCTCAAGAGAGACAGCTTTGGGAACTCATTGGTACAGAGGAGAGTGGGAATCACTTGATCGTATTTTTGTATTAAAAAAATCATTAGAAAAAAACCTAGCGTACGTGGATTATAGCTCATTTGATATTGTGAATAAAAATTTTATGGTTAGAGATTTTGAATGGACTGACTTTGATACAGGCGCTCTAAATTATGATGAAAATATACCTTGGAGATTCGATGCGAGAGCATACGAGGGATTTTCTGATCACCTACCAGTAGGTGTTAAGATTAATCTTTAATCAACTCAAGTTTTTTCGTTTTAGATAGCTTTTTGATTGCAATCTCTCTTTTAAGAGCAGAGCTTTTTGATTCAACCCTCTCTGTATAGACTACCTTGGAAGGAGGATCAGTTCTAAAAAACTTTGCACCACCACCTTCTAGGTGTTTTTGAAATCTCGCTTCAACATCCTTTGTAATACCCGTATAGAGCTTCTTGTTTTTCGTCTCTATAATATAAATATACCAAGTATCCAATGTTTAATGCCTTCTATTTATTGCAAAATGCTTTTAATTAAAGGTATATTGTCCTTATGAAAAACACAAGAAACGTAAAAAAATACTCATTTGAAAATATTGATTTTATCAATTCTGCTTTTTTAGTATTAACACCGATCTTATTATTAATTTTTGGTGCCTTATGGATTGAAATTGAAGGGTTTAACATCACAGTAGTAGCTTTCTCTGTAATAACTTATATATTGTCGGGAATTTCAATCACTGCTGGTTATCATCGCCTTTTTGCTCATAAAACTTATGACTCTCATCCTGTAGTAAAAATTTTATTTTTGATCTTTGGAGCTACAGCTTTCCAGAATTCTGTTTTAAAGTGGGCTAGTGATCATAGACAACATCATTCAAAAGTGGATACGAATGATGATCCATACAATATAAATGAAGGTTTCTTTTTTGCACATATGGGCTGGATTCTTTTAGAAAAAAACTCTCATGTAAAAGAGAGATACGCTAAAGATATGATGAAAGACAAGCTAATCATGTGGCAGCATAATAACTATCTTGCAATAGCTGTTGTTTTTGGTGTTATTCTTCCAATTGCTATTTGTTATCTACTTACAGGTGGTCTTTATGGAGCGATTGCAGCCTGTTTATTTAGAATAGTATTTGTTCACCACTGTACATTTTTTATCAATTCGCTTTGTCATTGTTTCGGTTCAAGACCATATACTGATACAAATACGGCAAAAGATAATTGGTTTATGGCATTTTTAACTTTTGGAGAAGGATATCACAACTTTCACCATTTCTTTCAAACAGACTTTAGGAATGGAATTCGTTGGTACCATTTTGATCCAACAAAGTGGCTTATTAATATTCTTTCTTGGGCCCGTTTGGCATCTAACTTAAAGGTTACATCAGCTAAAAGAATTCTTGATGCAAAGCTGAGCATGAGTATTAAAAGAATCGAGAATAAAAGTATATTTAATCAATACCAAACGGAGTTTGATGAAATTAAATTAAAGATAATGGAAGCTTTCAAGGAAATTGAAAACTTTAAAAATGAATTGAAGACTAAAAAGTCTAATTTAGATAAGCTTTCACTAAAATTAGCAAAGCTAAAAGTTCAAGAGGCTAAGAAAGTGTTGCGAATACAACTCGTTTTATGGCAACTGAGCATTCAAAAAGTCGAACAAAACTATGCTTAATATTTCTAATGTCTCAAAAATCCAAGGTGGAGAAGTTCTCTACAGTGGTGCTACTTTTCAAATTAATCCCGGTGAAAAAGTTGGTCTTGTTGGACCAAATGGTAGTGGTAAGTCTACTTTGTTTAGGATGATAATTGGAGAGGACAAAAATTTTGAAGGACAAGTTAGTTTTCCTGAAAAATTAAGGCTCGCATATTTCTCTCAGAATGTTGGTGAGATGAAAGGAAGATCTGCTCTTCAAGAAGTAGTTGAAGGTGATGAGAAAATTAAAATTCTTAGTCAAAAACTTAAAGAATTTGAAGTGAAGCTTTGTGAGCCTATGTCTGATGAGGAAATGAATAACGTCTTAATGAAGATGGGAGAAGTTCAAACCGAATTTGAAAAACGTGGCGGTTACGATATTGAAACTAGAGCTGAAGAGGTACTCACTGGCCTTGGTATAGCCCCAGAGGATCATCATAAAGACTGTGGTGAGTTCTCAGGTGGATGGAAGATGAGAATCGCTCTCGCTAAAGTCTTAGTCCTAAGCCCTGATTTGATTGTTATGGATGAGCCAACAAATTATCTAGATATGGAAACAATTCTATGGCTTGAAAATTGGTTACAAACATTTTCCGGTGCTATCTTTATGACGACTCACGATCGTGATTTCATGAATAATGTATGTAAAAAAATAGTCGATATTTCTAATCGAAAAATGACAAGTTACTCTGGAAACTATGATTTTTATTTAAAAGAAAAAAAGATTAGGCTAGATCAACTTAAAGCCGAATTTGCTCGCCAACAAGAGATGCTCTCGAAAGAAGAAGATTTTATAGCAAAATTTAAAGCACGTGCATCACATGCAGCTCAAGTTCAATCTCGAGTTAAAAAATTAGAGAAAATTGATAGAATTGAACTACCACCAGAAGATGATGTTATGAGCTTTGATTTTCAATCGCCTCCTAGAGGTGGAGATGATGTCGTTGTGTTTAAAAACCTTGGTAAAGAATGGTCTAAACCTTCAGGTGAGACTCATTCAGTATTTAAAGGCTTAAGTGGAACAATTAAGCGCCTAGACAAAATTGCACTTGTTGGAGTTAACGGTGCTGGAAAATCGACATTACTAAAAGTAATTTGTGACCGAACAGAGCAAACTGAAGGTGAGTATAAGGTTGGGCCAAGTATAAAAGTTGGTTACTTCTCTCAGTATTCATTTGATGTGCTTAATCCTGAAAATGCAGTTTATGATGAGCTTCGTGATAACCTTCCTGAAGCAAGTGATGGTTTTTTAAGAAACTTGCTGGCAGCCTTTTTATTTAAAGGGGATGATGTTAAGAAAAAAGTGAAACATTTATCTGGTGGTGAAAAAAGTCGTTTAATTATGGCTTCTTTATTATCTCAGAATAATAATTTCTTAGTTCTTGATGAGCCTACAAACCATCTTGATATTGCATCAAGGGATATTTTGTTAAGTGCGCTTAAGGGTTTTGATGGCACAATTTTAATTGTATCTCATGATAGACATTTTCTTCATGGCCTAGCTGAGAAAGTTTACGAAATTGATAAAGGTGAGATTCGTGTTTACCCAGGTAACTATGATTACTACTTAAACAAAACTACATCTCTTTAATTTATACAGTTGCTTTTGCTAACTCTAGATCATATTGATATCTTTTTGTCGTAGCCTCTGTAAATTGAATTCCAATCCCTGCAGGATATTTTCCCCTTGAAAAACTTTTTCTAATAATCACAGCTTCGAGAGGAATATATTTATCTGTTCCAATAAATAACTTTATCTTTATAGTTGAGTTTCCTGGAATCTTATAGAGATGCTCTAAGTTTTCATCCACGATAAACATTCCCGTCTTTGATATATCATATGTTTTAGACCATATGTTTTGATCTTCATACTCGACGAGTACAATTATTTCTTTATTAAATCTTTTTGAACTTAGCCAGTATCTATAGCGTAAATCATGAAATACTTTGTAAATATCCTTTTGATAGAATCCAAGTGTTGAAACAAGAAAGATTAAGCTTGCACTAAGTGTTTGTGTTGACGAATAGGTACTTCCATATTCAGAGACAATAAAATTATTGAAAAAAATAAAAAAGTTTAATATTGGTAAGGCATAAAAAATACGTTTGTTTATTTGCATTGTAAGTATGCTCGCTGCGAATAACATAACCATTGTGCTAATATTTATAAAAGTAAGCTTGCTTAGAATTCCTAGAATATCAAATAATTCAATTCTATATATGATTGATATTTGTATAGGGAAGGATGCAGCTATTAAAAAGAAAATAGCACTCATCAAAGGAATATAGAAAGGAACTTTTTTCATAATTAATCCTCGAAGTGATTACAATAACTTTTAATATTATTTACATATTTTCTCGCTTCACCAAGTTCTTTTGAATAAAGCCATTTGTTTTTGTGTCTTATAATATTTCTTTTCACGCGATATGCACCAGAGTTATAGCTGGCTAAAATAATATCGGTTTTTTTTACATTATCTAAATTTGTGTTTAGAAATTTTTGATTAGATTGGTTACCCCAGTAGTTTTCAAGTTGTGAAAGATAGAGGCTTCCACCTTGTAAACTTTTTAGTTCGTTTAATCTCCAGTCATTTTTTTCATTGATAATACCTCTGAATATTTTGTATTTTAAATCGATATAAGAGAGTTTTTCTAAGTTGGGATATGATTGAAAAGATGGATCAAGGCTTCTTATATCTTTGTCTGCAATCGGAGTTACTTGTGTTAGACCAACTGCCCTTGCAATACTCACTGCCTTTGGATTAAAACTAGATTCTTGCGCAACGAGAGAGGCAAGAAGAATTGGATTTATTAAGTGCTTTTTTGCAATTGAATTCATTTGTTTAATTAAATAATTCTTTTTATCAAAAGGCTTTAAATGCTTTATTCTATTTTGATTTGTAAATGAGCATTCAGGCTCTTCAAGTTCATAGTAGAGAGGAGCATGATTCTCTTTATCATAATAGAGAAATGTAATATCATGTTTTTTTATTGGGTTTAGAGCTAAGTTTTTAAATATTACTTTCGCTTTTGTATGTTCTTTATTGAACTCTAGGCTTTCTGTTTTTAACCAGCGGTGAACAATTTGACCATTATATAAAATATTGTATTGGAATGGTTCTCTTAGACCTTTTGGGTTCTCTACGGTAAATGTTAAATTAAAATTATCATGAAATAATTTAGACTTTGGAAATGAACTTATTTTTATGATGTCCTTTTTCTTTACAGCTGATGCAATAGTTCTAGAGCTAGAATTTGTAAGCTTTGTAAACAAAGACTCTGCTCCAAACGGAGTTGATGGGCCAGCACAACTACACAGAGAGTGAAGAGCTAAAATTGTAATAGTTCTTTTTACGATAAAAAAATCCATGGCGAATATTAACAGTTTTCTTTAATTGAAATTATTTATTTTATTCTCTTTTAAAATTGAATACTTGAGGGACTTAGCATTTGTTCAATTTGGGATAATATGTAAGATATTATTGGCGAAGACGTTATTCTGATGACTTATGTATATAGTATAAACCTTTTAGTTTTGGATCTGTGACTAAAGGTAAAATATTAAATTGTTTTGTATAGTTAAAGAACTTTTTTTGCTCATGACTGCTTTTAAGATATTCAATGGCAAATAATTGCTTATTGTTTCTATTGTAGTATCGAAAATGTTTTTCAAAGAATGTAGTATGCTTGAACTTATTCCTCTCACTTAAGTGCGCTTCAAGTGATGCCCCGTAAATCGAATGAAGAAAGTTTTTAGCTATTTTAGGTTGCAGGTAATCAATAATATCTAAACCATTTTGAATAATTAACTTGAAGTTTTTATTATGTTTTTTAGCATAATTATTTATTTCTATAATTAATAAGGCCATTCTTTTTGCATACAGTTTCTTATCTTCAAAACGATGAAAGCAGTCGACTATATCAAGGTAGGCTCCATCAAATCCATTTTTGATGATTTCCTTTGTATAGTTAAATATTATTTTCTTCCACTCTGACTTCCAGTACTTAACAGTGTAGTTCCCTTGCCATTGAGAATTTTCTGAAAGTATAAGATCTTTACCTATATTCTTATAATAAGGTCGATATGTTTCGGCTTCACCTATGCTCATATAGGATATAATTAGATTATTATTTTCTTTAAGTGCTTTAATTCTTTGTTTGCTTTGCTTAACTTTAGGAGCGGAGTTATAGAGGTCTATAACTATTGTTGAATCCTTTACGTCTTCAAAATCAAACTCTTGATAGTTTTGTAATTTAAAGAATAACTTGCTTGATTCCTGGTGCTTAACGGTTGAGCAGCTAAAAAGTAGTAGTAATAGAAGGTATCTCATCGTTCTTCACCTATAGGTTGTCCCATGAATGTATAGAAGTTGATGTCTTTCAACTTTTTGTCTAAAGAGAAAAATGAAAGTACAAAAACAAGCATAGTGCTGAGTAAATATCCTAGGCCTTGGTAGCGGTAATCAGCAAACTGAATAGTATATGTGAAAATCAGATTACTAATAAAAAAGATGAAGTAGTGAAGAAGAACTCTCTTATGATTTAAAAAATAAAGTAAAATAATATTAATAATTAAAAATAAAACTTGTAAAAAAGCCCCTATTAATCCGTATTTAAAACTAGATAGCATTAATGAAGGGAGATAGAGTAGTTCTAAGATTTCTTCTGCAAAATACCAAATAACTAGAGTTACTCCTGTCTGTATTTTGATAAGTTTATAAATACTATCCTTTATACTCAAAATTATTTGTTGTGTGTTTTCTTCAAGAATGTCTAGTGGTTGTTTATTCTGTATAGCCTTGAAGTAGTATAGATATTTAGTATAAAAATTTGTCTCTACTTGAACTAGAAATATGGCAAGGCTTGGAACAATACTTAGGTATGCAAAAAACATTGCAGTGTCGTAGTATTGATTTGTATAAAATAGTCCAGAAACCTGTTTACCATTTGGGCCGAACCAAAAAATGAATTTATCAACCCATATTCCCAAATAATAAAACAGACCTACAAAGACTAATGTTTTATGTCGTTTGAAGTAGCGCGTAAATTCGAGTGAAGAATAATCTAACCCTTGAAATTCACCAAAAAGATTTAAGCTCAGAAGGAGTGCAATTAATATTTGTCCAATTGAATAGCCAATTATATAGCCACTTAATTGAAAATAACTACCTAATAGAGCACTTAGAAAAGCCGATGTTAATCCACCAACTAAGAAACTTAAGATAATTTGATGATAGTTCTTTGCGGCAGAAAGAAAAATCATTGTTAGCCATACAATCATCACAGAACAGAAAAAGGCTATGCAAAATAATTTTTCGTAAACTGTTAATGCATCAATATAGCTATAAAAAATTGCGCCGATAATTGCGCCTACGAAAACGAATAGAGTTGATAGATATAAAAAAGTACTTCTAAAGGTAGTGAAATCTTTATTGTAGAGCTGGTCTGCAATATACCTAGTTATGGGCATTTCAATTGCCCCAAATAAGATAAGACTAACTGCATATGAATAACATATTACTGATTTGAAAATATAAAGGTCATCAACGCCAATTTCACCTCTCGCTGCATAGGAAACGACAGCAATGGTTAGGACTGAGATAAGCCAAGGTCCTGAGGATATAATTATGGAGTATAGAGTTCCTTGTATACTTCCAAGTATACCACCTTCATTAAAATAATTTTTTAAACGAAATCCAATTCCGGCCATAGTTACCTATTCATTAAGTATTTGTTATAAAGTTTTAAGTATTTATTTATAGTAAATTTTTCTTGATAAAAGTTTAGAAATCTTTTCTTTGCAACTTCGCCCATCTGTTCTCTTAATTCATCATTTTCTAGTAGCTCTATTATTGATTCACCTAATAGGTCACTTAAGCCAAAAGGAATTGTTCTTCCGCATGAGCCAAGAGCAATGTCTTCAGAACTTGTCCCATATATCAGTTCTTTACAGCTACCAACATCTGTCGCTACGGCTGGAATCCCAAAAGCGAACGCTTCTAGTAAAACTAGTGGTTGTCCTTCACTGATACTTGAAAGAACAATGATGTCGAGGTGTTCGTAGTAATATTTTAAATTGACCTTGCCAGTGAATTTAATAAAGTTCTTCAAGTCTAATAATTTTATAAGTGTTTTACATTCTTCAAAGTACTCTTCATCTTCATCGGTTGGCCCCATTATTAGAACTTCAATATTGGGTATTTTCTTTGAGATGTAGGCTATAGACTTGATAAACGTTTTTATATCCTTTATAGGTACAACTCTTCCGACAAGGCCGATAATAAATGTATCATCTGGTTTCTTGTATAGGTTGCGATTTGGATCATCTTCTTCATATTGTAACTTTTTATAATTGATACCATTTGGTATTATCTCAATTCTTTTCTCTTCAGCTCCAAGTTGAATTTGTTTTTGTTTGTTTCCATTGTAGAGTGTAGTGATTTTATCTGAGTGATTATAAGTTAGTTCGCCAAGGACTTTGAACTTTTGATACCACCAGTCTTTGAAGTAGGACATCTTCTTTTTAGCTTTGATTTCTTTATTGTTAGAATAGAGCCACTGACTTTGCGATATTTCAATCTTCCTTTCGTGAGTGTAGATTCCGTGCTCTGTTAACAGTAGAGGCTTGTGGTATTTTTCTTTGGCAACAACTCCTAGTAATCCTGCATAACCTGTACACATTGTGTGATAAATATTTGCCTTGGGTAGGTCCATAGAAAGAATTTTAAAAATAGGGAAGTTTGTGAACCTCCAGGTATAAAAGAAGTCTATGAACGATGGCGACTCATTATTTTTAAAGGTATTTTTATATTCCTTTTCCACAATATCCCACGACTCTTTACTAAAGAAGAGTTTTTCGGGATCACAAACTCTAGTGTTTGGATCGAAGAAGGTTGTATATAGTTGGTGAATACTCTCTTCCCGTTTGAATAATAAGCTTTTTTCCAGAATTGATATTTGTTCTTGTGTTAAGCCTATTTCATGAGGTTCTGTCGAGTTCTCGCTAAAACTATCAAAAAGATACAGCTCTTTTATTAGTCTGACATTTCCAGGTACTGGGTATTTATATTCTTGGTTTGGATCTTTCTTTGGGCCAATATAAACGATTGTATATGTAAGGTGAGGAGTTTCCTCAATCAGCTGGTGTACACATGAAGAAACACCACCTGTTATGTATGGATATGTTCCCTCTAATATTAGACAGACGTCACTCATAAAATAGCCTCCATATATGAAGGGTAGTGATTAGAAAGATTATTGGATTTCATTATAAAGTCATGTTGATTTAAAAGAAAGTTATAGAATATATCTTTATTGCTTAAAAGAAGCATTTTAATAACATAAGTTTTAACTACATCATCTAGTTCTTTAAAATGAAAATCTGTAATAAGACTAAGAGTTTTGACATCTAGAGTGACATTTTTATTATATAGGAATGTTACATATACGATATAGTCCGGCAAACCTAGCTTTGATTCTTGCATTAAGTGGTTGATTCGTTGAGGGACTTTTTCTTTATTATCTTCAAAATAGTTATCTAATGCTAAATTTTTTGCAGTCTGATTTAGTCTTAAAAGATGAGTTAAGAGTAAATATTTAATTGCATAAATATCTAGCGAGGAAGTGAAATCCTTTGTGATATAAACAAGGTTTCTCTCTGACAAATAGAAAGGATTGAAGTTGATAATATGTATTAATGACTCAATGAGAAGACTTCTTGTTAGCTCATTTTCGTGATGAGCAGAGTCTTCAAGTAATTTATCCACAACCTTTTGGTGATGATTTGTTTTATATGCTCTTATTGCTGCATAATGAATGCTTTCAGATGAACTTTCATAGCAATAGGTTAAGAATTTATCAATGGGTTTAGAGTGTCTCTTGATTGCATAAAAGCTTAAGTGGTTTAATATTAGTAGTAATAAATTTTCGGACAATGCTTCTTTCTGTTCTAATAGCTTTAGAAGATGAGGCTGTGAGATATTTCTTTTATTGTTTAAAAGTGATCTATAGGCGTAAAACTGTACATGCTTGTCATCTGATGATGTGAGTTCTTCTAATTTCATCAAAGACATTTTGTCGTTATAAGACTGTAAGTTAATAAGTGCCATTTTTCTTATCATTTGGTTATCTGTCTTTTTAATTATTTCCATAAAATGGTCTCTACAGCGGTCATCTTGAAAATCAGAAAGTATGGATAGTATATAGTATTGAGTTCGTTTGTTTCTTTTGTAAAAATTTTTAATTAGTGTTGATATTTTTTTCTTAGTTGCAATATTATAAATACTCCATTGTGCATGTCTTACTTGATCTTGATTGCTTTCACTGTCCATAATATTTATTAGAAACTCAAGCGCTTTTGGAGATTTTAAGTATGCTAGTTCATCTATAAGGTGTTTACGACTTTGTTTTGTACAGCTCTTGTATGATTTCTTGTAGACTGGTATTACTAGGTTTTCTAAGTTCTTTCTGGCAGATGTAATTGCAGCATTTGCAATTTTTTCATCAGTAGAGGTGATTTTGTTTTTGTATAATAAGTAATCAAAGGCAGTTCCCGTTGTCCCAATTGCCTCAATAGCTCTTTTTTGCAAAGAGTGTCCTTCTGTGCGAATTATTTTTCTAAGCTCCTTATTTCCTCTGGACTCGACAAGAGCTTGAAGTGTGTCTATAGCTTTTTCTTTTAGTGGTAGACTTGATTCAGAGAAAACAGTTAAAACTAAGTTTATCAAAGAATGAAACTTATAATGGGAAATAATTCCAATTATGTATTCTTTTTCTTTGAGGGATATTTGATTCCATACTTTTTGAATAGTAAATGCTTTATGGCTGTTAATAATATTTGAGTTTTTGAAGTAATTATCTAGGGCCGTATCTGCACGATGAACAATAGGTATATTTTCTGAATTTCTTAAAGTACATAAGATAAGGAGTGCGTAGTGTGAATTTACAAGGCTATTTCTCTTTAAGAGAGTTTCACAAAGTGAGATCGCAAGCATGTTCGAGTCACTATTTTTATTGGAAGTGATTCTTTTGAATAAAGAATTTAGATCAGCTGAATTACTTAGATTCATAAGATCATTGATAGCCTTCTCTCTGATAGAAAACTGTCTTTGACTGAGAGCTTGGAATATATTTTCTATTTTATTCTGCAATTTCCACCTCTGCCCAATATTCTGATCTTTCCTTTATTAATCCAATTGGTGTCTTGGTTCTTTTTATCATATTACAAAGTTGTACAACTTTATCGTATTGGCCTAGTTCATAAAATGCTTCTGCTTCGTAAAATGAAATTTTAGCTATATCCTCATCTTCTAGATTTAATTTTTTTGCTTGAGAAGCAAGTAAAAGCATTTCTTCTTGGAGCCCTAGTTTAAGATAACAATTTGCTATACTTGTATAAAGAGAGAAGTTCTCTGGCTGCTTTACTAGCAAGTGCCTAAAATCTGACAGTGCTTTTTCTAAAAATAAATTTGATAAAGACTTATCTAAAAGGTTTAGCCATACAATACTTGTGTAACTATGCGCTCTCTTTAAATAGTTCTGAAGTTGATTAGGATACTTCTCTATATTTTCACTAAGAATATCTATTCTAGATAATAGTTCTTGCTCTAATTTCCCTAGAGCATTATTCGCCATATACCTTACTTCATACTCATCATCTTGTAGGGCTAGTCTTAATAGCTTTATAGAGTTTACTGTCTGAAACTTTGAAAGCATGATACAAGCATTTACCTTCGTATCAGTTTCATCACCTTGAATAATATCGACATATGCTTGTAGCTGAGCAGAGCTTAGTAGTAGTTCATGATAATCGAGATCTCTTTCGTGATTTAGTTTAGCTGACTGGTACAGCATCGTTTGCTCAAAGTTTTTATCTCGAGAAATATCTCCAGAATCAAGCAGTAAATTTTCTTCCTCTTCTTTTATTTCTTCAATTAAATCAATTTCTCTTTTCTTATAGGCATTTCGATAAAAAGGCTTGAGCAAATTAAAGGTGATAAATGCGCAAGTAAAAAGGATTGGTACCGCGATATCCATTATACATATAGCTAGCACCCAAGAGGTAATTTTTAATTTTTGCTTAAGTCCATAATACAATATTCCAGTAGAGAAAATATTGATTAAATAAAACCAATATAAAGAAGTTTCGTACTTTAAAAAAAGAAAAACCGAAAAAGATTTAAATAGGATTGAAAGAAGTATCAAGACCAAGCAGTATCTCCAAATTTATTTAAAAACTCTTGGGATGTTTCTTCTTCTGAGTAGTCTAAGTAGCTAATCTGAGTTTTGAAAAGTTCTTTTAGTTTTCCACTTTGTGAGAAAAATTCTAGTTCTGCCTCTATTCGTGAGCCAACCTTTTGAAGATATTCACTTTTTCCTATTGTAGTGAGTACAATAAAACTATTGTTCTGATTGGATTCAGCAACAACATCCATCTTTCTAGTGGATGAAAGTATTATCTTTGTAATTAGTTTCTTAATATCTTTTTGTTGTATTGGGTTAAGTTTATCTAAAAAGGGAACATTTATCGACATAGCGGCCAAAGGATTGGGATTTCGCTTGTTTTGGTCGATAATTTCATCGATTCTTTCAAGCAAGTAGTTATATGTATAAATACCATATGTTTGATTGAAGATTGAATTTGAATTCAATTGATCAAATTCAGATGCATGCTCTAATGATTTTCCAAGCCACTGTCCATAAAGTTGTATTAGTTGAAAGTTATGAGGGGTGTATTCTAGAAAAGGCATTTTTGTTACTGCGATAATACCAAAGAATTCCTCACTTTGATAAACTGGAGAGGCAATAACAGAAACATTATTATCTAGGGCCTTCTTTTGATTAAATATATCTTTTATTGTTGTTAGCTTTTTACTGACAAAGCATTCTCGTATAATAGGGTCTTCAATGTAAGTGCAGTTTAAGTTGCTCGGTAGAGAAAGGTCGGAGCGACTACTGAAAGCTAAAATCAAAGAATGAGTACCTTTGTCATATTTATATATCGCCATTTCATCAACTGAAATTTGGTCGTTCAAAACATTGAAAAAGTTTTGAAATAAAGAAGAAGATTCAAGGGTGTTTAATTGTTGAATCATTCTGAAAATATTAGAAGTCGTATCTATCTTGTTTACGAGCTGCTTTTTTAATTCAAAGGATTCCTTGTCCAAAAAATCTACTTTCTTAATTAGAGTGTCTGTAAGGTTTTGTTTTTCTTCTGATGAACTCTTAAACATTTCAAGTTTATTTATTAGACTTGTTCTGAATTCACCTATAAGTGTTGAAAGTATAACTAGAGTAATTGGAATTGAAAGGTATTGAAAGGTGAGAATTGTTTCTACTGCCTGGTAGTCAACACTTTGATTTAGCAAGAATAGATATTGGATCGTTAGGATAAATGAAATTACTATTGAAAATCGCAATCCGTAATACGCTGATAGTAAGATACTTGTAACTAAATATGGATGTGGGGCCATCCCCATGAATGAAGGGTTGTTTGTAGTCAGAAAACTTCCAGCTAGAAATAGTATGATCGGAGTAGCTATATAGAATATTCTTCTTTGAATAGTCTCTGTAAAAAAAGTCATGCAATAATCCTATTAAAAAGGTCAGCCTCAATAAGAGGTAATGACATTACTGATACTTTGTTTGTATTTATTGTTTCTTCCTCTTTCTTTGTAAAGTCTCTACTAGACAATAAATACATACTTGCAGTCTTATTTGTTGTACGTAATTTCTCGAGAAAAGAGGTTGAGCTTATACCATTTAGAAATTGATCTATTAATATTACTTTGTAGTTCATTGATTCTTCAATTTTTGTAGATAGTGAGACTTCTCTTTGATGAAAAGACATCGTCTGCATTATTTCTTGGATCGTTTGGTCGCCTCGATCTCTACTGCTTAAAATTAAAATATCTAAACTCATATTAAAACCAATTGTTAAAACCTAGTGATATAGTTGTTGTTTTATTGTTTGGAAGCTCACTTTTTTCTGATGATATTCCTGCCCTTATAAAAATCTTACTTGATCGATTATAGTTGTATTCTAAACCTTCCTGAATATTATAAAAATCACCAAAGTTAATCTCTCTAGCAGAATCTCCGCCTAGATAAAAATCAAACTGATGTGAATATTTATTAAAGACTTTATTTCTGTGTCTCAGGTTTAAAGCGTATCCGAAACCGTTTTTTGCAAATATGTTTTCATACAAAAAGTCCCGTTGAGCTGATTGTGGAGCCACTCTTAAACCGTAAGTCCAATTTTCATAGAGCTTCTTGTTGTACTGTAGATTAAGAGTTTGAATTGTTGCTTCATCCTTAGAGCTGTGGTTCTCAGCATGAAATACACTGTATTTTGCAAACAACTCAATATAGTGCTGTGTTTCTATGTAATATTCAAAATAAGCTGAGATAGTATCTTTTTTTGATTCATCTAGTTTGTTTAGATTTTCAAATTCATAAACGGCTTTGTTGAGCTGAGAAGATAGTCTGTAGAATAATTTCTGAGACGGCGAGTGATTAAGGCTTGCACTTAAATAAGTCGATTTTGTTCTACCTTGATTTATTCCGGCCATGAATTCTATATTTTTATTCTGGCTTAGATTTGCCCCGAGAACGATGGATGTCTCAAATGAGCCTTCAGCTAAATTGCTTGCATAGTAATTTGAACGATTGATACCAGCATAAAACGAAGTTGATTTTTTGATTAATTGGTAATCATGAGAAATAAAGCTGAAACCAAGATCATTTGATGTGTAGTTAAGGCTATACTGTTGCTCCCACGCAAGTTTTCTACTTAAATAAATTTCTTTTTCATGATAGTCGCTCTCTAACTGCAATAGCCTCTGTTCATTTAAGTTTGAGTTGCTTTTTAGTGATGTAACTATTTTTTTTGCTCTTTGAATTTTGTTCATATCAAGGAGCAAGTATGCCAACTTAAACTTTGCATCTCTGTGTTTCGGATGTTTGCGTATAAACTTGTAAAGAATATTTGCGGCATCTTGCATTTGCTTTTCATCAATTAAGCAATTTGTTTTTAAGTCAGTATGAGTAAAGCTTTTCAGGTTGTTTTTACTTCTAATCATTTCTTTGCACAGAGCACGAGCCTTATTTAAATCTGTTTTTAGATATACTTGATAGAGAAGTGCTTTTTTATATACTGTATTTCTTTTGATTCTTTTTGCGTAATCTAGTGCTAATGCATAGTTCTGCTCGGTGAGTTCTAGTTCACTAAGAGTCATGTTTAAGTCTTGATGGTAAGGATTTTGTTCAATAAGTTCGCGGAACAAGATGTTTGCTGCGTCAGTTTTTTTATTTTTTTGAAGTAGAAGTGCATATTGATATTTTATATCGAAGTTGTAAGGGTTTTTCTTATAAAATTTTTCAAGTTCCTTCTCATAAGACTTGTGTCTTTTTAGTTTTTGAAGAAGATATAAAATCTTTTTTTGAACTTGAGAAATAATTTTGTTGGACTTGAGCTTTCCTTTGTTTTGGACAAAAAGAGTCTCAAACTGATTAACATTAAAGGTAGACCTTCTTTTGAACGTTTTTAATATTCGGTACTGAATATTAAGCGCCTTTTGCGTATACCCTAATCGCTCATAAAGATTTGAGAGTGACTGGTAGTACTGGATTCGCCTTTTGTTTAATCTTATCGAATTTTCATAGTGTTTTATTGCTAGCTCAAAGTTCTCTATACGTTCGTAGATTAAGGCCGCACGGTATTGACGACTTGCCGATCTAATAGTTGATAGCTTTGCGAGTATGGAAAGTGTTTTTTTCTTGTTGGGCACGTACGAGTAGTATTCTGCAGCATCATAAGCTCTGTCATACTCATTGGGATTAAAATCAAATAGACGCTCGTTGATTTGAGCATTACTTTTTTTATCATTGAGTTCAGCGTAAAGGTATTGTATCTTTTCGAGTTCTTTGTATTTGTTATCAATCGACTTAGCTGTATGGTTTTCAAGAAAACGTGGATTTTGATAAAATTGTTGGCCATCTCGAGAGTTTGCAAAATATGCTAAGTAGCTTATAAGGGCATTTTTAGTTTCACCCTTGATTTCATAGGCTTGAGCAAGATACTTTTTTAGGTGAATTTTCTCTGGATTAACTTTTTCAATCTTTCTAATATTGTTGATTACACCATCAACATTTTGCACACTCAGAAGGTAGGCTAAATTTACTTCAAGCACTTTGGGGCTTTTAGATTCGAAAAGCAATCGGCCAATTCTTTTTGCATCGGGGTATTTTTTTAGCCATAGGTAGCCATTTAATATACGGATTAATTCATCGTAATAACTTTTATTATCTTTATTTAAAGAGATAATTTCCTCGTCAACTTTTAAGGCTTTATATGTAAAACCTCCCCATGTGTAGAGCTGAGAGAGATCCTTTTTAAACTCAATGTTTTTAGGTAAAACCTGCGTAAGCTTTAATTGTATATTTGTAGCTTTGGAAATATTCCCATGTATAACGAAATAGTCTTTTAGTTTTTTTAGTACAGGTATTGAAGCAATGTTTTGGCTTTTCGACTTATCAAAATAGTAAAGAGCCTCGTCATACTTAAAACTATTAAAGTAAATAATACCCATTTTTGCATCATTTGGAATGCTAAGAATCGTAAGCACTGTGATCAAAGTTAAGAAAAGGATTACTTTTGGTAATTCAGTTAGAGTCATTTATTAACTCCATGTATACTTTTTGTTTTAACTTTTTAAGTTTTAATTTGTATGTGTTTGGTTTTGTCTTTGTAATGTTAAAACCTTTTGTTTTTTTTATTTTTTTATTGCTTACAATAACCAGTTCTTTTCCATAAAGAGAGTTAAATTGAAAGCTTATTTTATTATCTTTTGATTTATAGTTACTAATAAGCCCTTGACTTGATTCAATGAATGTTTGCTCTGTTGGCTTATTGTCTATTTTTATTTGTGCATCTTTCTTTGATTGATCAAGATGGATGTAGGTACTTCCGTTTTTGTGATTAAATCCTACAATATTTTTTGACTCTAGCATGTTTGGATATACTACCTTATCGTATCGAAAAGTTTTAATCTCATCAGCATTTGTGATTTTGAAAGAGTTGTTTTTAGTTTTGAAAACATTCACTTTCGTGAAATTTTGTGCAAGCTTTATATAGTGGGATGTTTTAATCGGAATTATTTGTTGAGTTAGTGACCATTCATACAGTGATTGTAGAGCAATTAGTGCACTTCTTTTTTCAGCACTATAAAAATGATAGTAAATATTGATTGGCTTAATTCGAGTCGGAACTTCTGTATTTCTAAAAGTTTCAATAGCTTTACTAAATCCACTAAAAGGGCCCTGCCAAAGATTGGTGTAAGTATTTTCATTGGACATTGATGAATATATTTGTAGGTAGGGTCCAACTTTTCTATAGAGCGGATACAGGTGTGTTAAGCTTGGGTATCGACTATCAAACCTTGAGTCACCACCATTCATATTTAAAAAACCATTTTTATAAATGACTTTAAGGGCTTCTTCTTCTGGACGACAAGAACCTGACCAGAAAAGAACATTTGTTATATTTTTTTCTGTCGCAAACTTATTAACAAAGTCCATTGAGTCTTCAATTTCAAATTTATAATCTAGTTTTTCATAATTAGGTATATCGTAAGCTACAATAATTTTACTTTTTTTAGCTTTCTTTATATCGGCATAAATTTCTAGCTCTGCTTTGTCTGGGATTTGCATCCAGCTTAGTGGGTGTGAGTAGGTATGTGATGCGAGCTCTATATAAGGTGACTTGTAAAAATCTTTTACTATCTTAGTTATTCTTTTACTTCCTAGAAGGGCTTCGTCAATTTCAGCCGCAACTATTGATGCCGTCACAGGGAGTTTGAACTTATTGATTACTCTGTTGAGGATTATTTCTCCGCACAGAGACTTTCTATCTATGAGAGATACACTTATAAATGAATCACCGTCAATATGAGAATAAAAAATTCGATTACCAAAAAGAGTAGTTGTATCTGGAATTGGGTAAAGTTCTTTCTCGAAAAGCCAATCGATTAGAAGGTGAGGGTTTATTCTCCATTGAGTTACATCGTTAAAGTCATTCTGGTAAATCTCATAGCCGCTAGCTACAAAAAATATTTTTTTGTTTTTGAATATAACGTCACTTGAAGTCTTTTCAAACTTATTTCTCAGTCTAAGAAGAACTGAGGTTCCCTTAAGTGCTTTAAGACCTTTGTATGGAGATATTTCATTTTTTAAGCTTCTTTCATACTCTATATTTGAACTTGGTGTAAGCATCTCTAGGCTAAGTGCAAGTGGATTTTCAAGATAGTAGTTACTAAGCGAAAAGCCTAATGGCTTTATAGCCTTATTAATATAATTTAAGCTGACATCTTTTTTCTTGTCCGTTGTTATAAACGGCAGGTGACCGAGAATAAGAACCTTTTTATTCTTTTTAGAAAACTCAGTGATAAGCCTTAGTACATTCTTGGGTTGAAAGTTTGATTCGTCAGCAACCCAACTTATTAAAGCTTTGAAGTTTTTAATATTTGAAAATATTGATTTTGGAATTTTTTTTCCAATATCAAGGTACTTTGCCTTTACACCGTGATGATTTAATAGGACTTCAAGTTTTTGATGGGTAAGGCTTTGGATATAATCTTTTGAAGGTGTTTCTGTGCTGTCCCATAAAACAAGAACTTCTCTTTGGATAGGTTGAGCTGCTGCAACTTGTAGAAGGCATAGAGTTAATAGTAAAATCCTGATCATTTTAGAATTCTACTTGAATAATTTTAAGAAGTTAAATCTTTTTAGGGGATAATTATGTCGGTTCGCGTTATGTATTCATATCCACTTTTACCATTGTATTTTGAGGGAACGAGACAATCTCCTCGAGTAGAACTTTGGCTTGGACCGTGGGAGTAAACGCCTATGACTTGTGACTTTGAATTGAAAACAGGAGATCCTGAATTACTCTTAGCAGCATCGACTGTCGCTTTAAAGAAGCTTTTATAGATCTTCTTAATATTTGCTTCTGTTGATAGTTTTAATGGCAAACCATGTGGAGAGCCAATCATATAAATATTATCATTTAGTTCAGGTGATGCAGCAGCTAATTCTAGTGGCTGTATGTCTAGAACTTCTTTTGTTAGTTCTATTAGAGCAAAGCTTGTTTTGTATTTTGTAGAGTATTTTCTTTTTAAGATCTGCTTACACTTATAAACATGTTCCTTCTTGCTAGTTATTGGATTGTGATATTTAGATTTTTTTGTGTAATTAAAGACCCATGAATTATTGTCACAATCGAATTGGTTTTTAACACATGTCGCACTTGTTAGTAGTTTGTTTTTATTTACTAAGAAACCTGTGCATTTACCCACGCTATATTGATTTGAAAATTTAAAGCTTGAGCAATAATTAAAAGCTCGAAGACTTTGAGTCTGTAAACGATAGTAATCGCCTTTGTCGAGAAGTGCCTTTTTATCAACTTGAATTGCAATTGCTTTTGATTGGTCTTTGATAAGGTTATCATCTATTTCAAAATAATCTTTGCGGGAATCTTCAGCGTATACTGACTTATTTTGTGCACAAACATACGAGGATAAAACAATACTAAAGAGAATAAAAAATTTCATAATTTCCTTAAATTTTAAGACTGATAAAATATAGACTAAAACACGTGAAAAAGACAAGACCGATATAACATAGAACGATTTCAGGCCTTTTGTAGCGGTGTTTCTCTGGAATTTCATCACTAATTATGACTTTGAAATTTAGATACGCGTATATAGGGGCAGCAACAAATGAGACACTCGTCGCTATATCAACTAGAAGTTTCATGTTTTTAATATAGAAACTAAGTATTACACTTGCACCAATTGAAGTTAGCATCACCCAAAGCGTTTGAGACTTTAATACATTATAAACTCCAAATTCTTTAAAGCTCTCGCTTGTAATTCTACCAAATGCATCTAGGCAAGTTATAGTTGTGCTAAGCATTGTTGTAAATGCCGCAGCTGCGATAAGAATATATGCCCAACTGCCTAAAGAGTTTGTGTAAAGTGAGATTAATTGAGAAGAAAATCCTGTTGCACTTGCTGCAAATTTCTCTCCTGTTGGGTGCATGATTATTGCTCCAAGCGAAAGGAAAGCTATTGCTAAAATCGCAGTTCCAATAAAACCGATATTAAAATCTAGGAGAGAGTCCTTTATTGAAATTTTAGAATCTTTTAATTTTGCTACTGTCCAAAGAGAGTGCCATACGGGGATATCCATTGGTGCAGGCATCCAGCCTATAAGTGCGATAAAGAAAAATATATCTGCTGTATTTAAAAATGAAAATGATCTTGTTGGCGTTTCACTAGGTGTAATTGTTGTAAAGGATGCGATAACTGAAAAAAGAGTTGTTACTGTTAGAAGAATTATAACAAACTTAATAAAGCTATCTAGAATTTGATATTTGCCTATAATAATCAACAAAGCAGAAAAAGTTAAAATGATATATGCTTGAGAAATTAAATTGATGGGTAGGCCAAATATTTCAGAGAATAAACCTGCACTCACTATCGTTACGGCGGCTTGAATGGTGAACATAGTTGTTAAAGTCATTATTAGAAAAGTTGCTACGGCCCAGCGACCTTGTTTTCTGTATGCTGAAAGTAAGCTTTTACCTGTAAGTGTCGTGTAGAGAGGGCCGATTTTATAAAATGGATATTTTAATACATTGGCCAAGAGGATTACCCAGACTAATTCAAAGCCGTAGTTAGCACCTGCTCTAGTGGATTGGACAAGGTGGCTTACTCCAATTGCAGCAGCAGCATAGAGAAGACCAGGGCCAAGTTTATTAATGGTACTGCGAAGCGACATACTAATATCCTAATTAAGTTACAATAACTTATGATTTATAAAAAAGATTAAGTTGTCAATTTTAGACAAGTATTGAACAATTTGGAATGTTTAGATTTGCGATTTTATTTTTAATGCTTTCAGCATCTTCTTTTGCCAATTGTTTTGATGTTAGGCCATCAAGTTTATCTATCGAGCCAAAGTTAAAGCTTAAAATTGAAAAATTAATTCAAAATACAATTGATTCAACGAACTTAACTTCACTTTCTATTTTAATTGGAACTTCAAGCAAGAGTGTCTATGCAAAGGCCTTTGGTTATGTTTCAAAAACTAAGCCAAACTCTTTAGATATGATTTATGACCTAGCATCTATAACAAAAGTGTTTACGGCATCAGCACTATTAAAAGAGTTAGAATCAAAAGATATTGATATTTCTACTAAGATGAATAAATTATTAGACCCTAAAAACACAAACTCTTTAAAAGATAAGATATCTATTGAGGATCTTCTTCGCCACGAGTCTGGATTTAAGTCAGGGCTGTTAAATAGAGAGTTTGGACAAAATACTGAAGAGAGTTGGAATAATATTGTAAATTTAATACCGACAAAAAAATACAAAAGATTTCTATATTCAGATATCAACTATTTACTTCTTGGTAAAATCTTGGAAAAAGTCAGCTCTGAGACCCTACATAAATCAATCGAAAGACTATTGTTAAAACCTCTAAATCTAGAAAATACATACTTTGCACCTAAGGGAGTTTTGTGTGGGGATTGCGCACCTACTTCGAAGGGGCAAGTTGTGATGAAGACACATGATCCTACGGCCCATAAGCTTGGTGGAGGAGTTGGAAGTGCTGGAATATTTTCAAATCTTTATGATCTTGGAAAGTTTGCCTCTATCTTCTTAAACAAAGGAAAGTTTTGCGGTAAAAGAATTCTTTCGTCAAAACAAGTAAGAGAGATGACATTAAAGAAGCATAACTCTTCTCGAGGACTTGGTTTTGATATATCGAGTGCCTACTCTAATAGACCCAGAGGAGATTATTTTAACTTGAATAAATCTTTTGGACATACTGGATATACGGGAACTAGTTTGTGGATAGATCCAGTGTTTGATGTGTTCGTCGTTGTTTTAACTAACTCGGTAATTAATCCAAAAGCAAAAAAAATATTTTTAGATCTTAATAAGAGTATTTCTACTTTAATTGGTAAGTCTTTCTCGAATAACAAATCTTTTTGAATCGTTCTATTTCAACTGTTCTTTTTGAATACTTTAGTTCTTCGTAATGTGTAATTAAGCCTTTCGCTCTTGGATAAGGACTCGTCTTTTTTCTTATTGTGGAAAGATTGTCAGTGCTTAGGATTTGAGCACCCTTCTTATTCATTTTTTCAATAAAGTAATTAAAGTATTTGTCATATTTGTTAGAGAATTGTTTTTTTGATTTTGGTAAAAAAAGATAAAGGATAACGAAAAATAGAAGTAAAAAAACTCCAATTATAAAAAATGACTTCCTGTTTATCTTTAGCTTTTGAGATAAGCTTTCTTGTTCATTAATATCGTAATTATCTAAAAGAAGACTGAGTTTGTAGTTTGCAAAGCTCCAAGCTTTTTGTAGATCTCGCAAAATATTAGAATCCGAATCAAATGCGTTCATAAGGTCGGATTCATTGGTCGTAAAATATGTTTCTCCACCTAAATTAATTCTTGTCGGATTTATAAAAGACGTTGGATCTAGTCGAACCCATCTTTTATTATCAAGAACTTCAACCCACGCATGAGCATCATTTGAGCTAACTGTATAGTATCCACCTAGTTCGTTAAAGATACCACCTTGAAAACCTGACACTAATCTAGTTTGAAAGCCTAGGTATCGAAGTGTGATACCTAAAAAACTAGCATAGTGAGAGCAGTAACCAGTTTTTCTATTCATAAACTTAGTTAATGTTGTCACATCTCCTGGTGACAATGAATATGAGTATTTATTTTTAATTAAATACGACTTAAATTTTCTAATTATCTTTGGAAGACTACTATCTTTAAGTTCTAGTTGCTCTACAAATAGTCTCATCTTCTTTGGTATAAATGGTGGGAGTTGAGTATACGCTTTCTTGTTTCTACTTTTGTTGTGAATCTGGTAGCCATTAAGTGAACTGACAGCACTAACTATACTCTTTCTGCCTTTTTGATAAAAAAAGTATGAGTTTGATGTTTTATCTCTGTAGTATCTCAGATTACTCGACTCTACTTTGTAAGGTGTATCGAGTAAAATTAAATCTTGCCCTAAGTCTTGTTCATATTTTATTTTGTAATGCAGTGGATTTCTAAGTTTTATCTTATGCCTTTTTGGGGTTAAGTTTTTGCTACTCCAGTTAAATCCATCGGTATATGTATGTATTCTGCCTCGCCAATATAGATTTCTAGGGGATAACCTTTTATTTGTTTCTGCAATAAAAGCTGTTTGTCCTGATTGTTGAAGGTTAAGGACAGAAGAGTTGTCTATCGTTTTGCTGTAACCAATTTTGCCTTTTTGGGGAGAGTGTCTTCTAGGAAAGAAGCCGTTAAACCTTGGGAAGAATAAAAATAAAATGGAAATGATAACTAAACTTATAAGAGATTCTGTTCCAGCAATTTTTTTAATTTTTATAAAACGAAGAGGATGAGTTTGGCTTGAGTCGTCTTTGTCAAAAGTTAAAAATATAAAAGCTACTGAATAAATCATAACGAAAAAATAGCTTAAATTGGTTTTAAGTAAGCTAAAGCTTGCTATCCACAATATACCGAGTATTCTTGCTGTTTTATCATTTTTAATCTTTGAAAAATGAATTCTTAGCATGCAACTCAGGGCCAAAAAACTAATCATGGGTTCAGGTAAAAAATAAGAGTTAAAATCTTGTTTTAGTTGAATGACGATCGCTAGCGCTATTGCGATAGAGATATATTTTCCTATCTTAGGTATAAAACCACAAAGAACAAGTAAAAATAAAAGTATCGATAGAAGAGGTGTAAGAAACTCGAGACTGAGAAGGGGAAATGGCATCAAAACGATCAGAAAAAGTTGTGAGACTTTCATTGTGATGCCTCACTAAGTAGTTTTAACGAGTTTATAAAATGTTCATGCCCAAAAGAGCTTTGTAGGTAAATTCCATTTATTTCTAAACTCCACGAAATTTTATATTTATGATAATGATGTACTAAATAGCTAATTTTTTTTATTTTTAGTTCAAAATCACCTTTTACTAAATTTAAGTCTAAGTGTTTAATTTCCAAGCTATCAGATTCAAATTTTTTCCATAATAATGCATTGTTTTTTGCATAGATTTTCCAGTTTATTCTACTGGAGGGAAGATCATTAGTGTATAGTATATGTTCTTTAAAATCTTCATCCTGATTATCCTTCATGTTCGATCTATTTAAAATGTCTTCAAGTTTAAAGCTATCTTTTTGAGGATAGATATATAATTTTTTATTTATTTTGATGAATCTCCAACAATAAAAGAGTTTGAAGTGACCTGTTGTGTACACCTTAAGCTTTTTAAACTGATAAACGCCTCTTGCTAAGGAAAGAGTGTTGATAGGTAACGTCTCTTTATCAGCATTAACGAGTTCAAAATTTAAATTTTCAGTGTCTCTATTATTATTTACCGAGGCTTCAATCTTTTCTTGAGCATATGAATTTTCTATTTCTATTTTTGAGAATTTAAACTTATCAATTAATGAGTGAGTTTTAAGCATTTGGATTAAAAAAACTGTTAGCATCCAAAACGCGATAATTAATGTTTGATTATTTGTATAGGTTAAACCAATTAAAAAAATTGTAAAAAGAATGCCCGTATAGATAAAACCTAATTTTGTAGGAATAATATAAACTCTACTTCTATTGAGAGTATAGGTGTTTATTCTCTCCAGTAGAAATTGCAAGTTAAGGCCTTAAATCAACATTGGCCAATAGTTCATTGGATTTAGTATGTTCGGCAGTAATAGATGCGTTTGAAGATGATACAAGCCTGTGACCTGCAATATACGGAAATAAAAACTGTAAATCGTCAGGAGTTACATAATCTCTATTTTGTAGATATGCATAGGCTTTTGAGGACTTTACAAGGTCTAAGCCACAGCGATTACTAAGAGGTTGATACGAGGCACTTGTTCGCGAAAAGTCGAGTAGTCTATAAATATAATCATAAAGAGAGTCATCGATATGAATCTTTTCTATTTGAGTTCTAATTTTTGTTAGATCTGAAGAATTTAATTCTGAGCTAATTTCTACAAACTTTTTACCTAAGTTTGATTTGAACATATTTATTGACGAACTTTTATCTGGATAACCAATATTAAATTTAAAACAAAAGCGATCAAGTTGAGACTCAGGTAAGTCAAATGTACCTATTTGTGAGCTTGGATTTTGAGTAGCAAAAACAATAAAGTTATTGGATAGTTGATAATTTTCACCATCAACTGTAACTTTCTTTTCTTCCATTGCCTGTAATAGGGCACTTTGAGTTTTTGCAGGGGCTCTGTTTAATTCGTCAGCAAGAATAATGTCGCCAAATATTGGACCTTGGTGAAAGTTAAAACTTCCCTCTTCTTTACTAAAAATACTTGTGCCGACAATATCAGAGGGTAGGATGTCATTTGTAAATTGAACTCTATTTAGACGGAGTTCAAATAGAGAGCCTATTGTTTTTGCTAGTGTTGTTTTTCCAACACCAGGTAGGTCTTCTATAAGAACATGACCTTGAGCAAGAACTGCACATAATGCAAGTGTTACTTTATCATCTTTTCCAACAAGATTCTGGCGTGCTTTCTTTAGTAGCTTTTCTAAATCGATCATTATTTAAGCTTTGATGATTTAAACTGTGAATTGTTAAACTTTAAACCGAGTTTTCTATCGCTCCATTCCAAGATTGATTTTTTCTTAGTAAGCTTATTCGTCATTTCAATTCTGTCTGCAAGAAAAAAGTCTTTTTTGTTCGCCTTGTAAGTGGTGTATTCTCCAAGAGTAGAAACTTTTAACAGGTCTCCACGTCTGTTGTAATACTCTATATTTTTCACACTAAAATCTTTTCTTATTATGGTTGTGATCATTTTTGAATAACCACTCTTACTTTTTGGAATTGACTGAACAATATATTCAGTAGCAGTTTCTTTTAGCAGTTTATAATCGTATTTATCTAGGACTTGCCCTCCGATATCTTCGTAACTAAATTCACTACCCATAAAAGAGCCAGATTGATTTTTAGAATTAATCTTTTTTATTCTTTTGAATTTGGGAAGGTAGAGCCACTGCTTATTTGTATCGGACTTTGATGTCCAAGTGAGAAGCTTTGTTCCTTTGATATCCTTAGGCTTAATGAACTCAGAGATCGATTTGTCACCTTCTTTTATATTCTCTAATGCCTTAGATTTAAGAACTCTCTCAACACTTGTTCCGTGTGCATCGATTAGGGTCATTACCATCTTGGATTCTGAACCAATATAGCCTTGGCTTTTCTTTTCAACTTTTTGCATAACTTCTAGACCAGAGATTGCAAAACATGTTGTGCTAATCAATGCTAAGATTAAATATTTCATATATGCTCCTTATTTAAAAAAATCTTGTTAATTCTATATTAAGAGAATCCCCATTTGCAATAGATCTTAAACCTTCAAAATTTGACAGGCTAAGTGTTGAACTTGGGTTTTGCGCTTCTATAATGCGAATTCCCCCTTCAAATTTCCAATCGCTCCATAGTCTAAATGAGTGGCTTAGGGAGTATATTCTTTCTTCTCCATGATCAACGTCACTTATGATAAAAGCAACTGTTTCGTTACCGTTAAAATCGTTGTAGTTATGTCTATAACCGATGGCCATATCTCTTTGAAAAGGTGAAAGAATTCTTGCCTCTTCTATAGTTGTACCAAGGATCGTTTGATACTCGATAAATAGTGTACCCTCATGATCATTTTTATATGTAAAGGTTCTTTCAAGACCAATCGCTGTAAGAGAAAAGTCTTCTTTTGAATTTTCAATTAAGCTGATAGGTGGAATGAAAAGGTCTACAGAGTCATCATCATAATCAAAATGAGCATGCTCAATTTTTAATAAGTAGGCATCATAGTTTGCTTGCACAGTTAAACCGTATTGCTGCATTCTCATAAAATAAGGAGTAATCTCTAGCTGTTCGATTGTCGGAGAAGTGTTCTTTGTTACAGGCGAAGAAATTAGAGGGTTATTGGTGTCATACTTTCTTGCATAGTGAAAATCGATATCTGCAAAATCAAAGCTGTGTTGATATCTTAGAACATATTGAAGCATATCTGATCTGCTTGATACGTCTTTGTTGCCGTTTACAAATTTTGGATTTCTAAATTCAATTAAGGCTCCATTACGATTTGATTCTCCTGGCATAATTGATTTTTGACTAGAGATAAATAATATTCCTTCAAAGAATGAATTTTCAAATTCATATTTCAAAATTAATGAAGACTGGCCAAGTCTTTCTGCAAGATCACCGTTTGAATCAAAGTTTTTAGAATTGATTGTATCTACAGGGTGAAAAATCTCCATCACTGACCAGTTAAAAATATTATTTCCAACATTTACTGAGAAGTTATTAAACGTTCTCAAAAGATACAGTTCATCGAAATTGATGATATTTCTTTGAGAGTCATTCTGATCAACTCGAGCAAAAAAACCAATATGAAGTCTATATTGATCAACTTCATAGTCAGCTTGCAGCTTACTTTTTAAGTCTAGTTGGTAGTCGTTTGAATATGATTTTTCATCGTCTTCAAATAATCTTAACTTTGTTCCAATTTCTGCTGAGTAATCGAACTCAGCAAAAGTAGGAGTAGAAAAAAAGAATAAAATTGCACAGATATAAAATATCATCTATTTAAAAGATTTCTCTTTTAAGGATTTAAAGTTTTTCCAAGCTTCAATCACTTCTTTTTTATTTCCATTTTTGAATGCCTTTACTTGAGGATCAATTGCACCGTATCTATAGGTCACAAGATCTATGTTTTTCTTGTCTCCTAAAATTTGTTGCATTCTTTTAGTGTGCTTAATATGGTCATCAGCAAAGATGATTGACTTAAACTTAGAGCCTGTTTTGTGTAAAAGAGCTTTAAGCATAAGGCCTTTATTCATACCAGAAGTCATAAATAGTCCATTCATGTAACTGGCTTTTCTTGATTTTTTATTACCTGATTTATTTAAGTCAGCTTTAGTAAGACCAAACTTTTTGGGAGATTTTAAGTTGTATGGTTTAAATACACCTGGATATCCTTTTTTAGGTCCAATAGCAGAAGATTCAAAATTCATTTTGTTCATCTTCAATGCTCTTTGTGTTGCATTTCTAAAGTCAGGTCCTCGAGAAGTTAGTAGGATAACTTTATATCCCTTCTTTTGTAGAGATTTAATAACTCTTGGTGTTTCTTTTTCACTTGGCATCATTCCAGACATAGCAAATATTTGTCCTTGTATATCGAGTAGAGTCCCAAAACTATTAGTTACACAAAAGCTCGGTGCTTTCTTTTTTAAACAATTACTTGTTTGCCATCCCCACCACTGGTCTGACCCAAAGTCTTGGTTCATTGCCATTAGGGTATTATCAATATCAAAAACAACAAGAACATTTTTAGTTCCGTGTTTTTTACCTTTTTCTAAAACTTTTTTTTCAATTTCTAAAACAGAGTTTGTCTCTAGTGCTTCGCCTGAAAATGAAAGTGAACTGATAAGTAGTAACGTAATAATTAAAAACTTCATGATCTAACCCTTTAAGTTAATTTATATTAAAATCTAAACATTGCTGTCGTTGCTGCTGAAAAACTTTCTTCTGTTTCTAGCCCGTGGCCATTCACATAAATGGTATAAATAGATAATCCAAATGTATCAGTCATCCATAGATTCATACCAGCTGATAAATATATATAAGATAAGTCATATTCCGTTACGGTTACATTTCCTACTGCATCTCCAAGCTCAACATCTTTTTCATCTGTTTCAACTTTTACTAGCCTTGGATTGATAAAGACTTCAAAGTACTCTGAAAAAGCCAGTGAGCTTACAAGCCCGGCGTAGTAGTAAGTAGAGGACTCAGTCCCACCATAGCCAAATTCGGTTGCATGAGAAGCTCCCTTGTCGCTATTTACCAATGAGTATTTTAAGAAAATACCAGATGTTGGAAAACCACCAAATTCCATTACATATCCAAAATCAAGATTTTGAGATGCACCGTAACCAAGTTTTAGGTAATAGCCTGAGTTGGCAGAACCAAGTTCAAATCGTGTATTACCAGCACCGTAGCTTTTACCACTTTTATTTGATGAAAACGGAGCTAGTGAACAACTTGTTAAAATGGATAGAAATAGTATAGGTAAAAGAGTCTTCATTATTTAAGCCTGAATTTTCCGTAGAGAGGGTAATGATCACTTGCAGCTTTGAACACCTTGTCTGACGGATCAACTAGTGCATAACAAGTTTTTCCCTTTTCGCTCCAACTAACAAGAACTTCTGTGTTTGAGGTAGGAGTTGGTCTTTTTTTACATCCCAATTGGGTACGCTTGAATACAGGATGTATGATGTTTGCTTCTAAAACTTCTATATTTTTACTAACAAGGATATAGTCTAGCATTAATCGAAGTGGCTTTTTACCAAAACCACCGCCTTCATTTGTGAAGCTGAAGCTTTTTGGATCTTTCCAGAATTTTGCTTTCAAATCAAGCCTTCTTAAAATTTCACTTCCAGGGTTTTCTATGGATGAAAAGGCTGTGTTCCAGTCTCCTGCTGCAATAAAGTATGCATCTTTTTTCAAAGGAGTAACTCCGGGTAGACTTACTTTGATATCTGTTGAACCCGTCAGGTACCATTCTAAAAATCGCAATTGATCTTTGTTTCTTTGGTAGTTTGGAGTGCTCATATTCCCAAAGTGAAAAGAGGGAACTGTGTGAAGAATAATTATATGAACTTCTTTTGAATTTAAGCTGATTGTTATATCGGAAAAGTTTTTGTCAAATAATTCAGCATCTTCAGGGTAGGGCTTTCCTTGAGCTGTTCTAAACTTTGAAAAGTCCGCTTGAGGATTAAAGTCTTTCCATTTTATCTTTGAAAATACTTTCTTTCCAATGATTTTTTTCTTCGATAGGAGTCCACTTGAGTACTGTCCAGGTAAAGTTCCAAAATTAATTTGATCTGCGTTCTTTCTGGCCTCTGGAGTATTTGGTTTTATAAAGTATTCACCATTGTGATTTGGTTTCGCATTTAATCCAGTATTTGCTGGATCAAAGCTCGAAAAGTTATGTTTGTGTAGATTGAGAAGTGATTTTATTTTATGTAAATTTTTACCTTTAGTTTTAAATGATGAATCTGGTACTGAAGGAAAGTCATATTGAACTTCGTTTAAAGAAAAAAGATCGAAGTCATATTTATTGATGATTTCTTTTACAGCTTTAATCTGCTCATTGGATTTATTTAGCTTTGTGCTATCGAGCTCTTTTATGTTGTAGTGGAAAAAAGAGATCTCATCTTTTGCCATTAAAGTTCCTGCAATTAAAAAAGTAAGCAATAGTGTAGTAATTTTCATAATTTACCTCTCAGAAGTAGTATCAAAGTCTATATAATTTGACGAGAGTTCATCCAAATTTAAATAAAGACTACAAGGCCATTCTGATCGAGATTTCAGTAGTTTAGTGTGTAGGTTTATGGTTTTTTCCAAGGAGTGTTATAGAAATTACATAGGAGAAGCTAATTTATTGTTCATTGTGAAGCAACGTGTTAAAAACATAAAAAATAATCCCCGAAGGAGAAGCTATGAAGTTTAATAAAGCTTTGAAATTAATTGTATTGGTAAGTTTATCATCTGGAGCATTCGCTAACGATGATTTAATTGAGAATGATCTAAAAAGAAAATTCAGTCCGCCAAAAAATCAATTTGGAAAAAGTATATATCCATTTGTACCTGTATCTACTGCACACCTTAAACAGCGTGTAAGAATCATGTCTGAAGATAAAAACTTTATTCAAAACTTCAATGAGATTATTTCTAGAAAGCTAAGTAAAAGAAATACACAAAATGCTGTAACTCCTGGTGCAAAACCGTGGATGAGTACTTATTGGCCACTGCAAAAAGGCCTTGTTGCTGATCCATATAAGTCAGGTGGGAGTCTTAGACGGCTTGATAAAGAACTTCTTTGGAAAGGTAACTATAAACGACTTATTAAAAGACAAAACACTGTTCAAAAAAATTGGCGTGAGCTTGATAATGAACAACTAGAAACTCTAGCGCCTTCGGAGAAATACGATATTCTTCTTGGAGATGAGAACTTTACACTTACAAAAAAAGTTGTGAAATACATGCATGACTGGGGAACGAAAAAAGAAAATGCGTTCCTTTCTAAAATGGATAAAGTTGGAGCTAATACTTGGCAACTAGCAAATAATTATATGCAATGGGGATGGCTAAATGGTGACAATATTCCATACCAAACAGCTGATGAAGCCTATCCACTAGCAAGCCGTCTTAGAGGTGGATTAACTGATGAGATTGCAAAACATCTTTTAAAGAAAGGTCAGGCAAATTCTCTTGAGTCTGCACTTTCTATGGCAAAACCCATGGCAATTGCTGAACAAAAGAATTATATCTTAAAACCAGCAAGTAAAACGATTGCTACTTGGGAAGGTATATGTCATGGATGGTCTACAGCGGCTGGAAATGTTCCTCGTCCAAGAAAAACGGTTACTTTTACATTAGATAACGGGAAGACTTTAAAGTTTTACCCAGATGATTTAAAAGCACTTGCTTCATATATGTGGGCTAACTCACTTATTCAAGATTCAAGAAATTACGATGCTAAGACAGATTCATTCTCTGGCGGTGGTATTTTAATGGAAGGTCTTAGATGTAATGATAGAAATGCAGACCATGATCCTTGGGGAAGAGTATATGATAAAACTCCAGATGATTATTCAAAAGAGCTTGAGCCAAGATGTGTTGGGGTTCACCCTGCTATTTGGCACCTTGGTCTAGTAAATATTATTGGTAAGCAAGGTAGAAGTTTTATTGTTGAAAGAAAAATTTCTGAAGCAGTAGATAATCATCCAATGTATGGATATAAGGCAACTTACTTTAATCCATATACTGGTGAGTATGATGGAAGTGTTCAATCAAAAGTAAAAAAAATAACAGCTGCAGATCAATTTAAAGCTTTTAGGAATCCAGAAGCTACTCATATTGTTGGTGTAAAACTTTCGATGACGTATATCAATTGGAAAAGACCAACGAGAGCAGCAACTGATAGTGAGTCTAAAGACAGTGAAAAGACAATTGATATGCTATACGATCTTGAACTAGATGCTTCTGGAAATATTGTTGGTGGACAATGGCGTACAATTGAATCTGGTAAGCCTAAATTCTTAATTAATAAGAAAAACAGAAAGCAGCCAGATTTTTTCTGGTCAGTTACTAAGACTTGGAAAAACTATTTTAGAGGAAGAACAGATCTTCCAGAATGGAAAGATGGTCTGCCACCAAGTGAATATAAGGCGGCATCTGTAGCTGCAGCAAATCAGCTATACTACTCGACACCTCAGTATAATTGGTATGATAGATGTACGATAAAAAGAGATAAAAAAACGAAGCTAAACAAAAAGCTTCCAAAAGAAATTCGTGTTAACTGTGAGCATATTTATGAAAAGCCACAGCCACTGATTCAAGTCGTTAACAAACTAATTGATATGGCAAAATAAGATAAAAGGGGAGCTAATTAGCTCCCTTTTTTTATGTCTTTTCTCTTTTTAGATTTTGATGCGTATTCTTCTTTATCCATAGTAATCAATTTACAAGGAAGCTCACCATTACAATTTTCAAACTGCTTTAATAAAAAATCATAATCATAATTCGCGAGTAATCTCTTTGTTGGAGTCAAAAGAACGATAACAATATGCTTCCCCTCTTTACTCCTTTCAACAAGTTTAGAAAGAGGAGGATTGAGCTCAGACTCCTTGTAGAAAAACTCTAACGACTCACCCTGACCATTTGATTCGATAACTATCTTTTGAGGTCTAATAAGCAATATATAGATAATTCCGACACTTATAATAATGCATACAGCTATAAAAAGTTTAAATACTGAGTTTTCTTTCGTTTCCATTTTAATCCTAATACCTTGACTCTTAAGAAATAGATATTATCTTTAAATATGTATTCAGACAAAACAAACTTTAAGGAGTTTTAAATGTTTAAACGAGTTGGGCTTTTCATAATTACAAATATTGCAATTATGGCCATGATCACAATTGTTATTAATGTATTTGGTCTTGAGCCTTATATGAGTCAGTATGGACAAAACTATCAATCATTACTTATATTCTGTGCGATTTTTGGTATGGGGGGATCTTTTATATCTCTTCAGATCAGCCGTTGGATGGCCAAAAGATCAATGGGCGTTCAGCTAATTGAAGGAAATGGTCAGTTCTCTGGTTTATACAACACTGTTCAAAGACTCTCTAATTCAGCAAATCTTCCAAAGATGCCTGAAGTTGGAATTTATAACTCACCAGAGGTAAATGCTTTTGCAACGGGTCCCTCAAAATCAAAAGCTCTTGTTGCTGTTTCTACTGGTCTTCTCGATAGTATGACTCAAGATGAAGTCGAAGGTGTACTGGCCCACGAGATTGCTCACATCGCAAACGGTGATATGGTTACTCTTACTCTTATTCAAGGGGTAGTTAATACATTTGTTATGTTCTTTGCTAGGATTGCGGCTTTTGCAGTTCAGAATGCCTTGAGATCAGATGATGATGAGGGTGAGGGAATGGGATTCTTCTTAAACTTCGCTCTTATAATGGTTTTTCAAATGGTGTTTGGCTTACTTGGCTCAATTGTTGTGGCTTTCTTTTCTCGCTATAGAGAATACAGAGCAGATTCAGGAGCAGCGAGACTGGCAGGTAGGGAAAAAATGATTGCAGCTTTAAAAAGATTAGAAGCTCAACATAGTGCTGGAAGATTTGTTAAGAATGAAGACCAAGCTATTAATGCAATGAAGATCTCATCTAAAGATGGTCTTATGGCATTACTCTCAACTCACCCTCCACTTAGTTCAAGAATTAAAGCACTCGAGATGAATGCTAGATAATAAAAAAGGGAGCAAAAAAGCTCCCTTTATTTTATCTATTAATTAAAACTTTAAATTAGTTTTCAACACATTTTAAAACCGAAGAAGTTTCAGAACACTCATCAGCAGCAGTTAAAATAAAGTCCTCAGAATCAAAGTCTAAAGTTCTTACATAACCATTCCACTCACTTAGCTCAACACTAAATGCATTAGTGATATCTGTTGTAACAACTGATAAAGCCTCAGTTCCATCAGAAGCAACTTCAGTAATAAATGCATCACCGTGATAAATATTAATCTCAAGCTTTTGAATATCTCCAAATTGAGTTTCACAAGTATAGCTATTTGCGAAAGAGAATGCTGAGAATGACATAAGCGCTAAAACAATTAGTTTTTTCATAGTATTGATCTCCAAGATTTAATTATTTTAGTGGCTTATACCTCAAAATGGCACGGAATGTGTTTTTTATTGAACAAAAGGGAAAAATACTGAAAAATATACATATGAATCAAGCAATTATCTGTTCATTTACTCTTTTGGCTATCTTACTAATTGGTAGTGACGCTAAATCTGCTGAGCTAAAACCCTTTGAGACAGATTATTGTACACTTTTTCCAGAGGGTCCTCCATCTAAGCCTGGAGCGTGGAAAGACTGCTGCCTAAAGCATGACTTAGTTTACTGGGCGGGTGGTATAAAATCTCAACAGAAACTAGCAGATATAGAGCTTAGAAAGTGTGTTGAACAAAAGAGCTCAAAGTTCTATGGAAGTATGATGTATCACGGAGTAAGGTTTGGTCACTATTCTCCAATAAAGGCAAAGACCAGATGGGGGCATGGTTGGTCTGATAAAAGAAAATTCAAAGCTTTGAGTTCTAAAGAAAAACTCATTGTTAGAGATCTTCTTAATCAAAGTAATATTAATCCCTTATATATTGAAAATTATATATTCTTATATATAGATGATTAAATAGCTCAAGTTATTGTCTAAAGTTTCCGAAGAGCATTTATGAAAAAATATCTAATAATGCTACTTACTCTAATTATTACTCAATCTGTATTTGCTGATAGCGACTGCTTATTAAAATACAAATCAAAGTTTTTCAAAAAGAATGAAAAATATGACAAAGCAGTTCATCGTTATAATAGAAGATATAAAAAATATAAAGAGAAGAAAAAAAGAAGTATTGAAGCCGCCTTTCATTCAAATCCGCTCGTGGCTGCAGTTGGAGTTTCATCATACAAAAGTATTGACCCACCAGTGAAGCCCAAAATTGAAGATTATAAGATGTTTGAAAAAAGTATTATTCGAGCCTATGAGGTTAATCTTTCTTCAGACTCAAGTGAAGAGTCTAAACTATTAACTAAGATCTATGACAAGGCCTCTATAATTGCTCCGGGTGTAAGCCAAGCTGCAGTTCAAAAAGTAATACGAACTCAGATGGATAGTGGAGAGTACTGTGGTTGGTTTAGTAGTGTTAAAAAACCACAAGGTGTAATGGATATTGTTTTAAATAAAATTAAAAAAGATAGAAAGAACATTGTTCTTGCCAGTGAAGCAAATATTAATGACGTTTCTATTAATCAAAGACAATTATCATTTGGAGAAGGCGAGTCTAAAGCGAGAAAAGATACTAGCTCTGCAAACGAGCAATAGATTCTCGGTACTCATCAACTAGTTTACTAATCATCTGATCGGTAGAGGGTATATCCTTAATTGATGAACACACTTGTCCAATTTCAAGCTCACCTTCGTCAATATCACCTTCGAGCATTCCAAGTTTAGCGCGTCCCTTTCCAAGAAGTTCAGTAAGTTCTTCATCGCTTGCACAAGAATTTTCTAGACTTTGAACTTCATTAAAAAATTTATTTTTCAAAAGCCTAACGGGAACTAAATTTTTCATCATAAGCTTAGTTGAAGCACTTGTGGCTTTTAAAATTTCATTCTTGTAGTTATCGTGAGCGCTACTTTCTTTGGTCATCAAAAATCGAGTACCCATCTGAATACCTTCTGCACCAAGGGCAAAGCCCGCAACAATTGATTGACCAGAAGCAAATCCACCAGCAGCAATAACGGGAATACTAACTGCAGATACGACTTGAGGAATTAGGGCCATAGTTGTAATTTCATCTCGACCATTATGCCCTCCGGCTTCAAAACCTTCAGCAACGATTGCATCCACGCCAGCTTTTTCACACTTTATTGCAAGTTCTGGACTAGAAGTTACATGGATAACAGTGCAGCCTTTTTCTTTTAAAAATGAAGTGTATTTTTTTGGACTTCCGGCACTTGTTATAAATATTTTAATTCCAGCTTCAAGTGCAATTTTTATTTGCTCATCAACTTTTGAATAAAGAAGAGGGATATTAATAGCGAGAGGTTTTGAGGTTAAGCTTAGTGCTTTATCAAGATGGGTCTTTAAAAGATCTGGTTTCATTGAACCGGCTCCTATAACTCCAAGGCATCCTGCTTCAGATGCTGCTGCCGCAAGCTTTGCTCCAGAAACCCAAACCATTCCACCTTGAATAATAGGGTATTTTATATTGAGAAGTTTTGTGATTTTAGTTTGTTTCATTTTTCATCCATTACGTATTGTTTGTAATTTTCATCAGTGATCATTCCTACGGGAGATTTTTGTAGGTGAGATAAAATATCTTCATCGGATTCACCATGAGTCTTTGCAAGAGTTGAAGATCTTTTCTTTCCAAATTGATCTCCACTGTAAAGAGACCAACCAGCTGCCACCATGGATTTTCTTATGGAAGAAGAAGCACTATATGTGCTCATGATGCAATCTTTATTTGAGTAAGAAAAGAGTTCATCAAACCATTCTTTAGTCCAAAGAATTGAATTTCTTTTAGGGCTAAAAGCATCTTGGTAGATACAATTAAATTTAAAGTTTTTGCTTTTTTGAAAAGTGGAGAGTGTTTCTCTGGCATCACCAATAATAATATAGAGCTCAAATTCTTTTGTTATTAGCTTGTAATAGTTATCAATGAATTCAAATTTTCCTAATGATTTGTTTTTTTGGACCCAGTACTCAACAAGGTCTTTATCTATTTCGACAGAGATAAAGGTAAAGAAGGCTTTATTTTTTTGCAATGTTCTTAAAGTTAACTCAAACCCCATGCCTGTTCCAAAACCAACTTCCAAAATTTTAATAGCTGATAGTTTTGATTTTTCTTCAACTTGGCAGCCCTTAATATAATAAGTAAGTGTTTCAGTTTCAGCTCCCGCTTGTGAATGACAAGTTTCATTATAAAGTTTAGAAAAAGCGGTTAGTGATCCATCAGAAGTTTTGATAAAATCATAGTTTTTTAAATTCATATGGATTATCATAACAAGACTTATGCAAAAATATTATCATTATTACGACAAAGCTTATGAAAAATTTACTCCAGATTGGTTTGGCGAAGAGAACTTGGCCGTAGTTAATGATTTTTTAACTCATAACAGCGAAAGTATAATTAAGTTTATTGAAAAGTATGAAGATCACTTTGAGTGGCCATCTTCAATATTTAAAAACAAAAAGGTTCTTGTAACTGGCTGTGGTCTAGGTGGTGTTTGCCATTATCTTGCACAAAGAGGAGCCCGTGTTACGGGCATAGACGTTTCTAAGCTTGCAATTATGGGGGCGCAAGAGATTCTTCAAAACAAAGACTTTTATATAGATTTTAAAAACATGGATTGCGCTGAAGATATTGATCTTGGAGAAAGCTTTGACTTTATTGTTGATGATCATCTTTTTCATTGTTTAGCTGATCAGAAAGATAGAATCACATATCTAAAAAATTTAAAAAATCACTTAAGTGATGATGGACTTGTGTTGATAGAAACCATGGCTTTTCACTCGGAAATTCAAGTTCCAGTTAATTACAGATTTGATGATAATAATATCTTATTTAAAGATCTTGGTGATGAAGAAATTATGATACGAAAAGTTGCGAGTTCTATTGATATAGAAAACGAAGTTAAAAACTCAGGTTTTAGTATTAATTACTTATTCTTTCACTCAGAGCTTGCTATGAATACCTTTCCAGAATATGAAGATTACCCATTTAATTTCCTTCCAAAAACATTGAGACTTACTTTTAAAAAGTAGTTTCAAAATCCCACGCATGACACATTGCAGATAGGAAAAAACGATTTATGTTTCAAAGTTCTAAATTCCAGATTATTATATCTATTGTTTAACTTTTTTAATTAAGGATTATTTATGAACCGCGAATGGTATTCGAGTTATCAAGAGGGTGTTCCCCACGAAATTAATATGGACGAGTACAATAGTATTCCACATATTCTAGAGGAATCTTTTAAGAATTTTAAAGACAGACCTTCATTTCATTGTATGGGAAAATCTTTTACTTTTGGTGAAATGGATTATCTATCAAAAAAGTTTGGTTCGTTTCTACAAAATGAGCTTGGATTAACTAAGGGGTCAAGAGTTGCATTGATGATGCCAAATATTCTTCAGTATCCAGTAGCTTTGTTTGGAATTTTAAGAGCAGGTATGATCGCTGTTAATGTTAACCCTCTTTATACTGATAGAGAGTTAGAGCATCAGCTTAAAGATTCTGGGGCTGATGCAATTATTATTTTTGAAAACTCAGCTCAAATACTTCAAAAAGTAATTAGTAAAACTCAAGTTAAACACGTTATTACGACAAGTATCGGAGATATGCTTCCATTCCCAAAATCACTTCTAGTAAATTTTGTAATTAAGCATGTAAAAAAGATGGTTCCTACTTGGTCACTTCCAGGAAGTATTAAGTTTAATGATGCTCTTGCAAAAGGTGATGATTCAACTTTTAAAAAAGCAGATCTGACTAAAGAGGATACAGCGTTTTTACAATATACTGGTGGTACAACAGGAGTTTCAAAGGGGGCGGAGCTTACGCACGGAAATATTGTTGCAAATATGCTTCAAGCTCGTGCTTGGATTCAAAAAGACCTTGTTGATGGTCAAGAAATAATCGTTACCCCTCTTCCTCTTTATCATATCTTCTCACTCACTGCGAACTGTATAATCTTTAGCTCAATTGGAGCTCTTAATGTTCTTGTTACTAATCCAAGAGATATACCTGGTTTTGTAAAAGAACTTAGTAAGTGGAAATTCTCTGCTATCACAGGTGTTAACACTTTGTTTAATGCACTTTTAAATAATGAAGAGTTCAAAAAGTTAGACTTCTCATCACTAAAGGTTACTCTTGGTGGTGGAATGGCCGTTCAAAGAGCTGTAGCAGAAAACTGGAAAGAAGTAACGGGGAAACCTCTGATTGAGGCTTACGGGCTTACTGAGACTTCACCGGCGGCATCTATAAACCCAATTAATATCCCTGAATATAATGGAAAAATTGGTATTCCAATTCCTTCAACAGACATCAAAGTTATTGATGATGATGAAAATGAAGTTGCTGTTGGTGAACGCGGTGAAATCGCGATTAAAGGGCCTCAGGTTATGAAAGGTTATTGGAACCGACCAGATGAAACTGCCAAGGTAATGACAAAAGATGGTTATTTTAAAACTGGAGATATAGCGACTAAAGATGAGAAAGGATATTTTCAAATTGTTGACCGTAAAAAAGACATGATTCTTGTGTCTGGATTCAATGTTTATCCAAATGAAATTGAAGATGTTGTTGTATCTCATGAGAAAGTTTTAGAGGTTGCTGCAATTGGTGTTCCTCATGAAAAATCTGGTGAAATCGTAAAAATATTTGTTGTTAAAAAAGATCCTTCATTAGATAAAGATGAACTTATTAAATTTTGTAAGGAAGAACTTACAGGTTATAAAGTTCCAAAGCTTGTTGAGTTTAGAGATGAACTTCCAAAAAGTAATGTTGGAAAAATTCTTCGAAAAGATCTTAGGGAGCCAGCTAAGTAAATAAATGCTTATTGATTTTTTTATATATGGTGGGGCATTTCTTTTGGCATTTTTGCTTAAAAGAAGTGCCTCTCGTTTTTTATGGCTAATACCATCTTCACTTATTGCTGGGTTGATTTCATTTTTAGGATCATCGGAAGTCTTTAAGCTTTATAGTCTCTCTGATAATTACAGCCTTTATATTGAAATACTTCTTTCTTTGACCTTTGCCTGTTTTCCATTATCAATAACAAGAATTAATAGAAATTTCTTTTCTAAAGTTAAAAGACTTTGGCAGTATTCAGCTCTTCAGTATTTAACTCAATGGGGATTGTCACTAGCTCTTTGTATTTTTGTTTTAAAACATATTTTTGATTTTCTAGATGATAGCTTTGGTGTTGTGTTACCTGTAGGTTTCGCTGGAGGACACGGAAGTGCTGCAGTTGTTGGGGATCTTCTATTTCGACTTGGTCATGATGAGGCTTTGACGCTTACAATGACCATGGCTACAGCGGGGGCAATATTCGCAATCACCGGCGGTATCTTTTGGATCCACTGGGGAAGAAAGAAAGGATACTTAGAAAAAACAAGTGATAAAGATAAGAAAGAGACTTTTGATTTTAAACTTGATGTTAAAACAACCTTCCTTCTATTTATCATTGTTACTTGCTCGTATTTTTTAAAGCCATTTTTTATAAACATATTTAAATTTGAAATACCATTTTTTGCAATAGCTACAGTTCTTTCAGGATTAGTTAGAGTGATAAAGCCAAATATCTCAATCTCTAAAACGACTCTCGAAAGAGTAACTAATCTATCAACGGACATTTTGGTTTGCGTTGGAATTGCTTCGATAAAATTGAAAATACTTGAGATGTACATTGCTCCTTTAGCAATTATGATGATTGTAGGTTTATGTGTTTGTATTTTATATTTTAAAAAAATAGGAATGAGAGTCTTCGATGAAGATTCATACTCAAAAGCTGTCTTTACTTGGGGATGGTCTGTCGGTGGCTTGGTTTTTGGTTTGGCACTAGTAAAAATGATTAAACGCGAGAAAAATATGGAGATGCTTGAGCAATTTGCATTTACATACCTAATGCTCGCTCCGATTGAGATAACCCTTCTTTTAACAATGCCATATCTGGTTCATAATGGTTATGCCCTTTATATGGCCATCCCACTGATTTTATTGTCACTTCTTCTTATAAAGTTACTGGCTAAAGCAACCGATAAGTAGTTGAAATAACTTATATCTGGCTAATAGCTATTTTTACTAGTCCTAAAGGGTTTAAAATATACTTTATGAAAAACTTAATACTAATTTTCCTATTATCGTTTAGCGCTATGGCCAAGGATGAAGATAAAGCTCCAAGTGCCAATACAAAAGAGAATGATCTTCTTGTTGCAACGATTAAGGAGAAGGATGTAGAGCAGCAAATTTTAGCTTCTGAGCAGTTTAAAGAGTGTAAAGAGGGAATTGCTCAAGAGAGTGATGTTAAAAAAAGAGAGGCATCCCTTGAAACATGTTTAAAAGACAAGTTTAAGTCTCTATCTGATGAAGAATTAGAAGAATTATCTGGCAAGCTTGAACTTGGAGCCTACGATCCTAATGCTAACAAAAGTACAAAGAGTATTAAAAGCTACCTTACTGACAGAGTAACTAAAGCTCTTAGAGGTGATACGAAAAAAGACGCTAAAGAAATTACACTTAAAGATATGAAGTATGTTGATCATTCTTTGTATTCAAAAATCTATAGATCTCAAATCGGTAAAAATATTCTTTTAGAGACAGCAAACTATTGTCTTGAAAATCTTGGTTTGAAAGATGAAGCAACTGCACTAGTAAATTACTGTGCCATTCCTGGAGTAGGGGATCAAGAAACAGGTCTTGGGAAAAACTGCAAGATTAAGGGAGAAGTTAGGGTTAAAGATATTACTGAGAGTGTATTGAGGTCTTCTCACTTGAAAGTTGGAAGGATGAATGGAAATAAATTTAAAAAATTTGGAACAGATAATAATTGGGATAAACAAAGTTTAATTTCCGTTATGAAAAAGTCAGATAATTCATCTAGTTTTTGGAAAGATGATGCGTTTGAATATAGAGTTTGCGATCCAATGAAAAAAGCAGATGGAAGCTTTGATTCTAATTGTAAAACTGACACAACTCGAACTTCTTCCGCAATTAGTGAGATGAAGCGGTTAGAGTTTGATCTTGGTGTTAACTATATGAAAGGTAAAATAGCATTTTGTACTCAAGTAGCAATAAAAAATATGTGTGAAGTGTATAAGTGTAGAAATGTTTATGACTCTTCAAAGCTCGACGAGCATTCAAAGAAAAAATGTAAAGAGCTAGGATTTTCTCAAATTGAAATTGGTAGGAAAGTCGAAGGAAAAAAAGAAATTGGTCTAAAAGCGTGTGGAGTACTTGATAGGTTAAAAGAGTATAGACGCGTAATTGCAGCTCTTGATAAAATTGATAGTGTGAATGATAAAAGTAAAGGGACTGGTAAAGGCTTTAGAGTTAAAGATGTATTTGCTGGTAAATATACAGGTGGCAAAGGTGAAAAGTCGATAGAGGAAATTACTACAATTGCCTCTTCTGAACTGTCAGGTTTATCGATTAATGATGAATCAGAAATAGAAAAATTAAAGGGTGAGTGTTTTAGTAATGGAGAGTTTAATAAGGATGCGAATAAAGAATGTGAAAAACTAATTGCAAACGAGTTAGATTATAAAAAAGCTCAAGATATATCAGCGGAAATGGAAGCTGAAAAAGCGGCTTATTTGGCTCGCGTAGATAAACTCGCATCAGAAGGTGAGGGTGGTAAAGAAGGGCTTAAAAAGTATTTAGAGAAGCAAGGTTTAGGGCATCTTGCAGATGAGGAGTCACTATCTGCAGATAAACTTGCTACGATAATTAAAGATGATTACAAGGCACAAAGAGCAGCATTAAAAAAATCTATGGAAGAGAAATTTGCTCGAACAAAAGATCTAAAGGATGCTGAAGGGAATGTTAAAGAGGCTCAAGAAGATAACTTTCAAAAAGAAATTGGAAATATAGCAAAAGAAAATATAGTTAATATGGAAAAAGAAAAAGAAAGAATCCAAACACTAATCCAGTATAGTAATGTACTCTCCTCTTACCTTGGAGCTCAGATAAGCGGAGGGGATGAAGAGGATAATACAGAAACAACTCTTGCCTACCAAAGACAAATCGAGCTTGAGCATGCTAAAAACGACAAGAGTGAAGCTAATCAGCAATTCGCTACGGATGAAGAATATTTTAATGGCGAAGAAGTATCTCAATCTACAGAGAATGCAAACCTTCAGGTTGACCTCGCATTTATTGATTCTCTTTTAGGTAATACGGAAAAATCAGAAAATATTTTAAAGTTAAAAGAAGAAAATAAGTAATTCCCCCATATTCATTTGTTTGGCATCACGTTTGCTTTATAAGTAGCTAAATACTACTTACTGGCAAATTTGTGCATGTTTTATGTTTAAACTTTGTACAGATGTCATTTATAGGGGATATATGAAGTCTTTATCTACGTTTTTAATTTGCTTAGTTCTTGGGGCTCAGTTGAGTTTTGCACAAAGCACTTCTTCTAGAAGTGCTAATGTCGAGCCACAAAGATCGAAAATTGAACAATTCTTATATAATCTTTTTGGGTCAGGCGACGCTGCTTCTCAAGAGAGAAAGAGAGTGCGTAAAGAAAAAAGAGCATATAGAAAAAAAATGCGACTTATTAGAAACAAACAAAGAGCAATGCAGGCACAGCGAAGAACTATTTCGCCACAAAAAAGACCTGTTGTTTCAACTGAGCCGGTAAAGCCTGTTGTGAAAAAAATAGTTCCTGATTGTTCACTTTATAATCATATTCTACCTCAGTGTTATTATAAAAGAGATAAAAGTGTTCTTAATATAGCATTAGTCTTTTATGGAACAGAGATGAAGTTATCAGATTTAGATCGATTAGAGCCAATCTTACTAGACCGATTTGAAAGAGCAACTAAAGGCTTAGTGACTTTAAATATTGCAGAGAAAAAAATAATTCCATATAAGCACAAAATTTCTCCTGAATATAAGTTTAAAAATATTAAGGACAAAAAAAGACTTCAAAGAATTTGGTATTATGACAACGTTAATAGCAAGATTATGAATGAGGTTTATACTGAGTATATAAAAACATCTACAAAAGAGAAAGTTGATAAGATTGATGTTATTGCAGCAATCACGGGAGCTCAATTTGATGGACTTGGATATGCAAGTGGAAGATTGACAGTGACGGAGTATCCAAGAGAAATAGCTTGGAATTTAGACGATGGTGGTAGGGTTGATTATATTTCAGACTACGATATTGTTGATGAGCTCATTCATGAAATTGGACATAATCTTGGACTTGGACATGTTAGTGATCAATGCCAAAAAAGAGGCCTGACTCTAGAGCAAAAAGAAGCTTGTTGTGCAAATTCACCTGGAAAGGACGATGTACTTAGTTACTGTAGAAGTAGATCAGATGTAAATGAAAACTATATGCACGGATTTGAAAGTTGTAATCTTGAGATGATCAGGGAATCAATTGTTCCGGCTCTTTTAGATGGTAAAAGTTGGCATATTGAAAACAGGTTAGAGTGTAAATAATTAGTTTCAAATATATAAGGAAAGTCAATTATGAAAAAATTTATTCTATTATCTCTAGCTTTTGCTAGCTCATTTGCATTTGGTGCAGACAAAATCTTAGAGTGCGAAGCTGTCGCAATAAAGAAAAATAAAGTTTTATTTGAAATAAATGCAGATGTTCATGATAGGAGAGTTAAGTCCCAAGGAACTGTTATCTCAAATCATACGGGAAGAAAAAGTTCTGTTACAAAACTTATCATTAATTCAAATGATTTATTTGAAGATAATTTCAGTATTTCTATTTCTCATAAAGTTGGAAAAAAGATGATTGAAAAAGAAACGTTAAAAAACCTTTCGTTGAAAAGAAACCTTAAAGAGTATGGCATCCTTAAAGATTTTGGCGATTATAAACTTGATGTTGTCTGTAAAAAGATTTAGTTTTTTAATGTATCAAATGCATTAAAAAAGGGCGTCATACTATGGCCATATTATCTATCCAGTCTCATGTAAGTTATGGGCATGCAGGAAATAGTGCATCAGTATTTCCTCTCATGCGTTTAGGAGTTGAAGTATGGCCAGTACATACGGTTTGTTTTGCTCATCATACAGGTTATGGAGAACCAAAAGGTCATGTCTTTACTGGAGATGATGTTAAACAGATTATTGATGGTGTAAAAAGTGTTGCCAACATAAATGAATGCCATGCTGTGATGACTGGCTATTTGGGGGCTGGTTCAATAGGGCGAGAAATACTATCTGAGCTCAAGCAATTAAGAGAACTTAATCCCGATATGATTTATTCATGTGACCCAGTTATGGGCGATATTGAAAAAGGTTTTTTTACCACTAAAGATGTACAAGATTTCTTTAAAAACGATCTACTGGATCACTTCGATATATTAACTCCAAATCTATTTGAACTAGAACAACTATCCAATACTAATATAACGAGCATTGATGGAGCGATAAAAGCAGCAAAGAGTCTAATTTCTCGTGACGATCAGCTTGTCGTTGTTACGAGTTTTCAGACCGAGAAAGAAAATTTGTCAGTTTTGTTAATATCGAACAATGAATGTCTTTCTGTGACTACACCTGAGATTCAACTAAACAGGGCCGCTGTTGGTACAGGAGATTTATTTCATTCTTTATTTCTTGGTAATTATATAAATTCCAAAGATACGAAATCATCTCTAGAAAAGGCTGTGAATTCAACTTTTGATATAATCAATATAACTAAGAAAAGTGGAAGTTATGAGCTTGAAATAGTAGCGAATCAGGAGTTATTAGTAACACCAATTTCAAGGTACGAAGCTATTGTTATTTAGTGGATAGCACGATAATGTTTCTTATCGTGCGGTGCGTTGTGAGTGGTACTAAGCTTATTATCCCTAGGCCTAACTATGGACAAAGCTGAGCTGGGCCACCATTATCACAGTTTTGACCACCGTAACTATCTCCGCCACCATCATTTAATCCAGTGTCTGGCGGAGCGATTCTAGCATATGCCCTAAGAAGTAAGTTTTCTTCTTGTTCATCTTGTTCAGCTTCAAAGCTCATGGCCTGTAATTGCTCAAATTTGTACTCTTTTTTTGCAGATTTCACTCACATAAAATATCACTTGTTGTGTCATTTCAAAAGCTAATAAATCCTTAATAAAGCCTGTCTTTAGATAGATAGATGGATGCAGAATACCTTAGAAAAACTTAATCACTCAAGTAATTAGGATTTATGTCGATAAGGAATAGTAAAAATTAAGGAGATTCTATGTTTAAGTATTTGTTACTCTCATCACTTTTAAGTAGTGTTGCTTTTGCTCAAGTTGACTATGATCACTGCACAGAATCTACAAAAAATCTATTCCAGGTTGCAAAAATTGAAGGACATTCCCTACCCAATTTATTCACTATAAATGATGAGGGAAAACTAATAGCAAACCCAAAACATGTAAAACTGATATCTTTTGAAGAAACGGGTAAAGTTCAAAGGTACAAGTTTAGCACTTCAACTGAAAAGAGATCTCTTTTGAGATTATTTAGGAAAAAAGGGGTAAGCGTTTCAGACTTAAAATATACCTTTGAAGTTCATAGAGACTCTAAAGGAAGAGTAAAGTCTGTCACCAAAGTGCCTGAGTGTGAAAACTGTAAAAATACCTCTGCTCTAGAATTCACCTATATAAAGGATGACTGTATTCCAAGCCAGCTTGTTACAAAAAATCTCGATGGAGAAAGTACTATTGCTGTTGATAGCTTAGTTTGTAGAGCTGCCGTTCAAAGAGAGAAAGACCTTATTAGCTCGATGAGACGAGGCTTTAAGTGTATTGATGAGCTAAGCAATTATTATAATAAAACTATAGAGTCATCACAAAAAGCGCTCGATCATTTAAATGATGAAGAATCCAAGCTTTCTGATTCTGTGGAATCACAGCTTGTTTCTAGATTAGAAAAAACAATTAAAATGAGTAAGAAGCTAGCAAAGCCACTCGCAAATTACGCATCAATGGAAAATGAACAGTTTGAAATTCGAACTGAAAATGCAAAAACAATTGGAGAATGTTTCAAGAGTCTTGGTGAAGATTATATAAAGGAAAACAAATATTTCTCCAAAACTGGTGGCTATAAAAAAGAAGACAGGCCACAGTTACCGAAAAAAGATGATGCAGTAGCTGTTGAATTATAAAAGAAATTTGGAAATATTCTGAGTTTTGCACCCTACCATCTGTGCTAGATTCTCGCCCCCAACATATGTATATGCCAGGTCTATACTAGAGCCATTTATCTTAATTCCAGCGTATCCTTTAACTTGAAAAGGAGAAACTTCGACTCTATCAATGACAATTGGTTTAGGATTAGCATCAAGGCATGATTCACAATAATGATCCACTATGGGGATTTCGCCTTTGATTTGTTCAATAATCTTAAGTGCAGAATCTATCTTTGCTTTTGGCAAGTACTTGCACTGACCTCCATAGGCCTTAGACATTGTTATAATAGTAAATAATATCCATGCAATTCTCATAATGCGTTGCAATATACAGCATTCATCTCCTTTTTTCCACTCAGCCTGTAATAATTCAACACCAATAAATATCTTTGTTTTCAATAACTTAGATCAATATTTTGACTTTTAAATACAAATTTATATACTTTAATCTATGAAATACAGAAACCTACTAAATTTAGTAATACTACTTTGCTCAATACCTTTGGCGAATGCAGATATTTATAAAGAATGGAGCTCACCAGTTAATAATAAAGAGTCTCAAAAAGTTCTTATTTACGGCTCTATTGCTACAGGTCTATTAGTTGCTAGCAGAGACTCAACTATTGAAAAATTTCAAGACTATGCTCAACAGCACGGTTTAATGAGTGAAGACATGGCGAGCTTTGGTGATATCATGGGGCAAACAGTTCCAAACATTCTTTATATTGCTGGAAATTACTATGTTGATAATAAAAAGTCAGAGGCCAGAATGAAACTTATGGCCAAAGCTACAATGTATGCTGGTGTCACGACAATGATTCTTAAAAGAATAGTAAATCAAAGACGTCCAAATAGTAAAAACAGACATTCATTCCCTTCTGGACATACAACGACAGCATTTGCTTTCGCTTCTGTAGTAGCAAAAGAGCACGAGTGGTACTGGGGCGCAAGTGCCTATTCCCTAGCGACTCTTGTTGCGCTTTCAAGGATCCACGATAATGCTCACTATATTCATGATGTTGTTTTTGGAGCGGCGATAGGAACAGCATTTGGTTTATCTTTATCGAGTTTAAATGATGATGCCAGTGAGAATATTTCTCTTGTACCCACTGCAGGTGGAGCCTATTTTAATTACAAGTATAGCTTTAATTAAAAAGTGAATTCCATCTTTGCTAGGGTTATTTCAAGGTTGAATAATTGTTCTTGAGATCTGTAGAGATTTGAATGAAAAATTTTAAAACCATTTGTTATAAGTTCTGATTCGATATCATCAGCCTGAGTCTGAGTAATATTTAAATACTCATAAATATAAGCAGTATAACCTTGGTTTATATTGTATTTCTCATAATTTTCAAACTTTAAAGGATGTTTAGAAAAGTGCATAACTAGTCTTTAAGTACTGTGTATTCAGCATCAACAATATCTTCATTTGTATTAGTGTCTTTATTATTTGGATCTTGTTTTTGGTTGTGTTCATTTACAATTTTTGATGCTTTTAAAACAGTTTTGATACCAAAAAATACGGCGATAACTACAAGAATTTTAAGTAGCATTATATATCCTCTTGGAGAGTTTTATCCCTCTTTTGTTGTTCTTCTTTTTCCTGTTCTTTTTTATTTTCTTTTTCTTCTTTTTGCTGATCGACTGCCTTTTGTTGCTCAACTTGCTTTTTCTCAATTACCTGCTGCTTAAGGTTTTCAACCTCTTCTCTTTCCGCGGATTTCTTTTCTTCTAATTTTCTAAAGAAAACAGAGTTTATAAACTGTCTAAGTTCAGCTCTTTCAACCTCTCCTATCGTGTGAATAACAGCATAGTATTTTGAACTTGATTTTGCAGAATTAGGTGCTGGTGCGATAGCAATATACATATTAACAGGATTACTAATTCTCAAAACAGTCCTAAGAGGTAAATCGATATCACAATCAAAATAAAGATCGTTCTCACTCACGGCTCTTAGATCTACATCTATTTCAAGTTCTGCGTATGTTGCAGGATGATCTTTTTTAAGAAAGATTGTATCATCATCATAAGTCACAACGTTTTCAAGAAGTTTCTCTTCAAGCATGCTAGACATCTTTAAAACTAGCTCACTTGTCATTGCTTCCGAATAAGCGATTAAATTCTTATATCCTAAATGACCTTGAAGTTTTGCAGTATTATAGGCATGCATATTAAAGATAATAATATAGGGTTCATAGTTAGAGATTGTCTTTACTTGCGTAACGATATTTTTAAGAGCTTTAAAGTCATTAAAGGTAAAAGCAATCTCTTCATTTGCTTCAAGTTCTTCCGGTGAGATTTCCTCAGTGTTAAAAACAATTAGTTGAGGATAAATTCTCTTTATGTCCATTTTGGGATTTTGCAAATAAGGCTGACACCTTAGAACAAAAGGAAATTCATCAGTAAGCTTATCACCTTGATAAAATTGAAGCTCTTTATCTATGACTAAAGTCTTTAGAGACTTTGGATGTGAAAACTCTTGATTAGATTCTATCCATTTAGATAAAAGATTTTTGGACTGTTCGGCTTCTTGAGCTTTTAACTGCTCTATATTTACAATTTCTTCTTCACTTAATTCTTCAGTTGATTCATCTTCTTCAACAAAGTTAAAGCCAAGCTCTTGAGTGTATTTATAATTATAGTAAAGATCTTCATCTGTGGAAGATCCACATTGTACTGAAGGTGTTTTTACTATTTTCTTGTCACTCCAGCGCGTATGAAGTGAGTAGGACTCACCAATTGTTAAAGAAAGATTTGATTCAATTCTTATTCCATCAGGAGAAAGAATACTTACCATACAAGGAATTTTTGCACTAATTGGGTCTGATAGCTCTGCTGTTGCGAATCCGTGTGGAGTTGCCTTGTCTGGATAAACATAACACATACAATTATAGACAACTGAGCTTAGCTCTACGCTTTTAATATGAACGCAAGTCGCACCTGCCAAAACAGCTCTTTGAGGAGCAACGTCGCCCTGACTTTGATCTACTAAACCCACAACAAATGGCTTAAATATTCCATTTAGCCTGGTAAGTACACGGACAATATGAAGCATTTGCGAGGTATTTTGTGAAAAATCAACAAAGACCATTTTGGGTTTGTGTGAACGAACGACACTAATAAGTTTTTGGAGTTCTGACCCAGTATCTTCATACAAGTGTATAGCTTCGAAGGCCGTACTTTGAACCAGCTCTCCAAACTTTGCACTCAATGCCTTCCAATAACTTAAATCTGAGCCGATATAAATTATTTTTGGAATGTTTTTTTCATTCATAACTTTTCAGTCTTTCTTGATATAAACTTAGAAGCTCCTCATTAGTTTTATGTTCCTTATTGAACCTAAGCTTTACTTTGTAATAATCAATATTCTTTTTAAAATAACTAAGTTTAACTTCTTTATCTGAGCTTTCAAATTTACCTACAAGACCAATATTAGATTCCACTTTGGCTTGTTTTCTAATCTCAAGCACTTCATAGAATTTTTGTCGCTCCCTGATCAGGTGTTCATCTTCACAATAATACTTATTTTGAGATAAATAACATCTAACCTCTTCTAAGTTATTATGAGGACTTAGGATTATTATATCATCATGAGTGAGCTGGGGCATAATATTTTCGAGAATTCGTATACTTAGCTTACCTCCTATACCAGCAATAACTATAATTTTACTTAATTTATTGGAGAATTCGAGTTTTGTGCAATCTTTTAATAAAATTGAGAGCTCGCTCTCTGGAATATCCGAACATATGTCTTTAAGCTTATTTATTATTGATGGTACAACATCTATTAAATATGAATGTATAAAATGATTACTTTCATATGCTTTGATACCCAGTTGACCATGATCGCAGCAAAGATCATAGAAATGCCCATTGTATTTCAATGCAGTGTTAAGAAGAAAATTTAACCTTTCACTAAGGTGATTCATTTAAAGATTATAGAAAGTTATCGTAAGATTGTCCGTACTTTTTATCTAAATCTTCAGTGAAGTACTTTCTAACGAAGTATTGACCAGATCTAATAGTCTCTATAAAACCAAAGGCTTCTAAACGCCTAACTGTAGAGTGAAGAGTATCCATAGCTATATCAAGATTTTTAGCTAGCTCTGAGTGGCTTACTATAGGAGCTATTCCATACTTTCTATGTAGATTCGGTTTACACCAAGTAAGTCTATAGAAGTACATAAGCATAATTATCTCAACTCTAGTCAGTTTAAAGCTAATCAATATATCATCGAAGAATAAATCAGGTATCTCGGAAGTTGAAGCAAGGATTTCATTTTCAACTTCACCAGTGCTATCAGCAGCTGAGAAAGCCTTTGGATTATGAGCAGAAATAATATCTCTAATATTTTCCATAAACACCTCCATGGACAATAGTCCTTATTTATATTGTGCTGTTTATAGAATAAAAAATCAACTACATTTTATTTAGGAAAAATATTCTATATTATTTATTTATTTCTTGATTGATTTGCTCAGTTCTAGCAATAGCTTTATCGATAGCTCTAGATGTAATCTCATTTAAAGAAGAACTTCTATACTCATTTATGGCCTCAATAGTAACACCGGCCTTACTTGTAACTTGATCAAGAAGTTCATTAAAACTTAAATTCTGAGCCATCATTAAACTTGAGCTTCCCATAAAAAGATCTTTAATAAGTTTAGTCGCAAGTTCATTGTCAAAACCAAGGCCTTGCATTTTTTGAAAAAGAGTATCAGCAAATAGGTAAATATAAGCCGGACCGCAACCAGAAAATGTAGTCAAAAGATCAAGTTGCTTTTCGTCTTTTGCTTTAATTAAACCTGAATTTGAAAATAATTTTTGAGCCGCTTTTTCAATATTTTTATCCGTATCTGTATCAGAATAAAAAAGTGTTATACCGCTATTAACTCGAATTGGTGTGTTTGGCATAATACGAATAATATTTTTTGATCTTAAAGAATGACTTAACGAACTAACACTAGTTGCTGCAAGCATTGAAATAATTGTTTGGTCTTTGAAGTTTTGTGAAAACTCTAAAGAAAAATCTTTCAATTGTTGAGGCTTAAACCCTAATAACCAAAAATCAATATCAACATCTTTAAATAGTTCTAAAGAATCAAGAGCCTTACCATCAACCTTAGTTGCCAGATCAATTGCTCTAGTTTTACTGGGGGTATAAGTATAGAAATTTACGTTTTTATTGTTTAAATATAAATTCTCAACAACAGCACTTGCCATATTTCCACAGCCAATTACAGCGATATTCATATGTCTAGCTCCAAAGGTGCACCATGTCTCATGGTATTAACTGCAAAAGAGCGTGGTATAGAATACTCTTTTACAAATCTTTCCCAAGAATCAAAGGCTATCTCTTCACCACTTATAAATAGTTTTTTTAGTTTTATTTGATCCGGTTGAACCTCAAAGAAATTCTTTTGAATAATACTGATAAGAGTATCCTCATTTTCTGTCACTATGAATTCACACTCATCTTTTTTGAGCCTTGCTGCAATACTTTGTTCGTTAAATTGAAAAATACCAAGATTAAATTTTGAAAAGCCAACGTTGTAACAAAGATTAACAATCTCAAACCAGTTGTTATAAGAGGCTTGATTAGCACAACCAATATTTACTGCATTTCCAATAGCTAGATTAAAAATCATATCAACTAAAACTTTGAAGTTAATCTTCTCAGAGCCGACCAAGAAAATGCCCCTACCATATTTTAAATTTCTTATATCAAAATTTAACTGTCCAGGTATTTTTCTATTTTGAAATTCTTTAGTTTCTAAAAGATTAGAATCATCTTTTAAATAATCAAATATCTCAAAAAGAAAATCTTTTTGTTTTTGATTAATACCTTGAAAGAAAGATTCATATCTGTTTAGAAGTCTATCAACAAGTTCAATTGTTAAATCAAATCTCTTTCTTTCTAAAAGATTCGAAGGTCCAATTTTTGTATTTGAATCCTCTACTACATCTTCAATTAATACTTTTTCTATTTTCTCATTTGAAACCTTCATAAAACTATAAAGATAATCACAAGAGCCTGCCTTTGGTCCAGTCCCACTCATTTTAAAGCCACCAAATGGCTCTATAGCAACCCTTGCACCTGTATTTGGTCTATTTATATACAAATTTCCCGCTAAGAGTTTTGGGCTTAAATAATCAATATCGTCTTGGGACTGACAGTATATCCCTCCAGTTAAAGCGTATTGAGTTGAGTTAAATATATCTATCGCCTCATCTAAGTCTTTGTAAGCAATTATATGAATTAATGGTCCAAAAGCTTCTCTTTGGGCCATACTTGATTTATCAAAAGACCTGGCCATAGGAATTTCATACACACTTGGTCCCACACAATTCCCTGGGTACTCGCCAGCTGAAAGATCCAAATGAACGACACCACCAAACATATTAACTTCATCCAGCGCTTCTTTATTCAAGTTCTTGAGTCTAATTTTATCTTCGTGACTCGCAAGAGGATTCAAGAAAGTATCTAATTTATAACTTTCACCGATTTTAATATCAGCTACTGCATCTATAAAGCGCTCAATAAATGCATCTTTAACTTTTTCATCAATAATAATACGACTTGCAGCCGAACACTTTTGCCCTCCATGGGCAAAGGCTGCATAAATAATTCCAGAAACAGTTTCATCTAGTTCGCAGTTATTCGTTACAATAATTGCATTTTTACCACCCATCTCAGTAATAGCAGTTTTAGTTTTTCCACTACAATTATTAACTTTTAATTTTGTGTAAATTTTTTGCCCAACTTCTTTGCTTCCAGTAAAGACAATTCCTTCAATTTTTTCATTATCGACAATACTAGCTCCAATATCACCTTCACCAAGAGCTATATCAAATACATCGGCTGGTATACCTGCTTCTAAAGCCAATCTGTGAAACTCCATTGCGATCAGTGGTGTTTGTTCTGCTGGTTTTAAAATAGCGCAATTACCGCATACCAAAGCTGCTGTCGTCATTCCAACTGGAATTGCCAATGGAAAATTCCAAGGAGCAATAACACCAAAAACGCCCTTCGCCTCATACGCTCCACTATTCATTTGGATATCAAAGTACTCTTTAACGTAGAATTGAATAAAATCTATAGCTTCATCTACATCAGCAATCGCCTCTTCAAGTGTTTTACCCGACTCAAGCATAATTAAACTTGTAAGAGATTCTCTATTAATCAACATGAGATCTGATAGCTTTATAAGTGATGCATGCCTAAGACTTGAATCATTGCTCCACTTGTTAGATAAAAAAGATTTATGTAATTTATCTATTTTCGATAAAGTCGTATCAACTGAGTCATAATTCACACACCCAATAACTTTGTGATCTGATGGTGATTTAACCAAAATTTTATTTTCATCATCGCAATCAAAAGTATCTACCTGCTCTTGTTTGACATTGAACGCACTTAGCATAGGACGTAATTGATAATCTAGATAAGTTCTAATTGGATAAATATTTCGGAAGTCTCTTCTCAGTTTTAAGATACTCTCGTCATACACAAGTTCCTTTTTTAAGAATTTATCCTTAATTATCGACTCTGGTGTTTGTGTATTCATTTTCTTTTTATGGGATCTCATTATTGTTAAAATTCCAACTTGTGAGCTATTTTCCATAATTCTGCGTACTAGATAAGCCATTCCAACGAGTAAATTCCCTACTGGTATATAGTTTCTCGTAGGCCAATTCATAAGGGATAAACCATATGAGAGAGCTTCATATGTCATATGTAAACACTGATGTTCAATAATAGGTGCTTCTGGATATTTTTCTTGCCTCAGAGCTTCTGAAAAACAGTGATCTTGTATATTGTGCGAAGCAATTGCTAACTGTATATATTCTGAGTTTTCTAAACATAGACTTACAATTTGTCTAAAGTGAATGTCAGTTTCTTCTTTATTTAGAAACTGAGGAGCTTCAAAGTTAAATGCTCGAGCCTCAACAGTTTCTACATCCCAATAAGCTCCCTTTACAAGACGAATTGGCATTCTTAGATTTCTTTTTTTAGCAACTTCTAAAACGTCATAGAAGTGCTTATGCCCGTCTCTAAGATACGCCTGAATTACGATTCCAGTATCGGCATATTGATTAAGCTCATCATTATCGATAAGAACTTTTTCATAGATTTTTAAAACAATGTCCCTGTAGTGATAGTGTTCGGCATCTATATTTATAAAGACTTCATTTTGTTTAGCTGTAAGAAGAATATTTTTAAGCCTTGGAGCAATACTACTATAAGTTGTCTCAAAACTATAAGGCTTGAAATTATGAGTAAGAGCTGAAACCTTAATTGAAACGTGAGCCATATTTATTCCAGCAGCATTTCTTTTACCGGCAGGAATATGTTGCTTTAAACCTTTAATGATTTCAATTACTTTTTGCTCGTAAATATCAGCTTCTTTTTTTGAAACAACAAGCTCGCCAAGTTGATCGAGAGTTGCATCCCGTCCAGATGAAATTAACTCACTTAGAGACTTCTCAGCCTTATCAATACTTTCTCCCGCAATAAATCTTTTTGCCATTAAAGAAACACTAAATCGTATAGATTTTGCCAGTATATTAGCTGGTATAAATGTAGCGATATTAAATAAAAGCTTTATCAGTACTAAATATCCTTTGGGAAGACCTCTATCTTGTCCTTTCAATCTTTTTGCCTTAGCTTTTTTAGAGTCTGTAATAAGACGACGAAGAGCCTCTAGAAAGATCCTCTTTACTTCATTGCCATCTTTTTCATGATCTAACGAAGGTAGAATTGCTAAAAATTTTAAAAGGTGAATTCTAATTAACTTATAACTCGCCGTTAAATCTAGACCGACATCAGTTATTTTTTCAAAAACTGATTGGTCGTACTCACTAATTTTATCAACTAAAAACCTTGATAACTCCTCAGATGTTTGTAAAACTTTTTCGTACTCTGGTGTATCAAAATCGACAAGGTCATATTTGTGAGTAATTTGAGAAATTACTGCAGGAGCATTTTCAACGGGAATAGTAGCTATCTTGTTAGCATGAGATTTAATTGCGCTAATTTCTTTTTCAATTTTTAAATGCTCACACCATCTGATAATAGATAATTCGTAAGAAAGTTGTTTCGTTGCGATTAAGACAAGTTTTTCTTTAGGAAAAATAGCACAAGTAAACTGAATACTAGAAGCTTCGATACCAAAACGAAATGGAAGATTATACTTTTTATCTATAACAAAATTAATCTTATCTAAAACTTCACTATGAAATGAACCATTAACAAGTTGATCCTTAAAAAGATCGTAGTAGTTAATTGACCATTCATTATCATCAATTTTTAATAAGTATGTATCAATCTGATACAGGTGAGCACTACTCATCGAATATATCCTTAAATTTATAGATAAAATTTATCCTATGAAACAAGCAGTGAAAAGCGTAAAATTGACTGTTTAACACGGTAAAGATAAAATCTGTTTATGCATAAGAAATCACTCTTTTTTATACTATCAATCTATCTTAGTACAAGCCTGACTTGTGCATATGGTCTAAGTAATAAAACTCAGCTCTACTCAATGGCTGATCTAAAGGTATTAAATACCAATAATGATTTTTACGAATTCTTCGCCCACGCCAAGGATGTAAGGCCTGCGAAAAGAAATGACACCTGGAACTCCGCTGTCCTAGATACGGCATCTAAATTTCTAGCTGCAAACTTCTTTAGCGAAGAGATTTCTACAAAGGACTACAAGCTATTAGTCAAAATTTCGAGTTGGAATACATTAAAAAGAGACGAGTTTTTTATAGAGAAATTTGATCTCGCGATCTCTAGATATTTTTCTCAATGTTTTCAATCAAAATCTAAAATATGTATGCCTCAATTAAATACACTTTTAAAAAAGCATAAAATGTCGAGAAAGTTAGGAGTAAAGTTAGCTGAAGCTCTTTATAAAAATAATATTGAAGGTGACATATTATTTAATTTGGTATTACCGATGAGCTCAAACACTTTGGGTGAATTCTATTGCTCAAAACATCCTACTTCACAAATCATCATAAATAAGCTCTATTCTGACAAGACAGCAATTCGCAAAATTCACAAAGATTGCTTAAAGTCACTGCTACCCACTTTAAAAGAAAAGCTCACAAAGCAGCAGAGCCCCTACACTCGCTATCAAACATACAATATATTAAATTCAAAACAAAAGATTAGTAAGAAAGATCGAAATATCTATCATATTACACAATTAATTGATGGCTTTACCCTTGATCCAGAGCAAACACTTATGGCCTTTGAAACCTTAAGGAAGCTTGGTGACAATATAAATCAAAGAGAAATGGTTTTAGATAATTTAAAAAAGAGCATTCCTCTTCATGGCAAGATTTTTAATATTAACTCTAAGTCAGCAATTGCAACACTCAGAGGACTCTCAAGATATTTTCCAGAGTATCTAGACTACTACTCTAGTGTTTGTATATCTCATCTTTCAGGTAAGCTTAAAACTGCTGGTGGCAATCCTGCGACTTTCTGTCATCCATTTTTCAAGGCAGCTTCGAAGCACCAACTCATCCCAGAGAATAAAATTCAGAAATATAAAAAAATAATGACTCTATAAAGGAGTCGACTAGAATAGCTCTCTTTTCATTATTATTAGTTTTGTTAAAAAATGAAATAAAAAAGCCCCGATAAAATCGAGGCCTTCTTATCTTAATAGTAAATATTTATTACTTTAAGTGCTTAGAAACAAGTTTAGTCATTTCAAACATTGATACTTCTTTTTTTCCACCAAAAACTGGCTTTAATTTAGCATCAGCGATGATATTTCTTTTGTTCTTTGGATTTTGAAGATCATGCTTCTTAATGTAAATCCAAAGCTTCTTAACAACTTCTGTTCTTGGAAGAGGCTTAGCTCCAACGATTTCAGCTAACTCTTTAGAAGGAGTTAAAGCTTTCATGAATGCTGGATTTGGCTTTCTTTTAGTTGCTTTTTTCTTAGTTGCTTTCTTAGCTACTTTTTTCTTAGTTGCTTTTTTAGCTACTTTTTTCTTAGTAACTTTTTTCTTAGCTACTTTCTTTTTAGTTGCTTTCTTAGCTACTTTTTTAGTTGCTTTCTTAGCCACTTTTTTCTTAGCTACTTTTTTCTTCGTTGCTTTCTTAGCTACTTTTTTCTTAGCCATTTAGTCCTCCCTAAGGTTCTTAAGCTATATGTGTTTTTCCCACTCTAATATATGGTTATTTGAGTTAAGATGATTACCTGTTTTTTTATAATCATGCCCTTCATTTAGAGAAACCATTCTAAAGTTATCTTCGGCACAATAATTTATAATCTTAGTTACTTTATTCTGTTTAGCATACTCTTCATAGAATTCTTTGATCATATGTGAAAAACCATTACCTTGATAATCCATTTTGATCGAAGTGTTTTTAGTAAGAAGTACTGAGTCTGAAATCTTAATAAAGATAGCTGCTATAATATCTTCATCGACAGCAACAGAAAGAACTGACCAGCCCTCATTCATCTGAAGCTTTAAGCTATCAACTGACCATTCAAAATCCTGCATATCAGCGAATGCATTTGTATTAAAATTGTAAATTGCGCTCATCTCTGAATCAGATGAACATTCTTTAATTATTAGTGATGATTGTTCTGACATTTATTCAACTTTTCCTTAAAACAATTACGATCTAAAAATTCTAATGTATCTGATAGATGAAATCAAATATTTATTTACTTTAAACGTAACTGCTAAAATATTGCTTTTTTCACTCAATTATGGGACACATATGAGTGAAAATACAATCATTTTGAGGCTATATGCAGTCACTGTTCAAATCACTTAGAAAAATCGAACGAACTTTTGGAAGTATGAAGTTCGCCGTAACAATTATAACTATATTTATGTTTGCTCTTATCTATGGAACTTTCATGGAAAGCTATCACGGTGCTGAGTTCGCAAACAGGCTTGTATACAAGTCATTGTGGTTTATGGGCCTTCAACTTCTCATGTTCTGTTCAATCATTGTCGCTACATATTTGAGGTTTCCTCTAAAAAAACGACTATACGGCTTCTACACAATCCACTCTGGACTTATAATTCTCTTTATTGGCTCGTTTGTGACCTATATCAACGGAATTGATGGTAGTTTAGAATTGATTCCTAATACTCCAGCTAGAAAAATCGTTATTGATAAAGACTTTCTCAAAGTTTCTATTCAATCTGAGAATAAAAGTATTAAATTTCCACTCCCTTTTGGTGCTTTTGGTACAAAATTAGATGGAAAATACAAAAATCTTATAAAGCTCAAAGAGTTTCTTCCTTCAGCGAAGCTAATTACGAAATGGGAAAAGACTGATTTTATCCCTGAAGCGATAGATCATGGCTCTATTTACACAATATTCAACGATAATGTGTCCCAAGAATTTACAATGTCACTCAATCCCTCTAGTGATTTCAAGTCATCAACTAGACTTGGCCCACTAACAATAAGCTATATGCCTCACAATCTATATGAGTGTTTTACTGCTGAATCAAAAAGTGGATTTATTATTTGGGATACTGCTGCTAATAATTGCTACACTGCAGAACAAAAGAATATTCCTGTTATCAAAACTTCAAAAGATAACGAGTTTATCGCATTTAAAAATGGTAATGAGATTTTAAAGTTCTTTCCAAACTTCTCTCCTCTTCCTGTAAATGATGATTTAACAAAGAAAATGGATAGCTCTTTTAGAGTATTTTCAAGAAAGCTCTTTCAAGACAAGCCAAACTTATTTCTATTTGGTGATAAATTCGCTTTCTATAAGAAAAGAAAAAAAAGATGGATAGGGAAAAAATTCTCTGAAAAAGAAAAAATACACAAGCTTCCTTGGATGGGATTTAAATTGCGACTTCTTGAGCATAGAGACCGCATGGTTCCCTATCAGACTCCAATTTACTCTAGACCAATCCAAGATAGTGGAAAGATTGTTGATGGCGATGTAAAGGCCGTAAAAGTAGAAGTAAAAGGCAAAGAGTACTGGGTTAGATCTGATGCACCACTGGCTTTAAATAATGGAAAAACTGAGATTAGATTTCAATTAACTAAAGACGATATCAAGCTTCCATACCAGATAACATTAAAAAGATTTAAAATGGATACAAATCCGGGGACAAATGATCCAGCAAGCTATGAGAGTTTTGTCGACCTTCTTGATGGAAGAAACAACTCTCCAGCGACAGAACATCATGTCTTTATGAATAACCCTCTAAAATACGATGAATTCACCTTCTATCAAGCCAGCTACTTCCAAGTTGGACCAAATGTTTGGGGAAGTGCTTTTAGTGTAAACTACGACCCAGGACGACCTCTAAAATATGCAGGTTCTCTTCTTTTAGTATTAGGCGCAATCTGGCATTACTTTCTTAGAAGGAAGAAAAAGAAAACAACAAAGGTATAAACCATGAAATATTTTGCACTTATATTACTCATTTTAAGTTTTAATAGTTTTGGAAGCATTTGTGATGATCACCAGGACTTTGAAAAGATAGCTGTACTTAATAAGGGACGAGTTAAGCCCTACTTCGTTGCGGCCAAAGAATTTACAAAAGCTATTACAAGTAAATCTAAGATTTCTAATATTGATACAAATAAACTATTTTGTCTTGTCTCAATGAATGACTACGAAAGTATCAAAGCTCAAATCAATATAAAGGTTGAGCACTTTGAACTAAAGAAGTTTCTAGGACTGGCTGACTCTGATCTTTTTATCAATATTGAGCAAGCTCTAGAGAAAAAAGAACTTGTTCGCTCTGAGATTATGGGACAAAAAGAAAATAACTCTTATAAGAAAGCTTTAAATAAATTTTGGTTTAAAGCCAATACGTTTGAAAAAGCAACTAAAGGTGAGCTTTGGACTGTTTATCAAAAATCAGACAAGCAGTCTGAACAAAAATACACTTGGCAGCCAATATCTAATTTTAAAGAGATTAGCACACCTCAACTATTAGAGGAAAATAGCTACTTTAAAAAGAATAATGAAAACACAATTGATATTGAAACGACTTACGCAAAATCAAATATCTTTACATACGCTATGCTTATTGCCCTTATAGCAATAATTCTTACCGTTATGAGAAAGAGTGCGAGCATAGGTTTTGCAGCTGGTTGGATTCTAATTATCACAGAGGCCATAGGGATGACTTTTAGAGTTTTAATCTCAGGTCGTGCACCAATCACCAATATGTATGAGACGGTCTTATTCTCTGGATTTGGGGCTTTATTTATCGCTCTTATCATTTACATCTTTAAAAGAGATAAACTCTTTATCCTTGGTGGTCTTGGATACAATATTCTATGTCTATTTATGATGAGATTTGCTGATGGAATGCTATCAGAGTCTATCTCTCCTCTAGTTCCGGTGCTTAGAGATAATTTTTGGCTCTCTACTCATGTGACGACAATTATTTTAAGTTATGCAGCTCTTGCTCTTAGTTGGATGCTTGCAAATATGACTTTAATCAAAGGGCGTTTTGGTACACTTTCTTCAAAAGACCTAAGGTATTATGAAGATCTTATTTATACAGCGATCAAAGTTGGAATTGTCCTACTTGCAGCGGGAATCATTCTTGGTGGAGTATGGGCCGATTATTCTTGGGGTAGATTCTGGGGATGGGATCCAAAAGAGACTTGGTCACTTATCGTTCTTCTTTTCTACATGGCAATTCTACATGGAAAAAGTACTCCATGGGTTAATACAAGACGATTTATCAATCTAAGTGCAGCTGGATTTATGACTGTAATGATGGCTTGGTTTGGCGTTAACTATATTCTTGCTACTGGACTTCATTCATATGGATTCTCAGAAGGTGGAGCTATATTCTTGGGAGTATTTTTTATTTCTCAGATAGTTCTTATTATTTTAGCAAATATAAAAGTTAAAACTCGTGCATAAGCTGTTGCTACTACTCCTACTCCTACTGGGTTCATGCGCACATTCACCTAAAAGTGAAAAAGTGAGTATGGGAGCAGTGCTTGATCTAGCAAGATCAAGCTATCTTCGTGGTTGTACAGATAATTCAAATATAAAGTTTAGCCTTTGCGTGAAAAAAGCAAAGGCCCATCAAAAAGAGCTAAAACCTATTCTTTCAAAATAGGTGTGTAGTTGGGCTTTAATCCCATATCATTAGCCATTCTTAAAAGCTTATAATGCTGTTGTTCGATGTATTTCTTTAATAAAGGTAAGTTTGATTCTAGATCCAACCATCTTTTTGCTTTTCTAATTTTAATACTGTCATACTTTCCTACTTTAATTCTTCCATGACAGATTAATTGTTTTTTCTCATCATTCTCGTTTACACAAAATCCTTTTTCACCAGCTTGAAAACCAGTACATCTTCTATCGATAAATTCACTACATTTTGGGTATATAGGGCTTGAATTTCTTGAATCTACAGATGCAATTAAATCAGCTTTTCTAAATGCAAATGATACTTTGTCCCACATTCCAATACTTGTTGTCTGAGTTCCCTCAACTGTAAGATAAGCATTATCCTTATTATCTAATGTTGATACATAATCTGATACAAGATCAGGGCTATCCATACTTAAACAAGCTGTATTCTCAATATGAATTGGTGACTTATACTTTGATCTTACTGGTTCTATTTCATTTTTAAGATAATCAACTAATTCGCTACTACTACTCCAATGACCAACGAAACCAACTCTAATCTTCTCACCATCTCTGTGGTGTTTATCTAGGTAAGGCTCAAGAGATTCATTAATATCGATAGTTTTTTTCTTTCTACATTTTCTTTCTGATAAATGCCAAATTTGACAACCCATTTTATAAAAAGCAATTTCACCTTTATAACCACCACCGTATCTAGCATCCTCTTTTGGGTACTGACAGATACAGATATCAGCTAATGCTGAAAAAGAAATGATTAAACTTAATAGTGCCATGATTCTCATAATTTTTCTCCAATAATTGATTGGATTCATTATCTCAGAAAACTCGACACAAAAGAGATTTTATGAAAATCATTCAGGGGGTGTATAAGAACTAGACAATTTTAAAGGTAAAGCTCTTTTTATTATAGCTGAACACCATCTATAGAGACTTCGTGACAAATCTTTAAAGCTTTTTTAATTGCTGATTTCTTTGCATTTACTTCACTTGTAAAAGCTAAAAATCCATATTGATAACTTGAATGATCCATCTGCTTGTCTTTTGAGTATATAGCTGGGCGCTCACAAACCCTCTTTGTTGAACTATCGTCATAATTCCAGTAGCAGTTTGGTCTTTGGGCCCTTAAGTAGTAACTACTATCACTTACTCTATGCTCAATTTCACAATTATAGTAATAATGACTAACACTATAGTCAGTACTAACCTCTTCAAACTCTTGATTATCCTTACAGTTAAATTCTTCCGATATATACTTAATTGCTTTTCGAGCTGCTGCCGTAGCTGCAAAACCTCGTTGTTGAGATTCACAGTTATTAGACCTAAACACATCACCTTCAAATTCCAATCCATTAACTGTTAGGATTTCATATTGAATATTTGTATCACCACAAAGAAGTGATCTTCTATTGCTTTCTTTGTAGAATTTACCAATAGTGATTTTTGCATCTTCTTTTTTCACAATAGAAATACCGCGTTTTTCAGCAAATTTATCTAGTGTTGTAAAAGGAGTATAAGTGTCATCAGTAAAAAATGACCTTAAAGTACTATCCGAATAAGGCAAAGAGACAAGACATTTTGCATAAGAGCTAACACTACTTATCGCCAATATTCCCAATAATAATTTTTTCATCGTTATCCTTTTATAACCTATCTACAAAATAAATTGATTTACATATGATCGTATAGTCCCAGACTTTATGGTTGAGTTCACGGTTTTTAGAAAAATCTATAGGGGGTGTCAGTTTTTTTTACAGTTTTGTAAATTAGAAATAAAAAAGCCCAGGGCGAACCTGGGCTATTTATCTCTTAAGTGATTTTAAATTCTAAAAAATCAGATAAGGATTAATGTTTTGTCTTTTGATTGCTTTAGACATTTTTTTATTACCTGCAGATTCAAAATAACCAACTAAAGCACCTTCAGTGATTTTTTGATCAACATAGTAAGACTCTACAAATCCTTCAACAGCAGACTTAATCCAACCAGGAATTGGTAAGAACCCAAGTCCAACCTGTCCAAGATTTAAAAGAGATCTAAATCTCTTAACCTTATTAGGTTTTTCGTAGTAATAAGCTGTTGCCATTTTTCCAGAAAGCATATTATGACCATTTACAAGGTTCTTAATAACTCTTTGACCGTCTTCAACTGCTTCAACAAATGCAAAGTTTGCTCTTGCACCCATTGACATAGTCCCTAGTCTATTAGCTTGTCTAACTTTGTTATTACCAGCTCTAACAACTGCATAAAACTTGTTAAGACCATACTTTTCCCAAGTTCTAGCCGCAGTATTTGACTCTCCATATCCCGTCACACCAATTCTTGACTCATAGATTGAAGAAAATACTCTGTTTACATCACTCTCACTCATACCTAACTTTGTTTCAAAGTTTTGTAAGTAGTGAAGAAGCATGTTTTGGTGAAATTGTCTTTGCTCAATTACAAGGTCATGAACCTTTACAATGATAAAAGAAGCAAGGTTAAGAACTGGAATGCTATCGAATCTCTTCTTAGCAAAATTCAAAGCTCTTGTTACAACTTCATAAGTTACAGTCTTTCTGTAAAAGAATCTAGCATCAGTTGGCTCAGCTACAATTGATAAGTCCAACATTTTTAATGCATCTTTAAGGTCGAATTCAAATTTCTTAAGTACGTCGTGTTTTGCTACCTCAGAAAATGATTTTTCAACATCGATTTTTGGAAGATTTAATAATGAGTTTCTAACTACAGCAGCATTCTCAACATCTTCTTGAGACTTGTTACTTGAAGCAAGTAGTTCATCAATAAATTCATTCACTTCAGCTTCTGTTGCTGATTTGTTTTGAGATCTCATTCTGTCGATCTCTTCTTTCAAATCGTTTTTAATATGAACAAGATAAGGCTTTAAAGAAAACTTTGAAACAAACTTCATTTTCACTGAAGTTACTTCACCTGCTTGATTTTTAACGATTTTGAATCTTTTGTTAAATCCATCCATTGAAAGCGTTGGATTTGCGTACGCCCCTAAACTTAATACTAATACAAAAAAGGTCATCCATGTCCTTTTCATAAGCTACCTCCTCATCCTTGGAACTTTTTATATTTAAGCTTTTATTAATAGTATAAGCTTTTACTAAAAATGCGATAACTTACTTATAAATGTAAGAATATATTATATATGTACTTGATTTTAATGCTTGAGCATACTAGTTTGGCTCATGCGTATTTTAACTGTTTTATTCATATTTATCTCTCTTGCTACAGCAAAATTTTTGCACCTTCCAGAGAACAGACTCTATATACCAAAGGTCGACACTGGATACGATCAGTACAATACGCCATCTCTTCATTTTAAATCGCAATACGTATTAACTTTTGATGATGGACCTCATCCAATAAATACTCCAAAGATTTTAGATATACTAAAAGAGTATAATGTTAAGGCAACATTCTTTGTGCTCACTCATAAATTAAAACCAAGTAATCTTGCCCTTATAAAAAGAATGCTTGATGAGGGACATATCGTTTCAAGCCATGATCATATTCACGATCATAATAATAAAATCGACAGAGATACTTTTAAAAAGAAAATGACTATGTCATTTAAAAAACTCAAAGAATTCTATGAGCTTGCTGGCCATAAGATGAGTACTTTTTATTTTAGATTTCCATATGCTGAGTACGGTGGAAGATCTGATTACCATCACATTAATGTTTTAAAAGAAGTTTCAACTGAACTTTTTGGAAAAAACTGTATTCATTTTGTATTTTGGGATATTGATTCTGGTGACTGGATTCCAAAACTAACACCAACAGAAGTTTTTAAAAATATTAGAGCTCACGATATCGGTGGGGAGTATACAACTTATAGAACCACTAGAGACTCAAGAGGACGCCAAGTTATTCTTAAAAAGAAAGCCTACGTTAAAAATCCAACTGAGGGCGGAGTTATTCTTCAGCACGATATTCAAAAAAGAAGTATTGATGGAACTAGACAGTTTTTAGATTACGCACTTGAAAACAATATTGAAATCAAGAGAATGGATACTGTTGATGAATTTTCTTATAAAGGTCTGAACTGTTCGTTTAGATAGGAAACTTTTCTTCAAGATATTTAACGATATCATCAGACTCATACATCCATTTATCTCCAATCCTAAGACAGGGAACCTTCGGACTTCCACCACCAGCCAAAAGCTCTTCTTTGATATTTTCATCCGTATTAGCATTCTTAAGCTCAATTGGTAAATTAAGCTTTCTCATCACTCGTCTTACTTTAATGCAAAAAGGACATGCATTGAATTGATATAAAGAGTAAGTCTTAAGCTGCTGTTCAACTTCTTTTTGCTCTGACTCACTTCTTTGCCCACGTTTAGGTTGAGTTAGAAAATTTATAAAGGTTAAAATATTTCCAATAATATATCTTAGAAGTTTCATACTTATCTCTTTTTAAGCTTCATAGGCCTTTGAGGAAATCCCACACCCAAGTCATGATCCATATTCCAACGATCAAGCATATACTCTTGTCTTTCAACACGATAATGTTTTAAAGACTCATCTAGACTATCAAGTTTCTTTTGAAGCTCAACTTGAAGAAGAAGGTTTTCTTGCTTCGTTTGAAGAAGGTTATCGATTGCTAATTGTTTTTTTCTTCGAAGAGCATTTATTTGTTCATCGTAATCAGCAGCTGTTTTAATTTTTTGTTGATCATATGTCCAAAGAAAGTGGTTTATATTATTCAGCTGGTTAATAAATCCATCTTTTCTAAGAAGAAGTATCTCTCTAAACTTACTTGCTTCAAAAACTCTATTAGACAATTCTCTAGATTCAAAGTTTAACTGCATTCCTCTTGGAAAGTACTTATCTTCTGGCCAACAACTTTTAAAGTCGGTGACGTAGATCACAAAGAAGAAGTCCTCTGTGTTTCTAACGCTTGCCCTACATGGAGTAGATGTCTTGTGCTTATTCACCCAAAAGTGAGTCACATCCCCAGCCTTAAAAAACTTTGTATTATTGTTTTCAACTTTTACTTTTAAGATTCTTCCACTCTTATCTTTATCCGTAACTCTGCCCATGAAGTTTTCATAATTAACTCTTGGGTCTATAAAAGTATTATTAGGTGGATCTGTTAAACCTTTATCTGGAAAATCAGGTACTGCTAAAGTCGCAAAAGCCGCATTTATATTAGATAAAATAAGGGCAAGTGTGAATAAACTCTTTACTGGTAATAACATACCTTTTATTATGACTCGAAATTTGGATTTAATCAAAGAAAACAACTTGGAGCATTAATGGAATTTTTTATTGATACTGGAAACATTGAAGAAATTAAAACAGCATATGAGTGGGGATTTATCGATGGCGTTACAACTAACCCATCTCTAGTAGCTAAAGAAGGTATTGGGCAAGAACAATTGATTAAAATGATCAGTGAAATTGTTGATGGTCCAATCTCTGCAGAAGTTATCTCAACTGATGCCAAAGGAATGTTAGCTGAGGCCCAAGAGCTTGCTAAAATTCACGACAACGTGGTTATTAAGCTTCCTATGACTAAAGATGGGATGATTGCCTGTAAAGCTCTGAGTGATCAGAACGTTAAAACTAATATCACATTAGTCTTCTCTGCAAACCAAGCTCTTTTAGCAGCAAAGAACGGTGCCACGTATGTATCTCCATTCATTGGTCGTCTTGATGATATTGGACAAACAGGAATCCACCTAATCCAAGAAATACGTGAAGTATTTGATAACTATGGATATATGACAAAGATCTTAGCTGCTTCTATCAGACATACAGATCACGTAAAGACGTCAGCATTAGTTGGCAGTGACGTAGCTACAATCCCTTTTAAAGTGTTAAATGCTCTATTCAATCACCCTCTTACCGATAAAGGTTTAGACCAATTTTTAAAAGATCACCAAAACTCACTTAAGTAAATTCGACTACTTACATGTAAGATAAACGAAGGCCACCTTATTTAGGTGGCTTTTTTCATTAAAACTATTCATTTTACTCAAGTATTACTTGATCTCGTCCGATAAATTACCTGAGTGTTGCGGTACAATATACCAATACACCGAGGGATGGGAAAATTGAAAACACTACTATTAATCACATTATCGATTTTAGTCACAGTGAGCTGTCAGCCTGAAGAGACTGAGTTAAGCTCCAGTAGATCGCAAAAGTCAGTATCTGAACTAGATGCTTATTGGCCTGCAGGACAAGCTGCATTTCCACTAGAAGTCGACATTAGTACATCGTTTGATAATAATGAGACCGATTCAATAAGGACAAGTGCCGATTCATGGTCAGATGCTGTGGACAATAGAGTAAATTTCTTTGATACAACAGGAACTATTACAGAAAAAGGTGGAAGTCTTGGATCTTATCAAGATGGAAGAATGGGAGTCTACAAACTTACTTCGTGGCCATCTGCTCTACCGAACCTAGCACTTGCCGTTACTCAAATCTTTGGATTAAGAAAAAATATTGGAAAAAGCAATGAATCAATTGAAATAAGTCATGCAGATATACTTGTTAATTATGACTATTTTAGCTTCTCGACAAATGGTGGTGGAGGATATGACCTTGAAACAGTTCTTCTACATGAGTTTGGTCATTTTTTAGGTCTTGCTCACGATAATAGCTCTCAAGGGACCACTGTTATGTACCCGAGTGTTAGTAGGCATAACTCAAATAGAACTCCTTTACAAAAGGATAAAGTGGCCATTGCTTCTTTATATAATATTGGAGGTGTAGTCCAAGCAGCAACAGCGCAAAGGTCAATTGCAGCTATTGGAAAAGTTCACGAAGAAGATCAAGGCGATACAGAATGGGTTGTTATTCAATTTGAATTAAGAGCCGATGGATCTGAGTGGATCAAAGTAAATGATAAATATGTTCAACAAAATAAAAAGTGTAAACATTAAAATATATTTGGGTGAGGTGAAGAGCATCCAGACGTGAATATCATAAAAAAGGGAGCCCTACTCAAGCTCCCTTTTTATTTTTCTAATTAAAAATCTATTTATTTTCTTCTTTTCTTAGTTACTTTCTTTTTTGATGCTTTATCTAGTTTTTTATAAACTTTTTTCTTTGCATCTTCTTTTTTCTTCATGATTTCATCTAGGCTTTTTGAAACATCATCGAGCTCAGCAATTAGTTTTTTCTTAATTTTTGCTGGACTCTTTAAGATTGCTTCGTATTCTTTAATTCTGGCCTTATCTTCTTTAATCATCAAAGTTCTTTTGGCAACTTCTTCTTTGGTCATTCTATAAATGGCCATATCAGCAAGATAGTCAGAGTACTTAAACTTTTTAGTCGTCAAATACTCAACATAAGATTTTCTATTCGCCTTCTTTTCAGCTTGAGCATACTGCTTCTCTTTAATAAATCTAATAATTTCATTATTTTTATTAAGTCTTTCTTTTGCATCAAAGACAAGAAGTTCATATCTTCTTTTTACAACTTCCAACCTTTGTAGAGTAAAGATCTCAATGATTTGCTCTGCTCTATCAAGAACTTTTACACCGCGCTCAGAAATAAGAGTATAATTTGGAACCTGACTAGAGACAGTTCCCATTGTTTTTAAAACTTCATTTAGAGTTGGAGTCTGACCTCTTTTAAAGATCAGTTCAATATTAATAGAGTTATCAACTGAAGAGTCAATATAGTCTTTAATAAAATCATTATCGATATGTTTATTTAAAAATTTATAAATCTTTTTTGCATCATAGCCACGAGGAAGCTCAGTGATATAAATTTTATCTCCTTTTTGCTCAAACCCCATTTTGTAATAAATCTTACCTGTTTTTTCAACTTCAACTTTTTCTGAATAGTTTCTTGTCCAAGGCTTAATTTTTTTAGCTTTACCAGAAGAAATAACCTCTTTCATAGAAGCAATAATATCGTTATGCTTAAAGCTTGGTATAACAGAAGAGAATCCTGTTCCAATTCCCTCAGCTCCATTTAAAAGCATAATAGGAAGTTTAGGAAGAAGACCAACTGGCTCCATAACTTTTTCATCATAATTTGGAACCATCTTAACTTGGTTCATATCATCGAAAAGAAGAACCTTTGCAACGTCACCAAGTTTGGCCTCAATATACCTTGCTGCGGCAGCTTGAGTTTCCATTCTTTCTCCAAAGTATCCCTTTTTATCTATTAGTGGATAATTATTTGAGAATGTATAGTCCTGGGCCATGTTTACAATTGAAGATTCAACCGATGCAGGTCCATGGGGATGAAGTGTAAGAACAAGTCCTGTTAGACTTGAAACTTTCATAAGCCCTTTAGATTGATTTTTAAAAAGTGTATAAAGAATACGTCTTTGACTTGGTTTTAGACCATCTTGAAGATAAGGAATTGCACGATCCATCAAAGTATATATTTGATAAATTCTATATTCATCTTTAACAAGTGTTTCTAGAGGTACTGCTTCTAGGGAATGAAAATACGTAGTTGGTTCTTGCATTATCGTCTACTCACTTTTTTCTTAGTCTTTTTAGCTGCTTTTTTTGCAACTTTCTTGGCTGCCTTCTTCTTAACTGCAACTTTAGGCTTTGCTTTTTTCTTGCTTGAACCAAGATCAACACTTACATCGTCATCATCTATAAGTAGATCTTTTCTAAGTTGTGTATCTTTACCGAAACAAGTATGCAGCATATGTTTTGCATCTTGTTCTTCATCAATAATAATTTTTGTATAATCTTCTCGAGACAAGACATGCTTAAAAGCTTCTGGACTCATTTCTCCGAGCCCCTTGTTTCTTTGAATTTCTCTAATTTTTATTCCCGACTTTTTCTTAATATCTTCAAGTTCACTTTCACTCTCCGCATATAGAGGTTGTTTGTCAGTGATGATTTCAAAAAGAGGAGCTTTTGCTAGTTGGATACATCCGTTTTCAAAAAGTTCTGGCCAATAAGTATAGAAGAAATTTGTTAAAAGTGTATTAATATGTCCACCATCAACATCTGAATCGGCAAAGAAAACAATCTTTGGATAACGAAGCTTATCAATCTCTGCTGGTTGTCCAAGTGTCAGACCAATACTGGCCATAATATCTGCAAACTCTTGATTGTTTAAAACATCTTTTATACTAGCCTGAGTAACATTCATAGGCTTTCCACGAAGAGCAATTCCGCCTTGAAATAATTTATTTCGCGCTGAGCGAAGACCACCAATCGCTGAATCCCCTTCACAGATAAAAAGTGTACAACGAGATCTATCTTTTCTCTCATTGGCATCTAGAAGTTTTTCAACTCTTTGTTTCTTTGCTTTTTTAGCTTTTTTAGAAGCATCTTTTAAAGCATCAAATCGTTGACGAGATTTAGCTCTTTCTAAAATATGCTCAAGGTATTCTTTATTCTTACGAATAAATTTTGGCATATACTTATTCATAAAATCTTCAATTGCTTTTTCAAGATCTTTATCGCGAACGAGTTTTCTTTTTGTTTGGGATTCAAATCTTGGGTTTGGCATGATAACACCAATGACAAAAGATAATCCTGCAAGTATATCGTTATCAACAACAGTAACTTTTGCTCTTTTAGCTTCACGCTCTAGCTTATCTTTTATCGTATTAATAAATAATCTTTTAAATCTATCGTGATGAAAACCTCCATCAAAAGTTGGAGTCGAATTTACAAAAGAAATAAATTTCTCTCTCTCATCTCCGCGCTTATCTACAACTACCGATAAAGACATATCAATTTGCGCTTTATATTTAATCTTTTTAATATTAACACCAGAATAAACAAACTTATCTTCACCAATAAGTTGTGCAGCATCCGGGCTAATTCTAGTCGCTAATTCGTATAGACCTTTTTTAAAATGAAAAGTCTCTCCGTTAAATTTAAATTTAAGTCCAGGATTATTATAAGCAAGGTCGATAATTCTTTTTCTCAAAAGATCTTTATCAATTTTGTTATTTTTATAAACTTCCTTAGCTAAAACTAATTCAACCTTAACACCTGAATTTCCCTTAAATGGCTTTGGTCTCGTTTTATTAATTTTGTTTGCACCATCAATAAAGGTATATGTCTGCTCTTTTTTAGAGTTATGATGTTTAACTGTTACTTTAAAAAGGTCACTTGTCAGACAAGTTGCCGCAGCACCAAGACCGTTTTGTCCAAGTGTTCTAAAAAGAAATCCTTTTGAATCCACTTCTTGGTCTTTAAACTTAGAACCTGTTCTAAATTCTGAATAAACCATAGGTACTTTATCTAGTGGAAAGCCAATTCCATTGTCTTCAACAACAACAGTCATTCCATCATCTTTCAAAGTTGTTTTAACTTCTGTTACATGGCCTCTGTAAAATTCATCAATACAGTTATCGAGAAGCTCTTCAATAGCTTTAGATTTTGCTTGGTGGAATTTAACCGGCTTAAACTCTAAGGAATTATCAGTATAAAGGTATGTATTGAGCTCTTCTACATCATTACTTCCAAAAACAAGTGTAACTCTGTTTCGACAGTGCCATCTTTGATCCTTGGCCTCAATAACCGCTTCTTTAACCTTTTTGGAGCGAGATGCAGTGCTTTTTGATGTCGTTTTTGTTGCCTTTTTTGCGCACATAATTAAAGTCTTCCTTGGCTTTTTTGTATGTTTTCAATAATTTAGGGTAAGAAATATCAAGGCGCGTGAAAAGTCTAATTGCGTCATAAGTTTATGCCGATAAGAATTAAGTATATGAAATTGTTGAATTATTTTTTTATATTTTTAGTATTTCTGAGCCCTCTAAATCTAATGGCAAGTGGCGACTCTATTGGTTCATTTTATGAAAATAAATGGAAAATGACCAAAAGATCTATTCAATATATGAAAAAAGGTGAAGTTTTAGCTAATTCTACTGTAGAGAGTACAGGTAAAAAACAGAGTTTTTCTATGAAAGTCGCAGCAATTCACAAAAAAAAATGCAGTAAAGTACTAAGAAAGCTCTCGCTTTTTGAAAGTTACAAGGACTGGATTTCTTTTATAAAAAAATCGGACTACAACCCAAATAGAAAGCTTTTAACCATAAATGCAAATCATACGTTATTACCCTTTCCAATGATTGTTCACGTTATTGTTGATCGTCCTACCAAAAAAGGTGTCTACCCTTTTATATTCCCGACAGGTCTCTTTAGAGGACTTAAGGGCGAGTTTATTATCGATCAAAAAGAAAATAAGTGCCTATTCTTTGCCAAAAGCCATTGGCAAGGCCAAAAGAAGTTACCTGATTTTGCAATAGAACTTTTCTCTGATGCTCTAACAAAACTTGCAGGTGAAGCTCTTTTTAGAAAAATCAAGTAATTACCATATCAGACTTACTGCATCGCCTCTTTCTTTTTGTGTTAAAACCGCTATATTCAACCCATGGAAGTTAAGCAAATTGATGCAAAAGACACTCTCGAAATACGTCAAAAAATACTAAGGCCAGATGCAAATACAGGTGAATGTGTTTTTGATGGAGATGAAAAAGATTCTAGTTTTCACCTCGGTGCTTACGTTGATGACACTCTTGCAAGTGTAGCTTCTTTTTATCTAGATAATCATCCTAAAATTAAAGATACTTATCAGTTTAGACTTCGTGGTATGGCTACTTTAGACAAACATCGTGGAAAAGGTTTTAGTTCAGCACTTTTAAAGACTGCATTCCCTTTAATTAAAAATAACCACGTTACTACTCTTTGGTGTAATGCTAGAACAAGTGCAATTGGTTTTTACGATAAAATTGGATTTGAAACTGTTAGTGATGAATTTGATATACCAGGCATTGGCCCTCATGTTGTCATGATAAAAGAAATTAGTTAAAAATCTCTCTTCCTCAAAGCCTCTTGAGGGTGGAGACAAAATCTATCACCTCTAAATTGATTCGTTAATATTTGTTGCTGCTTTTGGCAAAGCTCTCTCGTTTTATACTCATCAAAATAAGCACAACTAAGTCTTGGCTTAAAATCTTTAAGATCCTCTTTTCTATATTTTTGACATCTTTTATGTTCTAGTTTTTGAGTACAAACCCAGTGGTCTCTAATACAGTCATAAACTAAGAAACTACCCCTTTGATAGTAAGCATCTAGTTGGGGATTAGAATTATCAAAATCGGTACTCTGCCCATAAGCAGCCGTGCTAGTCAAAACAAGAAGCAATAATAGTAATGTGAAACTTTTCATATATTCCCAATTTCAATATTTAATGCTATTTTAAATACTTATCGGTTTTGAAAATAAGAACTAAATAAAAAGGTAATTATATGAGCATTCTACTCCACAATAATCTAAAGCTATCGCTAAGCAATTCAATTCTTGCTGCAGCCACTAAAGCATTTGGAGAGTCACCACTTACTGCGGAACAAGTTTATAACTCATTAACTACAGCGCCAAACCCAAAAATGGGCCATATTGCATTTGCTTGCTTTCCACTTGCTAAAGCTTTTAAATCAGCGCCTCCTCAAATAGCGACTAAATTACTTGAAAATTTAGAAGAGAATGAATTTATTTTAAAGGCCATTACTGCTGGCCCATATTTAAATTTCTTTGTTAATACACAATCAGTAGCAAAGAGTATTTTTCCACAAATAATCAGTGGAAAGTTTTTTGATACAGAACTTACAGAAAATTCTCCTAAAACCATAATTGAATTCTCTCAACCCAATACGCATAAAGAACTGCATGTTGGACATATGAGAAACCTTTGTTTGGGTGATGCAATTATAAAACTTCATCGTTATTGTAACTACCCTACAATTTCGACAACATTTCCAGGTGATGTTGGAACTCATGTAGCAAAATGTTTATGGTACTTCAAAAAACATAACAAAGAAGATGTTCCCTCTCAAAGAAAAGGAGCATGGCTTGGAAGACTCTATACAAAAGGTAATAACCTACTTGAACAACAAAAAGGTTCACCACAAGAAGATGAAAACCGCGCCGAGCTAACTTCAATCCTAAAGCAACTTGAAGCAAAATCTGGCGAGTATTACGACCTTTGGGTTGAAACTCGTAAGTGGTCAATTGATCTTATGAGTGAAGTATATAAATGGGCAAATGTTGAATTTGATTCATGGTACTGGGAAAGTGATGTTGACTCTGACTCAGTTAAACTTATTAAAGAGTATCAAGAAAAAGGATTGTTTAAAGAAGATCAAGGTGCTGTAGGAATAGACCTTTCTGATGAAAAACTTGGCTTTTGTATCCTTTTAAAGTCTGATGGTACTGGGTTATATGCAACAAAAGATATAGAACTTGCCAGAAGAAAATTTGAAGATCACCAAGTTGAAAAAAGTGTTTACGTTGTCGATAATCGCCAGAGTCATCACTTTAAACAAGTATTCAATATTCTAGGTAAAATGGGATTTGAAAATTCAAAAAATTGCCTCCATCTTCAGTATGAAATGGTTGAACTTACTGATGGAGCAATGAGTTCAAGAAAGGGAAATATTGTTGCTCTTCAAGAGCTTATTGATAAGATGGTTTTAAAAATAAAAACTGACTATCTTCAAAAATATGAAGGTCAGTGGTCAAGTGATGAAATCAACAGTACAGCTAATATCATTGCTAGTGGTGCCATAAAATATGGAATGACTCGTGTTGATTCAAATAAAAAAATTGTGTTTGATATGAGTGAGTGGCTAAAGCTTGATGGAGAAAGTGGCCCATATATTCAATATGTTTACGCTCGAATAAGCTCAATGGTTCAAAAGCTTCAAGGAGATTTTAAGTCTGACTATTCAAAACTAACTACAGATAATGAGCAACAAATTATTCTTAAGCTCTCAGAGTTTAACTCAGTAGTACTTCAAGCGTGTGAAGAGTCTAAGACTCACCTACTAACAGGTTACCTCTATGACCTATCTAAACTTTTCAATTCATTCTATGCTGAGTCTCAAATCTCAAATGCAGAAGAAAGTTTAAAAGGTGCAAGAATTGACATGTGTAACAGTGTCGCTATCACAATTAAAAAAGGCCTTGAGCTATTAGGTATTCAAGCTCCAAGCAGAATGTAATTTTTTAATTAGACTAGAAAATTCATAAGAGTATCTTTGTCAAAAGTATTCTTACTCTTTAAACCAACTCTATAGGCAGACATAAATCGTCCGTGGCTTTTAAATTTAAATTTTTGAGAATAAACATATTCCATCTCATAGCTAGTCTCCAAAACAGAAGAGCCAAGGATAGTTAAATCAAAACGACTTCCATCCTCAAAATACTTAATATCACCTTCGCTAACTACTATTGATGCTCCATTGCTTGAGATGTCGATAACTTGAAATTTAAGATCTTGAGTCGCATCCATAATCAATTCAACATTTATTTGCAGTGTTAATGATTTTTTATCAGAAGGTTTAAACCTGTGCCTATATTCAGTTCTTAGCTCTAAGGCTCTAATTTCCTCTGGAATTTCACAGGTAATAAAGTCATCAATTTGAGATATAACCCTTACCTTGAAAACTGTATCTCTGTGGGAAAATTTAGCATAAGTATAGAGAGTGCTATCTTTAGAGTTAAATTTTTTGTCATTTTCTATAAAAACATCAAATGTTTTAAAGCCTTCATTAACATCAAAGTTTTTAATTTTGAATATTTGTCTATTTTCTTCATTACTTTGCCACAAGAAAGCTTCAGTGTCTGAAGTCGACATTTTCAATGTTTTAACAATTTCATTCATGTTTTTTGATGATCTATAACTTTTAAGCATGGAAGAAATAATAAATAATCCTAAAGAGTATCGCAATCAAAATTTGATTGATTTTTTAGTAATATTCATGATATATCGAGCTATAAACTAAATAAGGGAAAAATAGCCTTAAATACAAACGCGACGTGTTACTATGGTTAAGATTAATAAAAAAGTTGAATATGCGCTCATAGCACTAAAGCATATGTCTGATAAGAAAGACGAGACTCTGACAACGGCCAGAGAGATCAGCGATATTTATCACACCCCATTCGATACAACAGCAAAAGTTATGCAGCAGATGAACTCTATGGGCTTTTTTAATTCACAAAAAGGCGTAAAGGGCGGCTATTCACTAAAGATAGATTTAAGAACTATTAGCTATCTTCAACTTGTTGAGCTTATAGAAGGTAAAAAAGCAATTATGGACTGCACAGAAAACAACTGCAATCTTCTGGGATCTTGCAATATTGTTCATCCAATTAATAAACTAAATAAACATTTAAACTACTTCTTTAAGACATTGAGTCTTGAAGAGTTACTTAATCAAAACTCTAATGATCCAGTGGAGCGTATACTTGAGGTTACAGGCGTATGAGTGAAATAGAAGACAAAATGAACGAAGAATACAAGTGGGGCTTCGAATCTAATATCGAGATGGAAGAATTTCCAAAAGGCTTAAATGAAGACATCATTAAGCTCATCTCTCAAAAGAAAAATGAACCACAGTGGCTACTTGACTACCGCTTAAAGGCGTATCGCCTATGGTTAACAATGAAGCATCCTAATTGGCAGTACTGCGAAGTGCCTGAAATAGACTTTCAAGCGTTGTATTATTATGCCAAACCAAAAACAAAAAAAGCAATTGCAAGTTTAGATGATCTTGACCCAGAGCTTTTAGAAACTTTTGAAAAGCTAGGTATTCCCCTTCAAGAGCAAAAAAGAATCTCAGGTGTTGCCGTTGATGCAGTATTTGACTCTGTGAGCTTAGGAACGACTTGGAAAGAAGATCTTGAAAAAGTTGGAGTTATATTCTGTTCAATAAGTGAAGCAGTTGAGACACACCCAGAACTTGTGAAAAAATATCTTGGTAAAGTTGTTGCCGCTTCTGATAATTATTATGCTGCTTTAAATTCTGCTGTATTTACTGATGGCTCATTTGTATACATTCCAAAAGGCGTTACATGCCCTATGGATCTATCAACATATTTTAGAATTAACGCAAAAGAGACGGGCCAATTTGAAAGGACTCTCATCATTGCTGACGAAGGAAGTTTCGTTAACTATCTTGAAGGATGTACAGCACCTCAAAGAGATGAAAATCAACTTCATGCAGCAATCGTAGAACTTATAGCGCTAGATAACTCTGAGATTAAATACTCAACAGTCCAAAACTGGTATGCTGGTGATAAAGATGGAAAAGGTGGAATTTACAACTTCGTTACTAAAAGAGGAATTTGTGAAGGTGTTAATTCTAAAATTTCTTGGACCCAAGTTGAAGCTGGCTCTGCAATTACTTGGAAATACCCTAGTTGTATTTTAAAAGGAGATAACTCTCAAGGAGCATTTTATTCAGTTGCTCTTACAAATAACAAAATGAAAGCTGATACTGGAACTAAGATGATCCATATTGGTAAAAATACAAAAAGTACTATCATCTCTAAGGGAATATCTGCTGAGGAATCAGAAGGGGTATACAGAGGTGAAGTAAAAATTATGCCAAGTGCAACTGGTGCTAGAAATTTTTCTCAATGTGATTCAATGCTTATTGGTGATAAGTGTGCAGCAAATACATTCCCATACATTGATGTAAAAAATAATACCGCAACCGTTGAACACGAAGCAAGTACATCAAAAATAAGTGCCGATCAAATTTTCTATCTACAAAGTAGAGGAATTGATCCAGAAAAAGCTATATCTTTAATTGTAAATGGATTCTGCAAGGAAGTATTTAAAACTCTCCCTCTAGAATTCTCAGTTGAAGCCGTTAAATTAATTGAAATGAAATTAGAAAACTCAGTAGGATAATTATGTTAGAAGTAAAAAATGTAAAAGCAAATGTTGAAGAAAATGAAATACTTAAAGGAATTAATTTTTCTGTAAAGCCTGGTGAAGTTCACGCAATCATGGGCCCAAATGGTAGTGGAAAAAGTACACTTTCTAAAGTTATTGCCGGTCACCCAGACTACGAAGTAACTTCTGGAGAAGTTGAATTTTCTATAAATGGAAAAATGACCGATATCGGAGAACTTGAAGCAAGTGATAGAGCTAGAGAAGGAATATTTCTAGGCTTCCAATACCCAGTTGAAATTCCTGGTGTGACAAATATAAATTTTATGTACGAATCATTTAATGCCCTTTGTGAACACCAAGGTGCAGACTCAATGAACGAGGAAGACTTTAGAACATATGTAAAAACAAAGCTTCCAATCTTACAGATGAATGAGGCCTTTTTAGACAGACCAGTTAACGAAGGTTTCTCTGGAGGAGAAAAAAAGAAAAACGAAATTCTTCAAATGTTACTTTTAAACCCAAGATTGGCTCTTTTAGATGAAACTGACTCTGGGCTAGATATTGACGCCTTAAAGACAGTAGCAAATGGAGTAAACACTCTTAAAAGTAAATTTAACTCAGTTGTTCTTGTAACTCACTACCAAAGACTTCTTGACTATATAAAGCCAGATTTTGTTCACGTTCTGTATAACGGAAAGATCATTAAATCTGGAGATAAGTCTCTTGCTCTAGAGTTAGAAGCAAAAGGATATGATTGGTTAATTGAGGAGCATAAGTAATGCAATCATTGCAAGAGCTAAAGGCTCAAATACCAACAAGAAAAGACGAAAGTTATAAATACACTAACCTCTCAAAGGTTCTAGATAAATTTAACACCTTCGACTTTAGCGCAAC
>CAKZJW010000087.1 GCA_937120495.1 uncultured Oligoflexia bacterium
GAATGGAAGCTTTGAATAATCAGAAGCTTACTAATATGGAAAAATACGCAGGGCTTCAAATTTCACAAAAAACTCAAACTCAGGGCGCATAATCTTGTCACATATCCTACACTAGGATAGATTTAGGACTTACTATATAATTAGGGAGTCTATTTATGTCTCGTCGCGCAAAGATTGTCGCTACTATTGGGCCTAGCTCAAATTCTATTGAAATGATTGAAAAATTAATTATTGCAGGTATGAACGTATGCCGTCTTAATATGAGTCATGGTACTCATGAGGGACACGCGGAAGTTATTTCAAATATAAGAACTGCAAGTAAAAATATTGGTAAGGAAGTCGCTATTCTTTGTGACCTGCAAGGTCCAAAAATTCGAGTTGATAAAGTAGATCAAAATCTTATTTTAAAAGCTGGAGAAGAATGGGTTATTGGCCCAAGCCATGTTCAGGATAAATACCCGGAGTATAAAGACAATTTTATTCCAACTGTTTATAAAGATCTCGTTACAGATTCTCATGATACGGCAACGATTCTTTTTGATGATGGTTTAATGGAAGCGAAAGCATATGCGAAAGACCGTGATGTTTTAAAAATTAAAATTGTTATAGGTGGAGAATTAAAATCTAATAAAGGAATTAATCTTCCAGATGTAAATATCTCTGCTCCAAGTTTTACTGAAAAAGATAGAGAAGATCTTCTTTTTGGTCTTCGTCATGATGTTGATTATGTTGCTTTAAGTTTTGTAAGAACTAAGGAATGTATAAAACAAGTTAAATACCTTCTACATAAATTAAAAAAGAATACTCCGATAATTTCAAAAATTGAAAAGCCTGAAGCGGTAGAGAATATTGATGAAATAATTGGGGTTACTGATTGTATTATGATCGCACGTGGAGATATGGGCGTAGAGGTTGGAAATCATCTTGTTCCTGGAATTCAAAAAGATATAATAAAAAAATGTAACGAGGTTGGAAGACCAGTTATCACGGCAACTCAAATGCTTGAGAGTATGACAAATAATCCTCGCCCTACAAGAGCTGAAGCCAATGATGTGGCCAATGCTATTTGGGATGGTACGGATGCCGTAATGTTAAGTGGTGAAACAGCTGGAGGACAGTATCCTCTTGAAGCTGTAACGATGATGAGTGATATTATAGAAGAGGCAGAGAAAAAACCAAGTGAAAGACCACTTCTTCGTCATATGGATTTAGAGAGTGTATCTTCAAGTGTTCAAATTGCAGCTTCTATCATTGGTGAAAAAAATAATGCGAAATGGGTTGTTGCTGTAACTCAATCTGGATATTCATGTTTAAAGATGAGTCGTTTCCGCTCTAAGATGGAAGTTTTAGGTGTTACAAACTCTCTTGCTGTAATTAGAAAAATGAATTTATATTGGGGGATCACTCCTTATTACTTCCAAGAAAATGAAGCAGATCTTTCTGCTCTTCAAGAACAGATGATCGAAGAGCTTAAGAAAAAAGAGCTTGTTCACAACGGTGATAAAATTGTTATTACTCACGGTGATGGAAAGTTCTTTAGGCAGGGGACTTCTAATTCTATCAGAGTTGAAATCATTAAAGATGTTCCAAAAGAGGGAACAAAGAATAAAGATAAAGACGTATTCTTAGAAGAAAACATTGATAACGGAAGAATTATTCTTGATACCGCGCTATGTGCTTCTTGTCAGGCATGTATTCATATTTGTCCTCATGATATTTGGATAAAAAATGAGAACAACGATACGATTATAAATGCAAATACAGCAAAAGATTGTGCGAAGGATATGGAGTGTGTTGCTAAATGTCCAACGGGTGCAATTGAGATTATTAGTACTGATATCTAGATGCAGGATCTTCTTCAAATAGATAAAAGCTTTCTCTCATCAATGCAAATTGTTGATTGGGCTTATACTGAAGAAGATATACCTCGCTCGTTAAAGCAATATGATGAGTGGGTTAAAAATAATTATCATGGTCCTTTGAAATATCTAAGTGATGAAAGAAAAGAGCTTCGCAATTCAATAAGCTCTTTTTATCCTGAATTTAAATCCGCACTTGTTTTTCTTTTTGACTACACCTCTGCAGCCAAAGCAAATATTCAAAATAAAGATCATTCCTTTGCAGCCTATACTAAGGGTTTTGATGGAATGGATTATCATTATTGGATTAAGGATAAACTTGTTCAAATTCAAAAAAAGCTTGGTGTAGAGAATTGTAAGTTTAGTATTGATGCTCAACCTGTTCTTGAAAGGGATCTCGCATTTAGATCGGGGCTTGGCTGGTTTGGAAAAAACTCAATGCTCATTAATAAAAAACATGGAAGTTATTTTTTAATTAGTTCCATTCTTCTTGAGCAAAAATTAGAATTAAATTCAAATATACTTGAAACAGATCACTGTGGAAATTGCACTCGTTGTATTGACGCTTGCCCAACTTCAGCGATCTTAGATAACCGGTCTATCGATGCAAATAAATGTATAAGTACTTTTACAATTGAAATGTTTAAAGAAGTAGAGCCTCCAAAGGGCTACCCAAGTAAAAGAGGTGAGATATTTGGCTGTGATATTTGTCAGGATATTTGTCCGTGGAACTCAAAGCCACTTCTTCGATCTGAGATGGGAAATTTTGCAAACTTTGAAAAAACATTTAAGGATGTTGATTTAGAAAATATTTCTAATCGAGAATTCAAACGTGTCTTTAAAGGAACCTCTCTTGAAAGAACAGGGAGAGTAGGGATTCTTAAAAATATAAAGTACCTACCAAAGTAGCTCTTTCTTTAGAAATGAATTTATATGACTGGCAGCAAGTGTCGGATCGTGGTGAGGAAGCTTTCTTGGCTGCGCTGTTGTAACGTTGTTTCCGTTTTCTTTTAAATTAAACTCAAGAGCTTCCATGCCTCCAGGGCCCACAACAACATCATCAAGACCGGTGATAAGATGTACTCTTTTATTTTTTGTTTTAAGTCGTAACTTCTCTTCTTTTATCCATGGGAAAACAAGATCAGAGTCAATAGCTGGACTTACAAGTTGTCTTCTGACATCGAGAGTTTTTTGGTAGAAGTCTGTTTCAAAAAGATGAACCTCTTTGTGCTGACTTACTCCGAGCCCAACTCCAATAGCGATTTTCTCATATTCCTCGAAGTATTCTAACTCAATTGCTTTGAGGGTTAATAGGGCTCCTAGGCTATGTCCACCAAATATGACTCTCTCACATTGGCTCGTATATCCTTGTTCTTCTAGAGTGGATTTAAGGCTTTCAAATGCAGTTATAAAACATTCGTGTGAATGGTCCTTAAATTCCTCAAAAGATTCAACTTCTTTGAAGCTTCCAAGGTAATGACCAGGTAAGTCAAAAAATATTGCAGGTGCTCCGGCTTCAGCTAATCTTTGTGCCCAAGAGAGACAATCGTTCTTAGAGGCCGTGTATCCGTGAGTGAAAAGACCCCAATCCTTCTTGATAGAGGAGTGATCGGCTTTTGATGGCAGCATTATAATCGCATCAAACGAAAAGTATTTATTCGATAGAGTATGCTTTACTAATTTTACGGCCACAAAAAATTCCTTTTATTAACTCAATTTATATTGACGAACTTAATAGAAAACAATATCTTAGATCTCACGTTTTGAAAAGAATGCCCTGATAGCTCAGTTGGTAGAGCAAAGGACTGAAAATCCTTGTGTCCGTGGTTCGAGTCCGCGTCGGGGCACCA
>CAKZJW010000088.1 GCA_937120495.1 uncultured Oligoflexia bacterium
ATTGGGATCAGCAGGAGATTTGGATTACTTGGCAATAAAGAAAGAAATTCTCTATCAAGATCAATAAAATTTTCAGACTCTCCGCCGCCGCTGATTACTAGTTTCAAGTTGTTCCTGTTTTTAGTTTGTTTTGAGTATAATTCTATAAGAGTTAAAAAGGAAAGTGAAGATTTCTTATTGCATATCAACGCCATATTCAGCTTCAATATAAGCAAAGAAGTCAATTCGTTGAGAATTACTTAATACCTTATCAAAAACAAATATAGCCTGCATATCAGCTTTCCAAAATGTTCCATTACCGGCGTAATCAGAACCGATAGTCCATTTTTTTAAAGGAGCTGTATTGGCTTTATTACCTGCATTTAATATCTCAACACCATTTCTTTCTAGAGCCTTTCCTTGAGTTGTTGAAGACCTAAACGTCCATGCGAAAAAGTCCGTTGTATTTCCACCCCACGCTCCATACATTCTATCACCCATTGTGAGATCGATATAAGCATTACTATTTCCCCATGGAAAATGACTTCCGTATCTATCAGCATTCAATTGATTTTCATTAACAAAAGCGAAACTATTTGTTACTTGTCTCGTTTTTGCTACAATATAAACTTCAACATCAGTATTGGCACTCTCACCAAGTGAATTAATTGTTCTATAACCAGAAGAAGTCATTCTAATTACTTTCTTTCCATCAACGGTTTCAATTGTGGCTTCGGTCCCTTTAATAATCGTTGCGTGATTACTACTTCCAGACTTATCTTTAAAGTCAGTAATTGATGAACCATCTGCAACATCAACACCATCTGCATTAATATCTTTGGCTTCATACCAAATCAATGCTCCTAGTGTCGCAGGAGTAAAGACCGTTGAGACAGTTAGAGAGTCACTATAAGGACCCATAACACTATTAAAAGCTGCTACTTGAATCTCGTATGTAGACTCAGTATCAAGATTAGAGATTAAGGCACTTGTACTTGCTGGATTTGATCCGTGATAAACAAACTCAGAAGCTCCAAGTTTTCTATATCTAATACTATAATATGTGATTGGATTACCATTATCATTTGGTGCACTCCAATTAAATGAAACCTCTTCTCGGCTTTCACTCAGATTTGTTTGGTTTACGCTTAAAATCTTATCTGGTGCTATAATAGATGTATTAATATAGATGTTTGATAAATCAGGTGCAGCAGATGCAAACGAGAGATTTACAACTTCGTCAGTTCCAAGATTTTTAATTTCTGCGCCTTGAAGATTAATTTCAGAAGATAATAAAATTCCATCGAGGTCATCATCTCCAGAAACTACGGTGTAGCGAAAAAATAAAGTTTTCATTCCACTTCCAAAAATATAACAAGCAAGCCTTGGGTTTGAGCCAATCACTAAGCTTAAACAAGGGGCTCCTACAACAGACACTGCTTCATTAAATGATACTTGAAAATCAAGAGTTGAGTTCTCACTATAAGTTGAATCAAGTGGAGGCGTTATATTAGTTACATAAGTAGAAGGATCTTCAACTCCAGAAACGTTATCGCCAATTAATCCATCAGAGTCTTCACTCTCATTTGCGCATGAGCAAAATATAATCACCATGAATATAAGTATTAATTGTTTTAACATTCTGTTTTTTCTTCTCCGAAGCTTAATTATTAAGATCATTTAAAGATCAATTAATAATATTTTAACATTATTCACTTATCGGATAGATACAGAGTGCTTATTAACCCTTTAATTACAGTATGTTAAGGTGGCTCCTGAAGATTAATTTAGGAATTAACATATATTAATTGCCAACAATTTAGGTACTTTAAATCAAGCTAGCGCCTAAAGGGATTCATCAAAGTCTTCATGCCCTGGAATATCTTCAGTGTCTGGCTCAAAAATACTAACGCCAAGGTGTAAAATTCGTGTTCCCGCATCACAATTGGGGCGAATATTTTTACCAATAACCACTCCTGCCTTATTGGCTTTAATTTCTTCTTTTATTTGACCAAAAACATCATAAACAATAGCGATCAACTCACCTGACTTCACTTTGTCTGCAAGTTTTGGCAACACATCCACGATTCCACCTTTTTTAGAATACAACCAATACGATTCATCACACACAGTCGCATCTGTCACAAGATTTTGAACTTCACCTTTAATCATCTCTAGGTGTTTTAGAGTGTTGTGTATCCCCTCCAAAGTTTCGTCAATCAAAGCATGTTGAAAAGCATTTGGATTTCCAATTTCAATTGTTATGGCTGGAATTCCATTATCATTAGCCCAGGATCGCAACGTCCCGCTTTCATCAAATTTTTTAACTATAATTTGAGGGTTTTGAAGATAGGCTAGAGTTCTTGTTTCCTCATTTTCAATATCAGCTCTAATATACAAGCTATTAACTCTTCCGTGGCTTGCTGTATGAAGATCTAAAAGATAATTAAACTTACTAACTATTTTTGTAACAAAATAATGAGCATATAAATCACTAGTTGATCCATCTAGTTTACCAGGCATCATTCTGTTTAGATCAACATTGTCGGAAAAATGTCTCTGATTCATCAAGTATCCAGGGACATTACTTATTGGTACTAAAACAAGTGTCCCCTTGAGCTTTTTAGGACTTATATCGTCTATTAATTTAAAAATTGTTGAAATTCCATTTAGTTCATTTCCATGAAGAGCAGCCGTGATTCCAACAGTAGGACCTTTTTCCATTCCACGTATGATTACAAGTGGTACTTTCCAAGGAGCTCCAAGTGAATTATCCGACAAATGAATATAGAGTCTATGAATTTCACCTCGCTTTAAAGATGAAATGTGAAGCTCTTCTTTTGATTTTATATTAATTATACTACTCATAACATGATCTCACTTAGCAAAGATTTATCATTATCTAAAGAACTAAATAGTTTATTTCTAAATTGTCCTTTTTTATTTATTAAAGTTTGTGCCATTTTATCAATGGCAACAACAGTGAGAACGGTTTGAATATAAGCTTCAATCAAATCATCAATACCTACACCTAAAGAATTAAAATCTTTTCGATCCATCAACATCAACCTTGAAGTATCAGACTCCCACTCGTTCTCACCTTTTTTAACAGAAAGGTTTGTACCGAGAACTTCCCAACTACTAGTCGTTATCTCAGAGGTCATAGGAGCTTTTGCCCTTCTAGCGTACATAGCACATGGAGCAAATCCACTTGGTGATGAATAAACCATTACGCGTAAGTCAGCAATAAAGATTTTTCCTTTTTTGTCTGGAACTGTTCCAATATGAAAATACTTTCCTTGTTCGCTATGTGAACTCCAATCATAGTGACCGATTAAGCTTTGAACAATAAATTGATCATACGGATAATCATGGGATAAGAATTCTTCTAATTCATCTTCTGTTGTAATCGTATAAACTCCTTGCCCTGCATTTGAGTAAGGATTCTTAATAACAGCTTTGCCACCAAATTTTTTAACCCATAACGGAATTTCTAATTTAGAAACATCCTTAATGGTTTCTGGCATATTTATCTTAAGACCAGAGCTAAATAATTCAGTATTATAAATTTCATAAGCCTTATTAGCTAAAAGTTTATTTCGTCCTCCCGAAAGACAAACTAACGTAGAATTAAAAATAAACGTCTTACTTGTAACAGGTATTCGATTCCAAGGTTTTTGAGTAACATACCTAAATGCAGCTCTTATAGGAATAACTTCTCCATTTTCAAGAGTTAGCATCATCACACCATTTTCAAAATGAATACATTTCTCTTCGTTATTAAAATGTGGGATTAGATAAACATCCTCACCCGTAAGTTCAGATAGAGTTGCTGCATAGCCTGATGTTTCCATATAGTTTTTATCATAAATTACACCAAGAGCCCCTTTTGGTAATCTTCTTTTTTTAAGTTGCGGAAGAAATGAATTTTCAATTAAATATCTATATCCACGAAACTCGTCAGAATCACTACGAGGAGGCATTGATTTTTGTCCAGACGGACAAGAATTTGTCTCTAACACGACCATCTCTCTATTCCCTTGCTCAGTTGCAACATAAAATAAATCTGCTCCCCCCCAAAAAAAATGTTTACATTGATAAGCTAAAACCTCTCTTAAATGGTCTGTATTTACTTGTGGGTTTAAATGACTATATCGTTTAATTAATCTTTCATGATCAAGATTAAAGAAATGGCTTACCATTGCATGTAGCTGTGAGTTGAGAGCCTTTGGATAAAAATGGTCTTCTTGCTCAAAATGGTCTGGTGCTATTTTTTCTATTTTTCTCATTATATTTTTCCTTTAAGAAGCTTATACCCTAAACCTCTATCCCCTTTTTTTAGTACGGCCCAAACTGAAGTTTGTAACTCTTCTAACTCTCCTAAGACTATCACCTCTTTATTTAAGCACAATCTATTTTTTGCAACTTCAGGGACAATTGTGAAAGCTAGACCTTTTTCAGTTATCATTTGAAATAAATCTATATCCTCTGCTTGACCAATAACCTTAGGAGCTAAATTATTTTGTGCGAAAAATAATTCAATCTCATACTTCAGTTTTGTTTCTCCTGTATAGTTAAAAAATGGAATCTCGCTCAAACTCTCAGGAAAATTCTTTTTATATTTTTTAAACTTTTTATGGGCCACCACAAATGTCTTATTCAGCCCGACTCTATAAGTATCAACGCCACCAGGTAGAGTATCCTTATTGTCTGTAAAAATCATATCTACATTTCCCTCCTCCATTTCTGCAAGAAGAAGATGTCTTTGGTCTTGATTTATATTTATAGTAAAAGATTCTTTTTCAAAAAGAGGCGTTATTATATCGTATAAGAAGTACTGAGACATAAAGGGAGTCATCCCTATATCAAAACTTGTTTTTGGAAGCTTAATGCTATGTCGTAGCCGCCTTGTTAATTCTGATGATTTGGCAAAAATTCCTTCAGCATATTCAAGTGCTAGCTCCCCCTCTTTCGATAAAGTTAACTGTCGATGTTCTCTAATAAAGAGCTTACAATCAAAATATTCCTCTAAAAGTTTTATTTGATCACTGATTGTTGGTTGAGAGACGAAAAGTTTTTCAGCTGCAAGTTTTATAGACCCCTCCATTGCAACAATGTAAAAGTAATAAAAATGACTGAAATTTAATCTGTTCATACAACCTCTTGATTAACCTGTTCCTAATCGTAATAAGAAATAAAACGATTTTACCTAACTTAATTTATCTCCGATAATTCATCAAGAAAAATAATTGTTAAAAGGAGAGCAATTATGAGTGTAGCAGAATTAGCGGGATGGATTGGAGCAATCATGGTTTTGATTGCCTATTATATGGTTACAACAGGAAAAGCAGAAGCTGAATCAAAAGCTTTTCAATTAACCAATATAATAGGTGCTGGGTTCTTAATTTACTATACTTATAATTGTGAGGCTTATGCGTCCATGGCCGTAAATGTTATTTGGGTATTAATAGGAATGAATTCCTTTATCAACCTTATTAAGGAAGGTGTTAACATGAAATTAAAAGCAAAATTTGCAGTTGTAACTATTAGTTTTTTATTACTCATTTTTACTTCTGATATTGTAAAAGCTCAAGAATTAGAAGCGACTGGCCTGAATGATCAGCAATCATCTTCAATCGAAGATGAAGTCAGTCCCCCTTCTCAGAAATCTATAAAGGATGAAGATGATTATGATGATGAGTCGGATTTATCAGATGAATTTGAAGACTAATTAATCTATATCTCCCAGATCGATTACAGAGTTCAATAAAAGAGCTCTGTAATTTACTATTTTAGATAATCTGTTAATACTCCACCAAAGATACTTGGAAAACCAACTAGAATAACTCGTTTAATTGTAACCAGAGGCATTTCCTCTATCGGAAATTTTCCAACAAGAAGTAACATTAAGACAACACTTAAAGTTGAAATAAAATAAACGGCAAAAATTCTTTTTATAAAATTTATGATATGACCTTTAAGTTTATATCTATAAAAATTAAAATAAACAAAAGACAAAACCACTATAAATGAACTGAGCATTAACCAATAAATATTCATCATTGGCAATTCTTCACTTAACTTCCAAACTTCTTCAGTTAAACAAAGAGGAGATGCTACAACGAGAGATCCAACAAATATTTGTGCAATATCTCTGGGTTTTAATTCAACCATAAGAGGATTCATCACATGGCCAATAGGTTGTCCCGAATCATCTAAGAAGGTAACGATCTCCTTTAGGTATCCACCAACCCTCTTAACTTCTAATTTTTGTTTGTGATCATTAGTGTTCATAAACCTCCAAGTTATCTATTTATGATATGATATACCACTCTACTAATCACAGCAAATTCGACTGCTATTGTGCTTTTGAATAAAGTCTGGAATAATCTGGCCACAGATTTAGTTGATAAGGATGTGTAGATGAAAAAGCATTTTGATACGATAATAATTGGTTCTGGCTTTGGTGGCTTAAACGCAGCTATTAAACTGGGTAAAAAGAAAAAAAATGTTCTTATTATCGATAAGAAAAATCACCATTTATTTCAACCTCTACTCTATCAAGTTGCCACTGCAGGTTTATCTCCTTCAGACATTGCAACACCAACAAGAGAAATTCTAAAAAAATATACATCTGTTACCACAATATTAGATGAAGTAGTATCCTTTAATAAAGAAAATAAATCTATAACAACAAAATCAAAATCAATTTTCACTTATTCAAATTTAGTTATTGCAACAGGTGCGAGACATTCTTACTTTGGAAATGAGCAATGGGAAGAGTTCGCTCCGGGATTAAAGAGCTTAAACGATGCCCTAAAGATTAGAGAAAACATTCTTATGAGTTTTGAGCAAAGTGAACTTGAAGATGATTATGAAAAGAAAAAAGCGTACACAACCTTCGTAATTATTGGAGCAGGACCAACAGGTGTTGAGATGGCAGGAGCAATTGCAGAGATAGCAACAAAAACCCTTACTAAAAACTTCTCAAATATAAATCCTAAAAAATCTCGTATTATTCTTATTGAAGGTGGCCCAAAAGTATTAAGTTCATTCCATCCCTCATTATCTAAAAAAGCAAAAGCTGATCTTGAAGCTTTTGGAGTTGAGGTAAAACTTAATTCATTTGTTAAAAATATAACTAAAGATGGCGTAGAAGTTGGTGAAGAGTTTATCAGTGCTAAAAATATTATTTGGGCCGCAGGAAATAAAGCGAACCCTATTATAACAGCTCTTGATACTAAAATGGATAGAATGAATAGAGCTCTTGTCGATGATGACTGCTCGATAGAAAAACACCCTAATATATTCGTTATTGGTGATGCATCTGCATTTAAACAAGGTGAAGGATATCTACCGGGTCTAGCGCCAGTTGCCGCTCAACAAGGTAAGTACGTGGCCAATATAATTATTAAAAGCCTATCAAAGGGAAAGCGTGAAGCTTTTAATTATTTAGATAAAGGTGCTCTTGCAACAATTGGTAAAAGAAAAGCAATAATGGAAGTTGGTAGGGTGAAAATTAGTGGATTTATCGCTTGGATTGCTTGGTTAGTTGTACACCTTTTATTTCTAGTTCTTTTTAGGAATAAAGTTTCGATCTTTTCAAGTTGGGTGTATCACTATATTACTGAAAAGCGTGGCGTGAGATTAATAAAATAATTATTTAAATACCACAGTAAATCTTTCACAAACTAATAAGCTCTCTTCATTAAAGCCTTCGTATGCAGAGAAAAACTTACGATGAACTTCTCTCCAGTGCTCGAGGGTTCTATCGCCCTCACCTTCTTCAAAGGCATGTTTAGCCTCAACTTCACTATATTTACAAATCCATGTGTGAGTTAAAAAGATTATACAAAGAGGTTTATCATCTCCATCACAAAGAACACTATAGCGCCCAACTTGAGGGATCTCATCTTCTTCACCTTTATACGCACTAAGGATACTACAGGTCGCTGTCTTTTTTCCTTCCATAACAAGAGCACCAAGTTCATCGGCTAATTCTTTTGTATTACCAAAGCTCCACGCATCAATCTTATAGTCTTTAAAAGAGTCTACTCGATTTGTTTTATCTAGAAAGAGATTCCAAAAGTTTTTAATTTCGTTATTGAGTTTCACTGACATTATTTCACCACACTTTTATAACAGCAAAGATTCCGAATAAAACGATGATTAAAAAGCATCAAAAAATCTTTGAAGAAGTAAAGTAATTCTACCTAAAGTATCACACCCCTGTAAAGCCTATCTGACCAGAGCGCAATCTCCCACAACAGCTTTATTGCGAGTCTTTTCTTCTATATAGATTAACTCTTCCATTTACAAGATCCGGAGTCACTAACAACCTATTCTGTCCACTGTAATCAAAGTCCGCTAAGCCATTTGTTTGCATAAATGTTTCATGCAGCACAGAAAATGATGATTTTTCTAAATGATAGAGCCTCCCATCAGCCCCTCTACTGTACCAGTCAGAGATGACCACCGAATCTTTATCAAGTACGATTCCATCTAAAAATCGCCCAGTGAACAGTCTATTGATAAGATCTGCTTTCAATGAATTTAAACTTAACTTGTATGACAACACAATTCCATTTCCAAAACTTCCTAGCTCATGTTTTTTGTTTCCTGCTACGTACAAAATATTCATGGCATCGTCATAAACTATTCCATTTGGAGCACTTTCAAGTAAATCGAATTCAAAATCTATTATAGAGTCTCGAAATAAATCAATACAGATGATCTTTTTTAAATTTGTTGCTGTTACAAAAAGATAACGTCCCTTAACAACCTCTATATCATTTAAAAAAGTAGCTCCTATACTAGAAAGATCATAAAATTTTTCTTTTGCTCCAGTTATAGAAGAAATACCAATAACCCTAGTCTGGTCTGCGATATACAAAATATTCTCAACAAGCGACATCCCCATAGGCGATATAAGTTTTACGTCAGAACGAAAGATAGAATCTAAGTTTCCATTAAATTTATACTTAAAAATCTTCCCATCTTTTAAATCTCCACTTGTTTGCTCCCCCATATCAGAAACAAAAAACGAGTCATTTGATATAAGAACTCCCTCAGGATGATCTAATCCACTTATTGTTTTTAATTTCGTATAGGACACTTTTCCATTCCAAGTCCCACCTCCTGTCGGATCGTGCGGCACTTGTCTAGACGATCCGCCGGACGGTATTGGGCGGCTCTGTCCAAGCGCATCAAATTGTAATAGTACTAAGCAAATTAATATAATATTCTTCATAGTGTATATCTCCTCTGTATAAAAAGTCGCAAAAGGTACATCTTTTGACAAAGATATAATAAAAAGTATTATATTCTGAGACCTAAAGGCTAAAATGAAGCACGAAACGAAACAAATTACACAGACAGTTAAACAGCTCCTAAAATCACAAGGAAAGCGATACTCCGACCTTGCTTCACATCTCGATGTTTCACTTGCCTCAGTAAAGAGAATACTTAATAGTGAAGATATTCAAATATCTAGGCTCACACAGATCTCAAGCTTCTTAGATATTGATTTTTTTGAATTGATTGAAAAATCAAAGTCATCAAATCAACAAGTCTACACATTCAGTAAAGAACAAGAAATTTTTCTGTCAAAAGATTTCAATAATTTCTTAATTCTTAGAATGCTAGTGATGCACAAACCGATCGAAGACATTCAAAATACTTTAACCTTAACTGATATAAAAGTTTCAAACATCTTGTCACAACTAGAGAAACTAAAATTAATTGAGCGGCATCCTAACAATACTATAAAAAATAGAATTCCCTACCCTGTAAAGTGGATCGAAGGTGGTCAACTAGAAAAGTCTTACAATAAACAAATAGTCGATAAGTTATCTTCACAAATTCACCATGTAGGAATAAATAGAAAGTGCACAACAACAAATAGCACTCATATCAATATAAAAGAACTACTACTTAAAGAAAATGAAAGCCTAGACTTAAAAAACAAGATGCTAGAACTTACTAAAAGCTATGACATGCTAACAAAACTAAGGCTCAAATCCCCAAAGGACTTTGAAGTCGTTTCAATTGCAACTATAGTGGGATCATTCTCTTGGTGGGAATAAAGAGTTTTCTTTAAAAGCTAAAAGAAACAACACATATTATTTTTTTAATACTCAACTCAATCGGTAACCAACCGAAAAGACCCCATTAACCATTAATATCGAAAGGTGTAAATTATGTCTAAAGCTACATATATTTTTGAAAATGATAATAAAGCCTCTGAGGCGACGGAGACGATTGGTAGAGAGATGGGACAAGGTGGCTACCAAGGATTTACCAATCGAGTTGAAATCTATGATGTGTCAGACTTTCGAAGAGCCTGCTCAATATGTGAAGCTTGCGGAGGAACCCAAGAGTGAAAACCCTCCTCGCTTGTGACCACCCATAGGAAAGTTCAAAATTTATATGGAGAAGTAGAGTTTAACTCTTGCACATATTTATTGTTCAAGAGTTAACCTTATATTTCATAATTTGTTTCTCACTCCACCTTTATAACTTTCGTTCCAGCGATACTGTCATGCCATGATTTTTTACCAAATAAGACAACAATAAATCCTAGGTAGAAAATAACTGTTGATAGTACTTTACCAAGAACTTCTCTTAAAAGAATTGCTTTAATACTAAGTTGATCAGAACCATCATTATCAATTACTTTAATTTTCATAATTTTCTTACCTATCGTTTGTCCATTTTTTCTAAGAAAATAGATCGCATAAGCTGTTGGTAAACTAATAATTGTTATAATAGGCACGATCATAGAAATTAGCTTAAATTCAGCAGGCATAGCTGATTTTCCTACAGCAGTAATAGCCGCTATAAGAATTTGATTTGTAATTCCCAATATAACTGAATCAATAAAAAGAGCTATGGCACGAGAACCAAATTTAGCATCATCATAATCCGAATAATCAATATCCGAAGAATGGTGAACCTCAACTGCCTTAACTGGCTTAACTGGCTTTACTGGTTTTCCAGAACTTCTTCTTTTAACTTGCTCTTTTTTTAAACCATTTAAAAGTCGATTACTCTTTTCAAGATCAACTCCACTTTCAACTTTTTTCTCGTAAGCTTTGATATATTTTACCAAATCTCCATCTGTCATTTCTGATATTTTTGCCATTTTGTCTCCTAAACTCTTATTTTATATGTATTTATAAGTTCTTTTACATTTCTCATCGTTGTACTTTCATAGAGGTAATTAATCTGCTCTTCTCTAATTGTATCAGTATCCAATATTGATACTGCTGTTTTAAAATAATTTTTAACTTGCCTTGACCTTGGATATTTTTCACAAACACAAACGATTAGCCTCAAAGCAAGAAAGTATTTCTCTTTCTCTATTGCAAGATCAAGAAGCTCAACTAAAACTTTTTGTTGCATTCGTCCCAGTGTTTTCACTAAATGAATCTCCATTGGAATTGAAGACAGAATTTTTACAACTTGCTCTTTTTGTCCTTCTTTGTATTTTCTGAGCAAGAAGTTACCTAATTCCGCATTCACAAAATGCTTGTATTTACTAAGAGCCGTATCTTTATTTTCAAATATTTGGTTTAAAATTAAAGCTCTCACCTTTATATTAAAAGGATTAAAAGCGAGTAGACTACCGACTTGGATTACTTTTTTATCTAAATCTTTCGTTTTCTGAATTCGTCGCCACCACGCAACCTCTGAAAGGTATAAAAATCCCTCAGGAAGTTTATATTTTTGGTTCCAAAAATAAGCGATCAATACACCTGCAACTAAGCCCGCAACATGGGCTCCATGTGCAATATTCTTTCCCCCAACAAGGGTATTAATAATCTCTAAAAGAATAAATAAAATAAAGAAATATCTTTTTACTGGAAGCTCTATAACTTTTGTAACAAAATAGAAAACAAAGAATTTCATATTTACACTTCTAAAGAAAATATAAAACATTCCAAGAACACCAAAAACATTTGCTGAAGCACCGACAAGAAGTGAGTTTACTGACATTAAAAAATACGCATACACTGATAGACCTATAAAGCCACTCACCATATAGCTTGCAAAGTAAGTCAAAGCCCCAATTCTCGCTTCAACGTAGATGCCAAAAACAAGTAGAGCAAACATATTTCCAAAAAGGTGGAAAAATCCAGAATGGGTAAACATGGCCTTTAAAACTGAGGTTAGATTTATATTCTCTACGGTTAGTAAGTCATAATTTTCTGCAATGGCATGAAACTTTTTTTTATGTTCTTGATAATCTTTTTGAAATTCTCTAAAGCCTTCAAGATGAGAAATATCTGAATTATCTCCTAGTCCTTCATTTACAATATCTTCGAAATCACGAGTGAGAATGATAATATCTGTCGACAAATCAAGTGCCGATAAAGCAGAGTCAACAGAATCAAAGGGATTTTTTTGTTTTTTTTGAGAATCTATCTTTTTTTTGTCTTTAACTTTAACTTTTTCTTTATTTACCCTACTACAATCAAGTGGATCAAAACCTCGATCGATACAGTACTTCTCCAGCATTACTAACTTTTTAACTTGAAACTCTTTATGTATTTCAGTGATCTTTTTAGTTGCTTCATCTGAATCGTCATAAAGAAAATGATTAACAAAACAAAGAACAATCAAAAGAGCTGTGATTATTGGAAACGTTCGCAAGCGTAAAAATAGGCCTAACGGCAAAAACATTTAAAACCTTTTATAATAATATTATATAGATACCTATCGGTAGAATGAACTAATTAGATAAGGTAATTACAAGGTTTGAACTTAATATTTACTAAAGAATACTGAACTTAATCTATTCCATTGATCAACTATCAATCCATAAAGCCACTTTGTTTGCGAATCGACACCTCCTAAACTACACTTCTATAATGTATATAAATCCACCAATTCAGTATGAACCACCAGTATATCGCCCACCTTCAGAGGGAAGATCACTTCTTATCCAAGTTACTATTGGTTGTTCAAACAATAAGTGCACCTACTGCGATATGTATCGAAGTAAGACCTATAGGGTTCGTCCTCAAGCCGATATAAACCGTGAGCTTGATGCTTGTTTCAAGTCTGGTCTAAATCCAGAGAAGATATTTCTTTGCGATGGAGATGCGTTAGGTGCCCCACAAGAAGTGCTGATTGCGACTCTGGATAAAATCAATGAGCTTTGGCCAAAAGTCAGAAGAATTGGAGTTTATGCTACAGCAACTAATATTTTAGAAAAAACGGAAGAAGAGTTAAAAGTTCTATCTGAAAAAAAATTAAATATTGCTTACCTGGGGCTTGAGTCTGGAGATGATAAAGTTCTTCATATGATCGTTAAAGGAAATACGGCAGCTGAAATGATAGAGGCATCGCTTAAAATAAAAAGATGTGGTTTTAAACTTTCAACAATTGCCATGCTTGGAGTAGGTGGAAAGAAATATTCCAAACAGCATGTTGAAAATACGGCCAAAATCTTAAGTGCTACGGCCCCAGAGTTCTTCTCTTTTCTAACAACTTTCAGTGTTCCAGGAACTCCCTATCATAAAATGGTTGAACGTGGATTAATTGAACCTCTTACATCTAAAGAATTACTTACAGAGATGCACGATATTTTAAAGCAAGCTCGCTTTGAGTTAAACCCAATACTTTTTAGAGCAAACCATGTCTCAAATATGCATCCACTTGGTGGAACTTTACCAAGAGATAAGGATATTATTTTAAGAACTGTTTCGAGTTGGATTAGTTCTACACCTGAGGGTGTTTATCCAAAAGTTCCGATGCAAATGTGAAAAAGTAAAATCATCTCATTAATAATTCAATGACTTATGAGGCTTATGCCCCTCTAGAATACTAGGTGCGTTAAAATCGATTTGGCTTTTTCCAATAATTGTTTTATTAAGTCTATTAATATTATTAATTTAAAACAGGAGTTTTCAGTATGAAAAAAATCTCATTATTATTAGTTATTTTCAGTGCAAATCTTTTCGCTCACTCAAATGAAGTAGTAAAAATGACATACTTTGGAAATGAAGGCCGCAATAGAATTATGCTTTCATGCTACTACGTTGAAGGTTCTGTTGAAAATATTCTAAGAGATCTAGATGCAGTTGATGTAGACGTAAGATGCTCTGGAGGTATTCAATACAATACCTACTCTCCAGTTAGAGTAAGTGCTAAATTCGATTTATCAGAAGTAGAACAAACAATAAAAATCAAATCCGAAATGGGTTCAAATTGTTACTTTGATACCGCTTTTATAAAAGAGCTAATTAATTCTTCAGATCGTATTGAAAAAGTATCAGGAAGTACGCACTGCTTTAGACCAAACTCAAACTACAGTATCACTTTAAAAATAAAATAAGTTTTGTTTTTACAAAAGACACGAATAAAAAAGGCGAACTCAAAGTTCGCCTTTTTTAATATCTAAATATAGAATTTGTATTACTTTTTAATCTCTACGCTTACACCTTGTTTTTCCATTTTTTCTGCCCATTGATCTAAGTGCTCTTTAATTGCAGGGTCAAGATACTGAACTTCTCTTAGACAAACTTCTAAGTTTGAAGGAACCCCTTCCCCAGCATCTTTTAGTTCTCGATTAAGAACTGGTAGATCTAAAAAGGAAAGCTTTCCAGTAAAAGTTAAAACCTTGTTTCCATACTCTTCTTTTACAACTAAGTCGTACTTAAGTACCTCAAAAAGTAAGATAAAGATCGCAACTAAGAAACCTGCAACTACTCCAATTAATAAATCCACAGAAATAGTCAAAATGAATGTTGTTGCAAAAATCCAAGATGTTTTATTATATCTTTTTGCATAATCAATAATATGAGAAAGATCTAGAAGCTTAAATCCTACAAAGAATAAGAGCCCAACAAGCGATGCTATAGGGATATATTCAAGGACAGCAGGAATAAAGAAAAAAAGTGTTATCCAAACAGCGTGGACGATTCCAGAGATTTTGGTCTTTGCTCCGGCCTCTACGTTTGCAGCACTTCTTGAAATAACACCAACAATTGGTATCGTCCCAATTCCACCTGCAAATAAATTTCCAATCCCTTGAGCAAGAATAGTTTTATTATACTTTGAATGCGTATGGGTCATTTTATCTAGAGCACTTACACATAACATCGTTTCAACGCTCGCAACAAAAGCGAAACCTAAAGAATACATAATTAGCTTAATACTTAAGGCATCATAACCTTTTGCATAATCAATACTTGCAAAGATTTCTGAAATATTACTCGATAGATGAATCTTTGGAATATCCCAATTTAAAAAGTATGCACATGCTGCAGTTATAATAACTGCTACTAAAGAGCCTGGTATTAAGTGAAAAATAATTGATTTTTGCTTTGACCAAAAATACATTATCCCTAAAACTAAAGCGACTATTATCCCTCCAAACATCAGCGACTCACTACCGCTATTTACTCCATCACTAACAACACTAGGTAAATTAATAATATTCATATAGCTATCACTACTCATCGGCTGACCAAATAGTATAAAAACTTGAGAAATAATAATTAAAAAACCAATCCCAGAGAGCATAGCTTTTACAAGGGAGGGGGGTGTCGCTTGAAATAGATGTCCTACTTTAAAGACAGCAATCGCAATTTGAAAAAGTCCGGTAATAATTCCAAGAGGAATAAGAGCAGAAACACCAAAGTTTTGAACAACATGCAGAACCATTACGGCCAGTCCAGTTGAAGGTCCACTTATTTGCAGTGGGCAACCCGTTAAAGTAGTAGCAACAAGCCCACCTATTATCGCACAGGTTAATCCCATATACGGTTCGACTCCAGCAGCAACTGCAACACCGAGTGAAATTGGCATTGCGACTAAAAATACAACTAATGAGGCAAAAATGTCTTTTGTTACAATTTGTTTGTCCATGAAATCCCTATGTTAAAACTTTTACTATATTTTAACTATTTAGGTTCCCTTCTTGCAATTAAAATTCACTAAAGCAAAACAGTCAGGAATATCTAAAATTAGAATTGATTTTACTAAGCAAAGTAATAAGGCGTTAGATGGTTGAGGTAGCATCTAGATTTTAATTCCCTTGTATCAGTTAAGACTTTTTAAAAGGTTGCAAAAGTAGTAAAGAGATTTTTTACCAAACTGGTCCAGATAACCTCAGACAGGTTTAAACTTTTAAAGTGATATTGTTTTAGCTTAGAATTATTTACTTTAATAGCCAATCTCTTATGTCAGTACCCGTGTATGTTATCCCTCCCACCAGACCTGAGGCTGAAATAACCCCTATTCATAATTTATCGAGTTTTCGGGATAACAGTAACTCATATTTAGAGCTTCCACGGCTTATTTAACAAAAATACTAATTCAAATAATTCTCAAGCTTCTTAATAGCTTTCTTATTAGTAAGGCCAAGTTTCTTCGCAAGAGATAAGGACTCCTTATTTGAGAGTTTATGATCTTTCTTTAGGTGAGCACCTAGCCAAACACCGACTCTGTTACCGCTACTACAATGGATAAGAGTTTTGCCTTCCTTTCGGTGTTTCATAACTATAGAAGTCACTTGTTCAACATACTCATCGCTCATTTCATTTTTCATTGAGAATGGAATATTATAATAGTTAAGTTGTTGCTCTTTAGCTATTCTTCGCTCCCATGATTCATTATAGCCTTTCTCTTTTTTCTCTCTAAGATTGATTACAGTCTTAAATTTATTTGCGTTAAGGCTTTCCAAGTTAGCCTTAGAGGGTTGCTTAGAAAAATAGATATTTCCCCACCTATTCCCTACTAGATCCTTAGTAATCTGTACATTTGACTCTTCAGGATAGTTTTTATGCGCACACGCTCCTAAAAAAAATAGAGATAAAATAAGTCCAAGTGATTTCATTTGCAATTCCTTTTTTAATGCGTACTTCTGTTAGTAAGTAGCTAAATTTCTGAGTTAAAATTTAATTTTTATATTTTCGTTTTTGTAACTTAACTTCCCACTCCACTCAATTCTTTGCTAGATAAGTATGTATACCCTACAAATAACTATCTTTCTTAGAAGTAAGAGCCTTCATAAAAGCCTCTAAATCGTCCAAATGATGCTTTCGAAGCTTTTTACCAAGCTGATATTCTCCCATTATACTTATTGCCTCTCGAAGCTTTGTGAGACTTCCATCATGGAGGTAGGGGCCTGTTTTCTCTACATTTCGAAGTGTTGGAACTTTAAATTTATACTTATCTCTAGAGCGCTTAGTGACATCATAACGTCCAAGATCTTTTGTAGGATACTTTTTAACTAAGCCCATTTTCTGAAAACTATTGCCTCCAAGATTTACTCCACTATGGCAGCTGGTACAACCAAGCCTCATAAACTTCTTTAAACCGCGTTTTTCTTGAAAGCTGAGAGCTGTAGTATCTCCTTTAAGGTAATCATCAAATCGCGATGGAGTAAGCAATGTTCTTTCAAAAGCTCCTATGGCCTTTCCAATATTTTCAAAGTCAAATTTTAAGTTTGCCTTCTTAAAAAGTGCTATGTATTCATTGCTTTTAATTTTACTAAGAGCTTCAGCTTTATCTTTAAGACCATGCTCAATGGGATTAAGTAAAGGACCAAGCGCTTGGGATTCAACATCTTTCTCTCTTCCATCCCAAAACTGACTAGAGTTTAATGCTGCATTAAAACTTGTCGGTGAATTACGAGCACCTCTTGTACTGTCATGTCCTGGGCTAGTCGCCTGATTATCAACACCATAGTTATCAAGTCCATGGCAGCTATTACAAGAAATTGTTCCACTAGCAGAGAGTTTTTTTTCTAGGTAGAGTTTTTTCCCCAAAGAGATAATATTTCGACTCTGGGCCTCATCTATAAGCTTGTCAGGCAATGCCTTAAAGCTCTCTTGAGCACTACGAAGAACTTCTTCTTCATTGAAGTTTCCTTGAGCAAATGCTTGGCTCATTACTATAAAAAAAATAGCTGTTAGTAAGTTCATCATGCTGTCTCCTATCTTTTAATCTTATTCTGAACTTGAGTTCCCAGAAGTTATTTATTCAACACTCTTTTGATAGTATGGAGCTTGGTTTGTTTATATTCGATTAATGGCAGCTTATTTTTTTGCCAACTAACAATCCCTCCCTTCAAATTAAAGCTCTTAAATCCTAGTTCATCGAGTAACTTAGAAACTTTCTTACTTCTAGATCCAGAATGACAATAAATATAAATCTCTTTGCTCTTCTCAAGGTTTTTTAAATAAGAAGTTAAGTCTGAATCGTAAGCATTCTTCATTAAGGCACCATCAATGACTCCACTTTCTTTCCATTCGAAGGGAGTTCTAACATCAAGTATCAAAACTTCTCCCTTCCTAACTTTAAGAAGTTTGTTAAGTGATTGAACATCAATATCCGGCCCCGAAAAACTAACAGGAATAGGTATCAAGAAACTTAACAAGATACTAATAAATAACTTTTCCCCCATACTACTCACCAGATTCCTTGGCAAAGAACGCATCTAAATATTTAAAGGCAAGCATTCCTACTAGCATCGCAGCTACAAATAAAACTGCGTTTTTTTGCAGAGTTACAAGATTAACAATAGCAGGCCCTGGACATATTCCCACAAGACCCCATCCAATACCAAAAAGTACAGATCCAATAACTAGTCTTTTAGTGATATGTCTATTTGATGCTGGAAGATTATGTTTATCGTTATAAACAGGTTCACGTTTTAGAATAAGTCTAAAAACTATTAAGTTAACAATAACAGCTCCGCCCATCACAAAGGCAAGAGACATATCCCAATCTCCAAAAGCATCTAAAAAGCCTATCACTTTTTTGGGATTTATCATTCCTGAAACGACTAAGCCTACTGAAAATAGCAACCCACCAATGAGGCCAATTAAATTCTTCATAATAAACCTTTGAGATAGACCGTAACAATGCCAGCGACCATGAAACTTAACGTCGCCACAAATGACCTCAATGATTTTCTTGGAAGCCCACAAACTCCATGGCCTGATGTACATCCAGACCCAAGTCTGGTTCCAAAACCGACAAGTAGCCCAGCAATAATAATGAGACTTACTGATCCAGAGATTTCATAGTTAAAGAACTCTGGATATGTGATTTTTAAAATAATACCACCCAGGATTAATCCTAAGAGGAAAAAATACTTCCATGACTCTGCTTTTGCAGAGAAATCAATAAAAGAGTTTGCAAATATACCACTAATGCCGGTAATTCGTCCGAGGGTTAAGAGTATAAAGCTACTCGCTATACCAATGAGGACTCCCCCAGTAAGAGGCAAAATAATAGTATCCATAAATATCTCCTAGTTAATTGGGATTTTCAGATATGATTTACCGTTTGTCTCCGCATCTGGTAATCTTCCAGCATCAATATTAACTTGAATACTAGGAAGTAAAAGATTAGGAGCATTAAGAGTTAAATCACGCTCTTGTCTAAACTTTATAAATTCTTGCTCAGTTGTCGTTTCTTTTAATTGAATATTACTTTCTTTACTTTCACCTATCGTCGATTCAAATTTTAATTCACGTCCACCCACTTGATAGTCATGGCAGGTAAAAAATCTTGTGCTATCAGGCAACTTATAAAGTTTTTCATGAATTGAATTATAGAGATCACTTGCACTTCCCATTGGAAAATCACACCTTCCTGTCCCAGAGTCAGGCATAAAGAGTGCGTCGCCTGTAAAGAGAAGATCTTCAATTAAAAAAGAACAGCATGCTGGTGTGTGACCTGGAGTTGAAATCACCTTAATTTCTATTGATCCAGCACTTACAGTCTCTCCATCCTTAATAAGTAGGTCAAATTGAGTTCCATTTGTTTTAAAATCTCTTAGATTGAACACATCTTTAAATACAGATTGAACTTTGATTATATTTTCCCCTATAGCGTCTTTTAAATTTGGAAATCTCTTTCTAAGCTCTAATGCTCCAGTCAAATGATCTGCATGAGCATGAGTTTCTAATATGAGGTGAGGAGTTAAGTTTTGCTCGATAATAAATGCTTCCAGAGCATTTATCGACTCCATAGAAGTTTTTCCAGATGCGTAATCAAAGTTTAAAACGGGATCAATTATGAGTGCATCTTTTGAACTCTCATCAAAGACGATATAGGTCAAAGTACTCGTTAGTTCATCGTAAAAATGTTGGACTGTTAATGACATATTCTCTCCTTTATACTTTAATAGCTTATAATAAGATGCTAGCTTCGACGTTGATGGCAATCAATATTAAGGTATAAATGATATATTCTCAAATAGAAGACATTCTAAACGGATTCCCTACCAAGAACTTCAAGCGAGGTGAAGTCATCTATAGCGAAGGAGAAGCACCAGAGAGCGTTTATTTCATCAATTTTGGATTGGTTGGACTTTTCTATATAGCACAAAGTGGTAAAGAGACGTTTCTAAGAATATTTGATGATAAATCTATTTTTGGACATCGTTCCTACTTCGCTGAGGAGAATTACCACGGGAGCTCAATTGCACTAAAAGAAACGCAAATTATTATCGTTCCAAAGAAAGAGTGCGATGCCATATGTGAGCAACATCCTCAGCTATTAAAATTACTTCTAAAACAAGTTTCAAAAGATTTGGCCAGCGCAGAGTTAAGAATCTCACAGCTACAAGACAAGTCATCAGAGCAGAGAATTGCTGAGTCCCTATGGTTTCTAAAACTTAGATCTCCCAATCAAACTTGGACCAGAAAGGAAGTTGGTGAATATTCTGGAAGCTCTCATGAGTCAGTTGCAAGATTTCTAACAAAAGCCGAAAACCTTGGGATCCTTAAAAAAGAAGGCAGGGATATTGAAATTCTCGATGAGGATAGACTGTTAAACTTTGAGAATGTAAAAAAATAGTGCTTTATTGATTCCCATCAACGTCTAGATTGAGCCTTTCCTCCATAATCTACACAACAGAGGGGATTTTATATGTTGGGTTTTCTACTCGCAGTATTAACAGGAGTAACATTAGGTCTCTTAGGTGGTGGTGGATCAATCTTAACTGTCCCCATACTCGTTTACGCAGTAGGGATTGAAACTAAAATAGCAGTAGCACTTAGCTTAGCTGTTGTTGGAACAACAACCCTTTTTGGTACCTTCGGTCATCTTCGCAACAAGAATGTCGACATAAAAGTCGCTTTAATCTTTGGTGTGTTTGCAATACCCTCTACATTTCTAGGCGCTTATTTAAGCCAATTTGTTAGCAGTTCGATTCAGCTCATAATATTCGCTATAATTATGATGCTTGCTGCTATTTTCATGTTCAAGGGTAAAAAAAATCTAAATAAAAAAGAACCTCAGAAAAACAATGAGCTAATCATTTTATCTGGCTTTTTTGTAGGCCTACTCACAGGCTTTATTGGCGTTGGTGGAGGTTTTTTAATTGTACCGGCCTTGATTCTTTTTACTGGTACCGACATGAAAAAAGCTGTTGGAACATCACTCTTTATTATTACCATTAATTCATTTTTTGGGTTTATCTCTAATCTAAATTATGTAGAAATACCTTGGATTTTTCTTATTCAGTTTACGGGCTGTTCTGTTGTTGGAATTTTTATCGGCGTGAGGTTAGTAAAATATATTTCTCAAGAATTACTCAAAAAATCCTTTGCAATTTTCTTAATCCTCATGGGCTTGTTCATTTTGTTTAAAAATATTAGTGCCGGATAATTGGATATTTAGCAAAGTGTTCTTAATCCCCATTTCAACGAGACAACTTCAGGAGGATTTGAAACTTTTAGAGTTTTATTTTATTACATTTTTATGCAGCTAAATCCAAGCAGAAGAATCAACTTTTAATAGCCCAGATCTTTAAGTCCTTACACTTTTAAGGTAAAAGATCTAAAGTTTACTGTTCCACACAAAGAATATGGCGAAGCTTATTGCAGTTGTTACCACCTGTATGCACGGCCTTCGTATCACGTTTAAGACCACTACCATAATATCCAGTTCCACCAGAATTTATAGTCCAACTCAAACATGAGTTAGGCCCGGCTCTTCTCGGTTCGTAGTGGCACGCAGCGCATCCCGAGTCTTCTAGTTAAGTAAACACAGATTCATTTTTTGAT